>NZ_JAAPBF010000134.1 GCF_022695985.1 Streptomyces sp. NP-1717 | reverse complement strand
CGGCGTTGCTGCCCCCGGTCCGCCCCGCGAACGCGAACCGCCCCGGGGCGCGACCGAACGCGCCCCGGGGCAGTCGAATCTGCCTCACGGCAGGTGGGAAGAGCCCGGATCCAGGCCGTGCCCGGCACATCCCGCCCGGCCCGCCCTGCGGGCGGACGGCGCCACGTGTCGGGACACGCCCTAGCTCTTGCCCTTGCCGCTCTTGTCCTTGCCGCCCTTGTCCTTGTCCCCGCCGGGGCCCATGGACTCGTAGATCTCCTTGCACATCGGGCAGACCGGATACTTCTTGGGGTCGCGCCCCGGGACCCAGACCTTCCCGCAGAGTGCCACCACCGGAGTGCCGTCGAGGGCACTCGCCATGATCTTGTCCTTCTGGACGTAATGGGCGAAGCGCTCGTGGTCGCCGTCGCCGTGCGACACCTTCGGTGTCGGCTCCACGAGGGTGCCCGTACCTGCCCCGCGCTCGGGCTCAAGAGTGCTCATAACCGCCAAGGGTACCCACGCTCACGCCATCCTGAGGGCCCCGGCCCCCAAGGGGTGTCCGGCACCCCGCCGCCGCCCCCTCGCGCGTCGCGGCGACGCGGCGACGCGAGCCCCCCGCGGAGCGCGGCGGCCGGCCGCGGCGGCAGCGCACCGAGGCCCCCGTAAGCCGCACCGTGCCGCGGAGCGGCACAGCGCCACCGGCGAAATCCGGACACCGTGAGAGCACCCGGACGGCACCGGCCGACCGCCCGCCGAAGGCGCCCGCGCGGCGGGTCAGTTGAGCGAGGGGTCGTCCGGATAGGTGGCCACCATGGCGAGTTCGCTGCGCTGTCTGCGCAGCACCGCGCGCCACAGGCTCTCGGGGCGCGGCGAGGACACGTCGCCGGGCTCCGACTCGACCACGTACCAGGCGCCTTCGGTCAGTTCGTTCTGCAGCTGGCCCGGCCCCCAGCCCGCGTATCCGGCGAAGATCCGCAGCGAGCCGAGCGCCCGCGCGAGCAGTTCGGGCGGTGTCTCCAGATCGACCAGGCCGATCGCGCCGTGCACCCGCCGCCAGCCGATCGGCCCCTCGTCGCCGGGGATGACGGCCAGTCCGAGCGCCGAGTCGAGGGAGACCGGGCCGCCCTGGAAGACGACGCCGGGGTCCCCGGCGAGACCGCCCCAGGACTCCAGGATGTCCCCGACGTCCACCGGGGTGGGCCGGTTGAGGACCACGCCGAGCGAGCCCTCCTCGTCGTGGTCGAGCAGGAGCACCACCGCGCGGTCGAAGTTGGGATCCGCCAGGGCCGGAGTCGCGACGAGCAGCCGCCCTGTGAGCGAGGACACCTCGGTCATGCGAGACATGATCCCGCACATCGGCCCTCCTTGGGGCCCGCGCGGCAGACTGCGCGTGATCGCAGCTCAGGCGCACGGCGGCACGGGGAGCGCAAGGACGCGGCGTAACCCGCACCCAAGTGGACACAAACCGAACCGTGACTCATCGCGACGGGCGGCGAACAGAAAGTGTTCTGTCGGCTCCTTCACGGCTCCGGGACGTCCGATGCCTTACGGGAGAGGGGCCCGAGCCCCTTACCCTTTTGCTTTGGCCCCCTGTCCGACGACTCCCGGAACGCGAGATTCATGACCGGCACAGACGATGTAATGCTTGTCCACGGCGGAACCCCGCTGGAGGGCGAGATCCGCGTCCGCGGCGCGAAGAACCTGGTGCCGAAGGCCATGGTCGCCGCCCTCCTCGGCAGCGGGCCGAGCAGACTGCGCAACGTGCCCGACATCCGAGACGTACGGGTGGTCAGGGGGCTGCTCCAACTCCACGGCGTGACCGTCCGCCCCGGCGAGGAACCGGGCGAGCTGATCCTCGACCCGTCGCACGTCGAGAGCGCCAACGTCGCCGACATCGACGCCCACGCGGGCTCCTCGCGCATCCCGATCCTGTTCTGCGGTCCGCTGCTGCACCGTCTCGGCCACGCGTTCATCCCGGGCCTCGGCGGCTGCGACATCGGCGGCCGGCCCATCGACTTCCACTTCGAGGTGCTGCGCCAGTTCGGCGCGACGATCGAGAAGCGCGCGGACGGCCAGTACCTGGAGGCCCCGCAGCGGCTGCGCGGCACGAAGATCCGGCTGCCGTACCCCTCGGTCGGCTCGACGGAGCAGGTGCTGCTGACGGCCGTACTGGCCGAGGGCGTCACCGAGTTGTCGAACGCCGCCGTGGAGCCGGAGATCGAGGACCTGATCTGCGTGCTCCAGAAGATGGGCGCGATCATCTCGATGGACACCGACCGGACGATCCGGATCACCGGTGTCGACAAGCTCGGCGGTTACAACCACCGCGCCCTGCCGGACCGTCTGGAGGCCGCCTCCTGGGCGTCCGCCGCGCTGGCGACCGAAGGCAACATCTATGTGCGCGGGGCCCAGCAGCGGTCGATGATGACGTTCCTGAACACCTTCCGCAAGGTGGGCGGCGCGTTCGAGATCGACGACAAGGGCATCCGCTTCTGGCATCCGGGCGGCCCGCTGAACGCCATCGCCCTGGAGACCGACGTGCACCCCGGTTTCCAGACCGACTGGCAGCAGCCGCTGGTGGTGGCGCTGACGCAGGCGGCGGGCCTGTCCATCGTCCACGAGACGGTGTACGAGTCGCGGCTCGGCTTCACCTCCGCGCTCAACCAGATGGGCGCGCACATCCAGTTGTACCGGGAGTGCCTGGGCGGCTCGGACTGCCGCTTCGGCCAGCGCAACTTCCTGCACTCGGCGGTCGTGTCGGGCCCCACGAAGCTCCAGGGCGCCGACCTGGTCATTCCCGACCTGCGCGGCGGCTTCTCGTACCTGATCGCGGCGCTGGCGGCGCAGGGCACCTCGCGGGTGCACGGCATCGACCTGATCAACCGCGGCTACGAGAACTTCATGGAGAAGCTGGTCGAACTGGGCGCGAAGGTCGAACTGCCGGGCCGCTCACTGGTCTGACGCCTCGTCCTCGTGCGACAAGGGCGGTCACCCCGACCGGGGTGACCGCCCTTGTGCTCTGCCTGAGGGTGTTACTTGCCCTTGGCGGCTTCCTTGAGCTTGGAGCCCGCGGAGACCTTCACGCTGTAACCGGCCGGGATCTGGATCGGGTCGCCGGTCTGCGGGTTACGAGCGGTGCGAGCGGCACGGTGGGTGCGCTCGAAGGTCAGGAAGCCGGGGATGGTGACCTTCTCGTCGCCCTTGGCGACGATCTCGCCAACGGTCTCGGCGAGGGCGGCCAGCACGGCGTCGGCATCCTTGCGAGTCACCTCGGCGCGGTCGGCCAGGGCGGCCACCAGCTCACTGCGGTTCATGTTGTTACTCCCGTGTTCTTCTTGCGTGTGAGGCGTGAGATCGAAGCCGATGCTGCCAGGACCCTCTGACAGTCCCTGTGACCGGGTCTGTCCTTCAGGTCTTCGCGCCCCAGTGGGGAATCCCCTGGACATAGTCCTTGAGAAAGCATCCTGCCCCCACCAGCGGCGGGAAAGCGAATCCGGGCCCTGAAACCCCCTTGGAGCAGCGGGCTCATGGTCCGCCACCCTAGAGGTGGGTGCACGGTGCCGCTAATCGCGACGCGCCGGGCGTCAGACGGACGTGGCGCCTGTCACAACGTCACCGGCGGCCTTGGCGGCGGTCCTCACGGCCCCCGCGACGGCGCCCGCGACCTTGTCGTTGAAGACCGAGGGAACGATGTAGTTCGGGTTGAGTTCGTCACCCGTGACGACGTCCGCGAGGGCCGTGGCCGCGGCGAGCATCATGTCCGTGTTGACGGCGCGTGACTGCGCGTCCAGGAGGCCGCGGAAGACGCCCGGGAAGACCAGGACGTTGTTGATCTGGTTGGGGAAGTCGGAGCGGCCCGTGGCCACAACTGCCGCTGTCTCGCGGGCGATTGCGGGATCGACCTCGGGGTCGGGGTTGGCCAGCGCGAAGACGATCGCGCCGTCCGCCATCGCCGCGACGTCCTCGCCCCCCAGGACGTTCGGGGCCGACACGCCGATGAACACGTCGGCGCCGACGACGGCCTGCTTGAGGGTGCCCGTGACGCCCTCCGGATTGGTGTTGTCGGCGATCCAGCGAAGGGGGGACTCGGCCGCGGCGGACACCAGGTCCGCGCGTCCCGCGTGCACCACTCCGTGGATGTCCGCGACGACGGTGTGCTTGACACCGGCCGCGATAAGAAGTTTGAGAATCGCTGTACCGGCCGCACCCGCGCCCGACATGACGACCCGCACGTCACCGATCGCCTTGCCCACCACGCGCAGGGCGTTGGTCAGCGCGGCGAGCACCACGATGGCCGTGCCGTGCTGGTCGTCGTGGAAGACCGGGATGTCCAGGGCCTCGCGCAGCCGCGCCTCGATCTCGAAGCAGCGGGGGGCGGAGATGTCCTCCAGGTTGATGCCCGCGAAGCCGGGGGCGATCGCCTTGACGATCTCGACGATGGCGTCGGTGTCCTGGGTGTCCAGGCAGATCGGCCACGCGTCGATGCCCGCGAACCGCTTGAAGAGGGCGGCCTTGCCCTCCATGACGGGCAGCGCGGCCATCGGGCCGATGTTGCCGAGGCCCAGCACCGCGGAGCCGTCGGTGACGACCGCGACGGAGTTGCGCTTGATGGTGAGCCGGCGGGCGTCCTCGGGGTTCTCGGCGATCGCCATGCAGACGCGTGCCACACCCGGCGTGTAGACCATGGAGAGGTCGTCACGGTTGCGGATGGGGTGCTTGGACTGCATCTCGATCTTGCCGCCGAGGTGCATCAGGAACGTACGGTCGGAGACCTTGCCGAGGGTGACACCCTCGATGCCCCGCAGTTCCTCGACGATCTCGTCCGCGTGGCTGGTGGAGCTGGCGGCGATCGTGACGTCGATCCGCAGCTTCTCGTGGCCGGACGCGGTGACGTCCAGGCCGGTCACCGAGCCGCCGGAGGACTCCACGGCCGTGGTCAGCTGGGACACCGCCGTACCGCTCGCGGGCACTTCCAGTCGGACCGTCATCGAGTACGAGACGCTTGGCGCCGTTGCCATGACCGTGTTCCTCTGCTTTCCCTGGCTTCACTTGCCGAACCGCCTCGCGCCTGGCGTCCGGCGGAACCGTCCGATGGTCGCACCTACCTGCTGGTAGGCGGTAACGGGGGTGGAAACCGGGAAAAGCGGCAAGCACGAGCGGGTCCGCGTCAGTTTGTGACGCGGACCCGCTCCTGTGAAGACCTGTTCCGGGGAATCCCCGTGAACACTAAGAAGAAAAGGATGGCACCGGCCCGCCATGCTCGCCTCGCGGCAAGTGGTCGCTCGAAGCGACGAAGGTTGGGCCCGGGGGCTTGGATCGAGCCGGTGCCAACACCAGGCTAACAAACCACCCCGGAAAGTGATTCCCGCACGCGAGTTGACTTCACGAGCACTCCCCGGACGGCGTGCGGATCACTCCCTGAGGAGGTCGGGGACTCCCTGCTCGTCGGGGTCGTCGCGGCCCGCGGAGACGACCGTGAGCTGCTGCGTCGCGCGGGTCAGGGCCACGTACAGCACCCGCAGCCCGGCGGGCGACTCGTCGGCGATCTCCGCCGGTGAGACGACCACCGTGGCGTCGTACTCCAGTCCCTTCGCCTCCAGGCTGCCGAGCGCCACGACCCGGTCGCCGAGCCCCGCGAGCCAGCGCGTGGCCTGTTCCCTGCGGTTCATCGCGACGACCACGCCGATCGTGCCGTCCACGCGGTCCAGGAGACGCCGGGCCTCCTCCCGTACGGCCCCGGCCAGATCGCCGTCCCGTACGGCGCTGAAGCGCGGCTCGACGCCCGTGGAGCGGACGGCGGCCGGGGACTCCATGCCCGGCATCGCGAGCGCGAGCACCTTGGCGGCGAGCGCCGCGATCTCGGCCGGGTTGCGGTAGTTGACCGTGAGGGTGAAGTGGCGGCGCGGACGGTTGCCCAGGGCCTCGTCGCGTGCCTCCGCGGCCTCGTCGGGGTCGGACCAGGACGACTGGGCCGCGTCACCGACCACCGTCCAGGTGGCGTGCCGGCCGCGGCGGCCGACCATCCGCCACTGCATCGGGGTGAGGTCCTGCGCCTCGTCGACGATGACGTGCGCGTACTCGGTGCGCTCGGCCGCCAGCCGCTCCGCGCGCTCCCGCTGCGACTCCTCGCGCTGCGGCATCAGCTCCTCGAGACCGGTCAGCTGGTCCAGCGGGTCCACCTCGCGCCGCTTGCGCGGGCGGGAGGGGGTGCCGAGCAGCTGCTCCAGTTCGTCGAGGATCGCCACGTCGTGCACGGACAGCGGTCCGGTGCCGTCGGGGCCCGCGCGCCGCAGCGAGCGGGCGACCTTCCTGGTCTCGTTCGGGTTGAGGATCCGGCGGGCCCAGCGGCCGAGCCTGCGCTCGTCGGCCATCGCGGCGAGCACACCGCGCGCGGTGAGTTCGGGCCACCAGGCGTCCAGGAACTCGATGAAGCTGTCCTCGGACGTCACGTCGTCGTCGAAGCCGCCGCGCAGTTCGGCGGCCAGTTCGGCGTCGCCCTTCGCCAGGTGGTCCCCGGCCCGCGACGCGGCGCCGGACTTCGCCCACAGCGCGTCGAGGAGCAGTCTGCGGGCGCGCGGGCGCAGCAGGTTGACGGGCGCGGAGCCGCCGAGAACGGACTGTCTGATGCGGTGCAGCTCGTCGGATTCGAGCTCCAGGCGGCGGCCGAACGCGACGACCCGCAGCCGGGTGGGTGCGGCGGCGCGCCCGGGGGCGCCGGGTGAGGCGCCGGTGGGGTTGTTGCCGCCGCTGTCGTCCCGTGCCGTGCCCGGGTCGTCGTCGCCGAAGGCGAGCTGGCCGGCGGGGCGCCCGGCGGGCGCTCCCGCCGTACGGCCGCCGCGCCCGCCGCGGCCACCGGGTGGTGTCCTGTCCCCCTCCAGGGCACCGCGTGCCGCCTTGCGCAGCACCTTCAGCATGCGCGCGGAGCCCTTGACACGGGAGACGGCCGGCTCGTCGTACGCGGTGGCCTCGGCGCCGTCCACGAGTGAGCCGACCGCGCGGATCGCGACCTGCCCCTCCTCGCCCAGGGACGGCAGCACGCCTTCGGTGTAGGCGACGAGCAGCGGGGTCGGTGAGACGACGAGGATGCCGCCCGCGTACCGCCGTCTGTCCTGGTAGAGCAGATAGGCGGCGCGGTGCAGCGCGACGGCGGTCTTGCCGGTGCCGGGGCCGCCCGACACCTCGGTGACGGAGGCGGCGGGCGCCCGGATCACCAGGTCCTGCTCGGCCTGGATGGAGGAGACGATGTCGCGCATGGTGTGGCTGCGGGCCTGGCCGAGGGCGGCCATCAGCGCGCCGTCGCCGATGACGGGGAGCGTGGCGCCGTTCAGTGTGGCGGTCAGCTCCGGGCGCATCAGGTCGTCCTCGACGCCCAGGACCTTGCGGCCCTTGGAGCGGATGACCCGGCGCCGTACGACACGGCCGGGGTCGACGGGGGTCGAGCGGTAGAACGGGGCGGCGGCGGGCGCGCGCCAGTCGATGACCAGCGGCGAGTAGTCGGAGTCCAGGACCCCGATGCGGCCGATGTGGAGCGTCTCGGCGATGTCGGCGGTGTCGTCGTCGCCCACGGCGTCGTCGGCGGGTTCGACGGAGGTGTACGCGCCGTCGGGGCCCTTCTTGCCGTCCTTGCCGGGCAGCAGGTCGACCCGTCCGAAGAGGAAGTCCTCGAATTCGTTGTTGAGCCGGTTGAGATGGATTCCGGCCCGGAACACCTGCGCGTCGCGTTCGGCGAGCGCGCCGGGTGTGCCGACCTGGCCGCGTTTGGCGGCGTCGTTCATCAGGAATTCCGCCTCGTCGATCTTCTCTTCGAGGCGGCGGTAGACCTGGTCGAGGTGTTCTTGTTCGACGGCGATCTCGCGGGCGCGGACGGAGTCGGCGCCCGCGGAGTTCCCCGTCGGGCGGGCGGGGTGGCTTATGGCGTCGTTTCCCTTGTCGCGTACGGGATCGACAACCGATCCAGCGGATTCAACAGCGGCATCCTGCGCGGCCACCGAGGCCCCCTTCTGACGTGCACTGGGCAGCCGTCAACCGTACGCGAAGGGGGCGGGTATGTCAGGCCTCGACCTCCACCAGACGTTTGCCGTCGAATGTCCGGACCTCGAAGTGATCGATGTCGTTGCGATCCATGGCGGAGCCGCCGTGCACGTAGAGGGGGTTCTTCGCCACCTGGTTCGTGCTGTCCGGCAGGCCGTAGCCCCACTTCGGCACGGCCCAGGAGGTGACGATCTCCTCCTCGCCGGTCTTGGACACGGCGATCAGGCTGCACTTGAGCGGGCCCTTGACGTTCTTCAGCTCCAGGGCCGCGTGGGTCCCCCAGCCCTTGCGCTCCATGCCGACGGTCGCGGTGACCTTGGTCGTCGGGTCCGTCGCCTCGACCTTCTCCGGCATGTGCTCCATGAAGGCGTCCTCGGCGGGACTGGTGGGGTGCGGGTCGGCGGCCCGGTTGCTCGTGCCACCGTCACCGGAGGTGGTGACGACCGCGACGGCGGGGGCGCTGATGACCAGTGCGGCCGCGGCGGCGACCAGGTACATCGAGCGGCGCCTGCGCTTGGCGCGCTTGACCGCGACCTCGTCGACGAGCCGGTCGAGGAGCCGGGGGCTGGGCTGCACCGTGACCGCGGGCGGCGGTGCGGGCGTGGCGGCGCGCCCGAACGGGGAGGGCGGGGCGCCGGACGCGGCCGGCTGGGCGAAGGGGTCGGACCGGCCGAAGGGTGACGCCTGTCCGAAGGGGTCCGGATTGTCCGCCAGCATGGCCAGCATCGGCTCCATCCCGGCGAACTCCTCCAGATGGAGCGCGCAGATGTGGCAGCCTGCCAGGTGCGCCTCGAAGGCGGTGGCGTCGGCTTCGTCCAGGATGCCGAGCGCGTAGGCCGCCGCCGCGTCGTGCGCGGCCGTGCCGTCGTCCTGCCCGGACTGCTCGTACGTGGTCATGCCGAGACCCCCCTCTCCTCCAGCGCGAGCTTCATGGAACGCAGTGCGTAGAACACACGCGACCGCACGGTCCCACTGGGTATGCCGAGCGTCTCGGCGGCCTCGTTGACCGTACGTCCCTTGAAGTACGTCTCCACCAGAACTTCCCGGTGGGCGGGGGTCAAATCATCGAGGGCATCAGAGAGCGTCATCAGCCACAACGCCTTGTCGATCTCGTCCTCCGCGGGCATGACCTCCAGCGGCGACGGGTCGACCTCCTGCGGCCGGGCCTGCCGGCTGCGGTGACCGTCGATGACGATGCGTCGGGCGACCGTCACCAGCCAGGGTCGGACAGAGCCGGTCGCCCGATTGAGCTGACCGGCGTTCTTCCAGGCACGGATGAGCGTCTCCTGCACGACGTCCTCGGCCCGTTGGCGGTCGCCCGCGACGAGGCGCAGGACGTAGGCGAGCAGGGGTCCGGCGTGTTCCCGGTAGAGGGCGCGCATCAACTCCTCGTCGGGAACGGAGATGTTGGTGCGCTGTGCCTCGCTCCGGTGCCGGGCCCGGTGAGGTCGGTCGTCGGCCACGGCCGCATCCTTGCGCACCTGAACCTCCCGGGTCGAGACCTTGAGACGGCTGCTTGTTCCCATCACGGTGACTTACGGGCCGGTGGGGAGATGTACTCAACGGGGCAGCGGAAATCTTTCAAGATCTTTTACGGGGTGGGGAACGGCCGGGCGTGAAGGACGGCCGGGCGCGGAGGCCGGGCCCGCGTGGCGAGGGCCCCGCGCGGGGAACGGTCCCCTTGTCAGGCGCGGGCGACCGCCGCCCGGCGCCGGTGCCTGGCGACCCGCTCCCGGTTGCCGCACACCTCGCTGGAGCACCAGCGCCGCCGGCGCCCGCGCGAGGTGTCCAGATACACCCGGCGGCAGCTGTCGCCCTCGCACTGCCGCAGGCGGGCCCGGGCGACGGGGTCGGTCAGCAGGTCGACGGTGTCCCTGGCCACGGCCGCGAGCAGCGCGCCGCATTCGGGCTCGTCGCTGAGTGTCCGGACGAGGCCGCCGCCCGGTTCACGTACGGCCCTGATGCCGGGCGGGGCGCCGGCCGCGATCGTGTTGACGCGCTCCAGCGCGGCTGCCGCGTACCGCCCGTCGATCTCCGCGCGCACCAACTGACCGACGCAGTCGCGCAGTTCCGCGAAGCGCCGGACCCAGGCGGTGTCGACGGCGGTCAGCGGGGTACCCGCCGGGACGAGACCGGAGCCGGTGAGCCAGCGGCCGAGCAGTCCGGTGCCGTCGGTCCGTGGCTGTTCGCCGAAGCCTTTCGGGGCCGGTTCCCCGGTGGCCACCAAGTCCAGGCACAGGCGCCCGGAGTCGAATCGCCACTCGTACGAGCCCACGCCCGTAGTCATGTGCCTGTCACCGCCTCGGTCACCGTCCTGCCGCGTTCTCCCCAGAGTGCATGCCCCGGAACGCGCCGGGAACCCCTCGGGGGACGACTCACTTGAACCGCGCCGCGCGAATTCACCGGCCCGGCGCGGAACCCGGCGGCCCGCAGCACCCTCTTACCCTCTTACGGCGCGGTGTTCGGCGGGCCGTCGTGCAGGATCCGCTGGAAGAGCTGATGGTCGCGCCACGCGCCGTCGATGTGCAGATAGCGCGGCGCCGTCCCGATGAGTTCGAACCCGCATTTGCGCAGGACCCGCCGCGAGGCGGTGTTGGACGGCATGGTGCTCGCCTCGATGCGGTGCAGGCCCAGATCCTCCAGGGCGGCGCGGGCGACCTCCTCGACCGCGCGGGTGGCCAGTCCCCGCCCGGTGTACTCGGCGTCGACCCAGTAGCCGAGGCCAGCGCTGCGGAACGGCCCGAGGACGAGGGTGGAGAGCGTGGCCTGGCCCACGACGCGCGGCCCGTCGGTGAAGTGCCAGCGCAGGGCGGAGGGGTCGGCCAGCAGATGGGCCTGCGCCTCCGGGGTGAAGTAGTCGGCGGTGCGGTACGGGGACCAGGGGCCCATGTGGTCCCTGTTGCGCAGAAGTGCCTCGGCGAGGGGGCCGGCGTCTTCCGCTCGTGCCGGACGGAACGGAAGGGAGTCGTTGACCATCCGATTAAAATAGACGCCCCGGTTCCGGTTCGGGTACCCAAGTGGCCCTCGTGATCGACGGACGGTCACGTGGCCCTGCTCAGCGGCTCCCGTACTTCGTGCCCGCCGCCGGGTCGAGCGCCAGCCGGTAGCCGCGCTTGACGACCGTCTGGATCAGTTCCGACGCGCCGAGCGCCGCGCGGAGCCGGGCCATGGCCGTCTCGACCGCGTGCTCGTCGGTGCCCGCCCCGGGCAGGGCCCGCAGCAGGTCGGCGCGCGAGACCACCCAGCCGGGCCGCCTGGCGAGCGCGTTCACCAGGGCCATCCCGGCGGGCGGTACGGGTCTCAGCTCGCCGTCCAGCAGCACCGCGTGGCCGCGGATCTCGAAGCGGCGGCCCGCGACCGTCAAGGTGCGGGTGCGGCCGGGGAGTTCGAGGCAGAGCACCTGGACGAGCGGGCCGAGGCGGAAGCGTTCGGGCTGGACGGTGTCGATGCCGTGCTCCTGGAGCGGCAGTGCGGTGACCGGGCCCACGCAGACCGCGAGCACGTCGTGGTGGAGGGCCTCGACCAGATCGGCCAGCAGACCGCGCTCACCCGCGCGGGAGAGCAGCGAGGCCGCGGCGGGCGCGCTGGTGAAGGTGACGGCGTCCAGGGCGCGGGCGACGGTCGCGTCGATGAGCCGGTCGACGGGAGCTATGTCCTCGGGCGGCATCCAGCGGTAGACGGGTACGACGACGACATCGGCGCCCCCGGCCCGCAGCGCCTCCACGAAACCGGGCAGCGGCTCGCCGTGGAGCTGGAGCGCGATCCGGCGCCCGTCGACGCCCTCGGTCAGCAGCCGGTCCAGCACCTCGGCCATGGACTCGGAGTCCGGCGACCACTCCTCGGTCAGTCCGGCGGCGCGGATCGCGCCCTTCACCTTCGGCCCGCGCGCCAGCAGTTCGGTGCCGCGCAGACAGTCGAGCAGGGCCTGTCCGTGGCCCCAGCCGTCTGCCGCCTCGACCCAGCCGCGGAAACCGATCGCCGTCGTCGCGATCACCACATGGGGCGGGTTGCCGGTCAACTCCTTGGTGGCCGCCAGGAGTTCGGCGTCGTCGGAGACCGGCACGATACGCAGGGCGGGAGCGTGCATGACGGCGGCGCCGCGCCGCATGAGCAGCGCCCCCAGTTCGTCGGCGCGCCGGGCGGCGGTGACCCCGACCGTGAATCCGGCGAGTGGGCCGTGCTGCTGCTGATCGGACATGGTCCTCGTCCCGCTCTCTCGTCCGTACGGCTCCGTGGCGGAGCCGGGCGCTTCACGAAGGCCGGCCCCCCGCGGAGCCCGCCCGCGCCCCGGGCGGGGCCCGCACGGAGCCCGGCTCACACCTCTGCGTAGTCGAGCCGGTGGCCCACGTCGGCGCCGGCCCCCGTCTCCGCCTCCGTCGCCGGTCGGGCCGCCTGCTTCCGAAGGTATACCGCCCAGGTGAGCGCCGAGCACACGGCGTAGAAGCCGAGGAAGGCGACGAACGCGGCGGTGCCCGTGCCCGCCTCCTGCTGGAAGGACTGCCGGAAGGCGAGATTGACCCCGAGCCCGCCGAGCGCGCCGACGGCCCCGATCAGCCCCATGGAGGCGCCGGAGAGCCGGCGGCCGTACCGGGCCGCGTCCTCCCCCGTCATCCCCCCGGCCAGGGCCTTCGTCTGGAAGATGCCGGGGATCATCTTGTACGTCGAGCCGTTGCCGAGGCCGCTGAGAAGGAACAGCGCGGTGAAGCCGACGAGGAAGACGGGCAGCGACCCGGTCAGCGAGGCGAAGATCACCACGACGGTGGCCGCCGCCATCCCGCCGAAGTTCCACAGGGTGATGCGCGCGCCGCCGTGCCGGTCGGCGAGCCTGCCGCCGACGGGCCGTATCAGCGAGCCGAGCAGCGGGCCGGCGAACGTCAGCGAGGCGGCCTCCAGGGGCGTGCGCCCGAACTGGGTCTGGAGCACCAGACCGAAGGCGAAGCTGTAGCCGATGAAGGAGCCGAACGTCCCGATGTACAGCACCGCCATGATCCAGGTGTGCCGGTCGCGTACGGCTTCCTTCGCCGCCCCGGTGTCGTTGCGCACCGGCGCCAGGTTGTCCATGAACAGCGCGGCGCAGAGGGCGGCGGCGACGATCAGCGGGACGTAGACCGCGAGCACGATCCGGGGGTGCGTGGCACCCGCCGTCCCGATCACCAGCAGCCCGACGAGCTGCACGACGGGCACGCCGATGTTGCCGCCGCCCGCGTTGAGGCCGAGCGCCCAGCCCTTCTCGCGCAGCGGGAAGAAGGAGTTGATGTTGGTCATGGACGAGGCGAAGTTGCCGCCCCCGAGCCCGGTGAGCGCGGCGACGGCCATGAAGGTGGTGTACGAGGTCCCCGGCTCCATCACCGCGTAGGCGGCGCCGGTCGGCAGGAGCAGCAGCAGCGCGCTGGCCACGGTCCAGTTGCGGCCGCCGAAGCGGGCGACGGCGAAGGTGTACGGGATCCGCACGAGGGCCCCGACGAACGTGGCCGTGCCGATGAGGAAGAACTTCCCGGCCGGGTCGACCCCGTACTCGGGCCCCATGAACAGGACCATCACCGACCACAGGGTCCAGATGGAGAACCCGATGTGCTCGGAGAGCACGGAGAAGAGCAGATTGCGCCGGGCGGTCCTGCGGCCCGTCCGCTGCCAGAAGTCGGCGTCCTCGGGATCCCAGTGCTCGATCCATCGCCCCCGTCCGGCGCGGGGTGCCTGATCGGTGGTCGTCGGGCCAGTCATCGCGCCTCCACTGACGGTGCGGTTCGGTGACCCCTGACGGTAGGGACGGCGCGTTTCACCGGGGTGCCCCGAGATGACCGGCGCGCAACCTTGCTCTCACCGGGGGGCGGGCGGGGCTGTGAGCCCGTCCGGCGCGCGACGGCCCTGCTCCTCGCCGCCGCGTCACGGACCCGCGTGGCACTCCGTCCTCGGTGCGTACGAGACGCCGGCGGCGCCCACCACCAGCCGCGGCGCGCCGCCGCCGCGCGGCTCCAGCCAGACCCGGACGCGGCCGCAGGCGCAGCGCGTGTAGACGACCGTTCCCTCGGTGACGGTGTGGCGCGAGGCCTCCTGGAGCGGGGACTCCACCGGCCAGCCGCAGTCGGCGCAGACGGGGACGGACTCCGGACGGATGTCTCTCGGGTCAGCTTCCATGCCGCCAAGCGTCCGCCCTTCGAACCGTGCGCGTCCATCGCATCTTTCGGGACGGATCCATGTCGAAACGCTGTACGGATGGCGCACGATGGAAGGCGTGATCAATCTGCGCCTCCTCCAGACGCTGCGCGTCATGCACGCGCAGGGCACCGTCGCGGCCACCGCCCGCGCGCTGAACCTCTCGCCGTCCGCGGTCTCCCAGCAGCTGCGGCAGCTCTCCCGCGAGGTCGGCGCCGAGCTGTGGGAGCCGGACGGGCGCCGGATCCGCCTCACCACCGCGGGCTGTGTCCTGCTGTACCACGCGGATCTGCTCAGCGCTCAGTGGGAACGGGCCAGGGCGGACCTCGCCGACCATGGCGGCGGCTCGTACCGGACGCTGCGCATCGGCGGCTTCGCGACCAGCATCGGGCCGCTCCTCGCGCCCACCGCCCAGGCGCTGCGGGAGGCGTCGCCGTCGACGCGCACGACGGTCGCGGACATCGACACCCGTTGCTGCTACGAGCGGTTGCTGGCCGGGAAGCTGGACATCGCCGTGCTCACGCCGCTGCCCGGCAGCCCTCCGATGGACGATCCCCGCTTCGACCAGCATCCGCTGATGGACGACTACGTGGACCTGGTCGTGCCGAAGGGACACCCGCTGGCCGGCCGTGCGCGCGTCGAGCTGGCGAAGACGGCCGACGAGGACTGGATAGCGCCCCACCACGACCAGCGACGCCTCATCGAGGCCCTCTGCGCCGCCTCGGGCTTCGCCCCGCGGATGGTCCACCACGCCGACGAGTGGTCGGCGGTGCTGTCCCTGATCAGCCATGGCCTCGGTATCTGCCTGGTGCCCCGGCTGGTGCCGCTCACCACGCATCCGGAGCTGGTGAGGCTCTGTGTCAGCGGTGACCCGCCACCCTTCCGGCGGGTGCTGACCTGCGTACGGCGCGGCAGCTGCAGCCAGCCGACGATCAGCGACGGTCTGGCGGGCCTGCGGGCGCGGGCCGCGCTGAGTCCCTGGACATAGTCCCGCCGGATCCGCCGGATCCGCCCGAGCCGCCCGAGCCGCCCGAGCCACGCGAGCCGTTCGGCCAGAGCCTCGGCCGCCGCTTCGCCGCGACGTCCTCGACCCACCCGAAGGCCAGGATCGCGACCGCGATCAGCGGCCAGATCAGCACCAGCGTCAACGCCGGGTAGGCGGCGTCCAGTTGGTCCCCGTACTTCCAGATGTCCGGGATCTTCCAGAGCTGGTCGATCATCGGCACCGTCGCCATGATCAGCAGGTTGTGCCAGAGATAGATCGTCACGGCACGGTTGTTGGCCAGCGTGATCGTGGAGTCGAACTGCGCCAGCTTCCCCGGAAGTTCCCGCCACGACGGCGAATACTGGAGCAGGATCGCGCAGAACCCGAGCGACCAGGTCGCCTGGGCCAGCGGGATCTCGTCCAGGTTCCAGCCCTCGTCGGTCAGGTGCCCCGACGCCCACCAGATCCCGAAGGCCATGACGAACGCGGCCAGCGAGACCGTGATGTAGCGCGGCACCTTCATGAACATGCCGTCGTTGTGCGCGAACCCGAGGATCCAGCACGCGCCGTAGACCGCGAAGTCCGTGAGCGCCAGGCCCGCCTCACCGGGGATCTCCACCAGACCGGTGCCGATGACGGCCGTCAGCGCGAGCGGCGCCAGCAGCGTCGCCCACGGCACCCGCCGGAAGGCCCACAGCAGCAGCGGCGAGGCCAGCACGAACCAGACGTACGCGCGGATGTACCAGAGCGGACCCGCCGCCTGTACGGCCCAGGACTGGTCGAGCCAGCCGCCGGCGTCCCCGCTCTCCCACGGATAGATCGGCGCCCCGACCGGGAAGAGGTAGTTGGCCAGCTTGAGGAACCACCACAGGCCCTCCTCCCTGACCGGCTTCCAGCCCATCGCGAACATCACCGGCACGACGACCAGTGCGAACGCCCACATCGGCGGCAGCAGCCGCCGCATCCGGCCCCGGATGACGCCCAGCGAGGGCCGGTTGAGGGAGCGCGCCATCAGCGAGCCCGCCAGCGCGAACATCACGCCCATGGAGGGGAAGAGGATCGTCAGCCAGGCCCAGCCGAAGATGTGGTAGATCACCACACGCCCCAGCGCGACCGCGCGCAGCAGATCGAGATAGCGGTCCCGGCCGGACGGGCGAACCGCGCCGGCGGCGGGCGCCGCCGCCTTGTGCCGGGCCCGCGGAACACCCGCGGTGCCGACAGGAGTGCCGTCGCTCATGCCATCGTCCTTCGGGTGTCGTCGCTGCGCCGGCCGGTCGTGGACCCGGGCGCCTCCACCGCGCCCGTACGGCGCAGCTTCTGCCAGCGGAGCCGGCCGCCGGTGAGGGCGGTGATCCAGGACTGGAGCAGAACGACATACATGAGCTGCCGGTAGAGGATCTGCTGGAGTGGCAGCGAGATCAGATGGATCATGCGTTCGCCGTCGAGCCGGAAGGCGTACGCGGCGCAGACCGCCTGCACGGCCAGCACACCGAGCCACGCGATGATCGTGTTCCTGGTGGGGCCGAAGACCAGGCCGTACAGCAGGAACACGTCGATGAGCGGCGCCAGCAGCGGGAACAGCACCATGAACAGGGAGACCAGCGGGAGTCCGACCCGGCCGAAGCGGCCCGAGGGTCCGCGCTCGATCACCGCGCGGCGGTGCTTCCAGATCGCCTGCATCGTGCCGTAGCTCCAGCGGTAGCGCTGGGACCACAGCTGCTGCACGGACTCCGGCGCCTCGGTCCAGGCGCGGGCGCGCTCCGCGTACACGACCCGCCAGCCGTCGCGGTGCATCGCCATGGTGATGTCGGTGTCCTCGGCGAGGGTGTCCTCGCTCATCCCGCCGACCCGCTCCAGGGCCTGGCGGCGGAAGGCGCCGACCGCGCCGGGGATGGTGGGCATGCAGCGCAGCACGTCGTACATGCGGCGGTCCAGGTTGAAGCCCATCACGTACTCGATGTGCTGCCAGGCGCCGATGAGGGTGTCGCGGTTGCCGACCTTGGCGTTGCCCGCGACGGCCCCGACCCTCGGGTCGCCGAACGGCTGGACCAGCTCACGCACGGTGGACGGCTCGAAGACGGTGTCACCGTCCATCATCACGACGAGGTCGTGACTGGCGTGCGCGATGCCGTTGTTGAGCGCGGCGGGCTTGCCGCTGTTGACCTGCCGTACGACATGGACGTTCGGCAGCCACATCGCCTCGACGATGTCCGCCGTGCCGTCCGTCGAACCGTCGTCGATGACGATGACCTCGATGGGATGGTCGCTCCCCGTCAGGGAGCGGACCGTGTTGGCTATGCACTCGCGCTCGTTGTACGCGGGCACGAGCACCGTCACGGGTTCGGTGACCGGCTCGCCCCACCTGAAGCCGCGCCGCCGCACCTTGCGCGCGTGCGCGAAGGAGAGCACCAGCATCAGCCCGAACCGCCCGATGACCAGCACACCGATCACGGCGAGCCCGGCCACCAGCGCGGTGGTGGTGCCCTCCGAGACGGCGACGGCGCCGACGAACGCCTTGCCCTTGAGCAACTCCACGCCGGAGACGGGTGTGTGGGCGCTCGGAGCGCCCAGCGCCTCGGTGAGGTTGGCGAACTCGTAGCCCCTGTCGTGCATGTCCGGCAGGAACGCGTCGAGCGCGGCGACGGTCTGCGAGCGGTCGCCGCCGGAGTCGTGCATCAGCACGATGGAGCCCTGGGTGCCCTTCGGCGTGGCCCGCTCGATGATCTCGTGGACACCGGGCCGCTTCCAGTCCTCGCTGTCGGTGTTGTTGAGCACGGTGATGTACCCGAGGCTGCCGATGTACTCGGTGACCGGCCAGGACTTGTCGTCCATCGCGTCGGCGAAGGAGGAGTACGGCGGCCGGAACAGCGAGGTACGGATGCCCGCCGCGCCCGCGAGCACGAGCTGGTTCTGGGTCAGCTCCCAGTCGATACGGGACTTGGTCTGGTACGCGAGATCCGGGTGGTTGAAGGTGTGCAGGCCGATCTCGTGGCCCTCGGCGACCATGCGTCGCACCAGGTCCGGGTGGCGCGAGGCCATGGTGCCGGTGACGAAGAAGACCGCGTGCGCGTCGTACTCCTTCAGCTTGTCGAGGACCTTGGGCGTCCACTCGGGGTCGGGGCCGTCGTCGAAGGTCAGCACGAGCTTGTGGTCGGGGACCTTCAGCGCCCTGGGCGTGGTCGTCCCGCGCGCGTCTATGACCGGGCCGCCCTTGAGGATCCGGTCCGGCACCTGGTCGGTGGCGGCCGGCGGGCGGACACGATGGTCCGCCAGGATCTCGCTGTGCACGTAGCCGCGCAGCATCAGCATCGCGAGGAGGGCGACGAGCAGCAGCGAGGGCAGCAGATAGCGCATGGGCAGTCTGCGTCTGGCGACGCGACCCCGCTTCTGCCTGTGCTGGCCGTGCTTGTGGGACGGGGCCGGTCTGCCGGAAGAGGTCATCTTTACTGGGCGCCTTCCGCGACTGCCTGCTGGCCGTCCTGCACGACGGGTGGATCGACGGGTGAGGAGTCCGACGGGGTGGGATTCGTACCGGGGTCCGTGCCCGGATCGACCGGTCCTCCCGGGTCGGACTCACCGGGATCGGGTGCGGGGTCGGTCTCCCCGGGGCCTGGATCGGGGTCGCCGGGGTCCGGCTTCGGATCGGGATTCCCGGGCTTCGGGTCGGGGTCCGGCTTGCCGGAGGCCGACCCGGAGGGGTCCGGATCGCTGGAGGCGCCGGTGCTCGCACCGGGCGCGGACGGTGCCCCGGAGACGGAGTCCGCCGGGCTGGGGTCGAGGCCCCCCGCACCGGGCGTGGCGACCACGGTGGGCCGGTCCGTCGGGGGCGGCTGTATCTCGACCTTGTCGGAGTCACGCTTGTCGCTGACGCCGGGTATCTGGAGCCAGGGGGCGCTGGAACTGCCGCCGATCAGGGCCGCGACCAGGGCGACGGCGTAACAGGCGCTGGCTATCGCCAGCACCCAGCCCAGACGACGGAGTTTCTTGCTCCGGCGGCCACTGGCGTCGACGAAGACGGGGCCTTCGGCGCTGTCCACGGCACGCGCCGCGGGTATGCCGGAAGCCTCTGTGGTCCGGCCGGGCAGCTCGGAGAGCTGCCGCCCCAGACCGTCGAGCTCGACGGTGACGTCCATCGGCTCATGCGTGTGCCCTTTTCGGGCATCTTCTCGCCAATTGTCCACTGCTGTACGCACATCCCCCACAA
>NZ_JAAPBF010000133.1 GCF_022695985.1 Streptomyces sp. NP-1717 | reverse complement strand
GTCGGCGCTGAAGGCCGCGGGCGGTCTCCTCGGGCGCTCGGACGTCGGCGCCCTCGCGGCGGAGGGCCGCCAGGACCTCCGGGCACGCGGCCGACTGGCCCTCGACCGCCTCGGCGGGCACGGCTCGGGCGACGGGAGCGAGGCGCACATGGAGGTCCTCGCACGCCACGCGCGACACCGCGCGCACCTCCACGCGCAGCGCCGCGGCGCCGGCGGCCCCGGTGTCTGATCCGTACGGGCGGCCCGGGCTGAAGTCCCGCGTGGACCGTGAGCTGGAGCGGTTCGTGGGCGCCGAGGCCGAGGCCCTGCTCGCGCTGGACGACGGACTCGCGCCCCTCGTCGACGTACTGACGGCGGTGACCGCGCGCGGGAAACGCCTGCGGTCGGCCTTCTGTTACTGGGGCTGGCGGGCCGCGGGCCAGCCCGACAGCGACGCGATGGTACGGGCCGCGGCCAGTATGGAGCTGGTCCACGCCGCGGCGGTGGTGCACGACGACATCATCGACGAGAGCGCCCTGCGGCACGGCCTGCCGACCGCCCACGTCGCGCTGCGCGAGGTGTTCGCGGACGGACCACGCCCCAAGGCGCGGGCCCGGTCGATGGCGATGCTCGCCGGCGACCTGCTGATGTCGTGGGCCGGCCAGATGTTCGCCGGCTGCGGGCTGCCCGCGGCCTATCTGGGGCGGGCGCGCGGCCTGTGGGCCGTGCTGGCACGGGAGTTGATCGCCGGGGAGGCCCTGGAGATCCTGCACACCGAGGGCGAGGCGGATGTGCGGCGCTCAATGAAGGTGATCCGGTACAAGACGGCCAAGTACACCGTCGAGCATCCGCTGCACATCGGTGCCGGGCTCGGCGGCGCCCACCCCGCCCTGCGCGAGGTGTTCACCGACTACGGCCTCCCGCTGGGAGAGGCGTTCCAGCTGCGGGACGACCTGATCGGCCTGTTCGGCGACCCCGCGACCACCGGCAAGCCGAACACCGACGACATCTCGGCGGCCCGCCCCACCGCGCTCATCGCCCTTACCCGGCAGGCGGCCACCCCCGCCGAACAGGCCGAGTTGACGGCTCTCCTCGGGCGCCGCACCCTCACCGCCCCTCAACTGCGGCGCGTGCGGGCCGTCGTCGAGCGCACCGGGGCGCGCGACCGCGTCGAGGACATGATCAGCGAACGGGTCAAGGTCGCCGTGTGCGCGCTGGACGGCGCCGGTCTTCCCGACGTCGCGCACCGCTCACTGACCCGGCTCGCCGACGCCGCCACCGACCGGCCGGACTGACCGCCGTCCGACACCGCTCCCGAGCCCCCCACTCCCGAAAGGTCCCTCAGTGACCTACACCGAACAGTCCCTCGACGCCCTGCGCCGCCACGGCGACGAACTGGCCGACGCCACCGTCGCGACGCTCTTCGAGCGCGGCCAGGTGGGTACGTACAACTCCCTCATGCGGTACGTCTCCACGGCCGGGCAGCCGCTGCCGGACGGTCTGCCGGAGGTCGCCCGCGAGTATCTGCACCTGACCGCCGCCCCTCCCGCGTGGGTGGACTGGGACGAGATGGAGAGGGCGCGGCTGTTCTTCATCGACAACGACGTGCACATCTCCACCGCGCTGTCCTTCGCCTCCATGCCCGCCTGCTTCCTGGTGCCGCACGTGGCGAAGCTGCTGTCGGCGAGCCATTCGCTGAACTTCCCGTCCAAGCGGATGGCCGAGACGGGGCAGTTCACCGTCCTACTGATGCGGCCGGACGCCTTCGAGGCGGGCAGCCGGTTCATTCCCGCCGCCCAGAAGGTCCGGCTGCTCCACGCGTCGATCCGCCATCACCTCGGGCGGGAGGGGCGCTGGGACGTGGCGGGTCTCGGGACGCCGATCTGCCAGGAGGACATGATCGGCGGGCAGATGATGTTCTCGATCCAGGTCCTGGACGCCCTGCACCGCCTCGGTATCCACATGAGCACGGAGGGCGCGGAGTCCTACTACTACGCCTGGCGTGTGGTGGGCGCCATGCTCGGCATCGACCAGGACCATGTGCCGGCCGACCTGGCCGCCGCGCGCGAGTTCTCGGACCTGTACATGACGCGCCACATGGGCCCCAGCGAGGAGGGCGTCCATCTCACCCGGCAGCTGATCGATCTGTACGAGGAGGTGGTGCCCGGCACCCTCCTCGACCCCGTCGTCTCCGCGCTGATCCGCCATCTGATCGGTGACACGTCCGCCGACTGGCTGGAGGTGCCCCGCACCGGCTGGGACACGCTCGTCAAGGCGGTCCCGGTTCTTCTGAACGTGCTGGAGACCGTCGAGGACCGCTCACCACTCGGAGCCTGGGCCCTGGACCGCCTCGGCCATCTCACCACCATGTTCGAGCTCTCCTCCCTCACCCGCGGCCGGGTCATGCACTACGCCATCCCCGAGCAGCTGAAGAAGGAGTACGGCCTCTCCTCCACCGTCCCGCGTACCCGCCGCTGGACTCCCCCGCCTCCCACCGCCTCCCACCGTCTCCGCGCGGGACGGTGACGTGGCGGACACACGGGCGTGGACGGCAACTGTTCCACCTGGTGGTTCGTCTTGATGGAGAGGATCAAGCGGATGGGAAGCCATGGTGGAGCGGGTGCGGGCGCGCGGTGATGTGCCGTCGACGGTGCGGGCGGCGCCGGGGTGGAAGGGGCGGCGGACTCCGGAAGAGGACGGAGCCCAGGGCGGCCGGGGGGACGGCAGGGCCCGGTCGGCCTGGACGCGGGGCCGGGTTCTCGCCGCGCTCGCGGTGCTGACGGCGGCGCTGTTGGCGTTCCACCGGGCGGTGCCCAACTCCGTGGGCAACCTGGGCAGTTCGCTGGAGGCGTTCCTGCCGTGGCTCGGTCTGGTGGTCGTGGCGCTGCTCGGACTGGCGCTGCTGCGCCGTTCGGCCCTCGCGCTGGTGGTCCTGCTGCTGCCGGTGGCGGCCTGGACGTATCTCTTCGGCGGGCTGTTCCTGCCGGGTGCGGCGGCCGGCACGTACGACCTGGTCGTGGTGCAGCACAACGTCAGCGACGAGAACGCCGACCCGGCGGGCACGGCCCGCGCGCTGGCCGGTGCCGGGCCCGATCTCATCGCGCTTCAGGAATTGCTGCCCCCGGCGCTGGCTGTGTACGAGAAGACGCTGGCGGCCGAGTACCCGCACCACGCGGTGCGGGGCACGGTCGGTCTCTGGTCGAGGCATCCGCTGAGCGGCACCCGGCTGGTGGACATCAGGCCCGCGGGCATCGCGGAGGGCTGGGATCGCGGGCTGCGGACCGTGGTGGCCACCCCGCGCGGCGAGATCGCGGCGTACGTCGCGCATCTGCCGTCGATCCGCTTCGGGGCGAGCGGCCTCGCCTCGTCCGCGCGCGACGAGAGCGCCGGGCTGCTGGGCGAGGCCGTCGCCGCCGAGCCGGTGGACACGGTGGTGCTGCTGGGCGATCTGAACGGCACGGTGGACGACCGGGGGCTGGCCCCGCTGACGTCCCGGATGAGCGTGGCGGAACGGGGCTTCGCCCTCAGCTTCCCCACCGCCTTCCCGCTGGCGCGGATCGACCAGGTCATGGCCCGCTCGGCGACCGTCGGCCATATCCGCACGCTGCCCGCGACCGGCAGCGATCATCTGCCGGTGGCCGCCGGGATCACGGTTCCCGACCGCCCCGATGGCTGACAGTGACGAGGAAACGGCCTGTTCCGGACGTCGATCTCCACGAGAAGTCCTTGAAACTTTGAGAAAGTCGTCGAGGGTTTGAACACCGCGTCGCAACGGTGCGTACCCCCTCAAGAACCGGCCACCGGAGCCGGCCACGGACAGGGAGCAGACATGACGGGAACGCAGGACACCGCACCGACGGCCACGGGCCGGACTGTGGCGCGCCGTACGGTCGTGGCGGCGGCGGGCGCGGTCGGCCTGGGCGCTGCGCTCGTCGCCTGCGGGTCGGACGAGCCGGCGGACTCCGTCGGGCAGGCTCCGGCGGACGACGGCGCGAACAGCGGCGGCGGGCAGGGCGCGGTGCTCGCCAAGACCGCCGACATCCCGGAGGGCGGCGGCAAGGTCTTCGAGGCCCAGGGAGTGGTGGTCACCCAGCCGTCGGCGGGTCAGTTCAAGGCCTTCTCCTCGGAGTGCACGCACTCGGGGTGCGCGGTCGGGAGCATCGCGAACGGCACCATCACCTGCCCCTGCCACGGCAGCCAGTTCGACGCGTCGGACGGCAGCGTGAAGAAGGGTCCCGCCACCAAGCCGCTTGGCGCCGCGTCGATCACCGTGGAGGGCGACGAGATCAAACTCGCCTGAACCACCGTCACGAAGCACCGGGCCGATTCAGCGACCGGGCCCGCCGCCACTGGGCCGTCTCTGACACATGGCGCCGTCCGCCCGCAGGTCGGGACCGGCGGCGGGTGGCGCTGTGCGTCGCAAGGCGGAGGGCCGGCCCCGTACCGGGCGCACTCGGCCGCCTGACGACAACGCGGCGTGGCACCGTGCCACGCGCCGCCGGCCGGGCGGGAGGCGCCGGACACGGCCTACGCCGCGGCCGCCGCCTTCACCACCCCCGCAGCCTCCTCCAGCGCCTCGACCGCCGCCCTGATCGACGGACGGCGGTCGGCGTCGGCGCGCCACACCGCGTACACATGCCGGAACATCTTCTGCCGTACGGGCACGGCAACGACGCCTTCGGGCAGCCGTCCGCGTCCCATCCGGGGTGCGACACAGACCCCCAACCCGCCGCCGACCAGCTCCAGTTGGGTGTGCTGCTCACCCGCCATGTGCTCGATCCGCGGCTCGATCCCCTTCGAGCGCAGCGTGAACACCAGCCACTCGTGGCAGAACTCGCCCGTGGGCCAGGACACCCAGGAGTCGTGGGCGAACTCCTCCAGATCCACGTCCCGCCGCTCCGCGAGCGGGTGATCGGCCGGCATCGCCACATCGGCCGCGTCCTCCAGCAGGGACGCCGTCGCCAGCCCGCCGGGCACCGGCAGCCGTTTGTTGTTCCAGTCCAGTACGACGGCGAGATCGAGGTCGCCGCGCAGGACCTGCCGGATCGCGCCGTCCGGTTCCAGCTCCAGTGAGCGCACCCGCAGATCGGGGTGCGCCTTGCGCAGCGAGGCGAGCGCGACGGGGAACAGCCCGCGGGCGGCCGTGGGGAACGCCGACAGCCGTACCTCACCGACCACCTGTCCGCGCCGCGCCTCGATGTCCGACTGGGCGAGTTCCACCTGGGAGATGATCCGCGCGGCATGGTCGGCGAGGAGGCGTCCCGCGTCGGTGAGCCGGACGCCGCGCCCGTGCTTGGCGAGCAGTTGCTGGCCCACCTCCCGCTCCAGCTTGGCCATCTGCTGCGAGACGGCCGACGTGGTGACATGGAGTCCGTCGGCCGCTCCGCTCACGGAGCCGTGCCGGGCGAGCGCGTCGAGGATCCGCAGTCTCTCCAGGTTCAACATGTAAGTGATGCTACGTGAACGGGTCGAGAAATTCTCGCTTGTCCTAAGAGGTGCCGGAGCCGCATCGTTGCCGTATGACCACAGCGACCCCGCGCCGCACCGGACGCCCCGGCTCCTCCTCCGCCACCCCGCCCAAGGCGCCTTCCGGCGACCCGGCCCCGACGACGGCCGGCGGCCCCGGCCCCGCCGTGAGCCGCCGCCCCGCGATCGACTGGCGCATCCGGTTCGGCGTGCTCTCGCTGATCTGGGGCTTCAGCTTCCTGCTCATCAAGGTCGGCACCCATGGCTACGCGCCGTTCCAGGTGACCTTCGGCAGGCTGTTCTTCGGTACGGCGGTGCTGGCGGTCGCGATAGCCGTACGCCGCGAGCGGCTGCCCCGGGGTCTGCGCACCTGGGGCCATCTCACGGTGGCCGCGTTCATCCTCAACGCCGTCCCGTTCTCGCTCTTCTCGTACGCCGAGCTGACCATCCCGTCGACCCTCGCGGGCATCTGCAACGCCACGTCACCGCTGTGGGGCATGCTGCTGTCGCTCGTCGCGCTCTCCGAGGACCGCCCCACCCGGCGCCGTGTCGGCGGTCTGGGGCTCGGCTTCATCGGTGTACTGACCGTGCTCGGCGCCTGGCAGGGCTTCTCCGGTCTCGACTTCGCCGGTACGGCCATGGCTCTCCTGGCCTCCCTCAGCTACGCCGTCGGCTGGGTGTACGTGCGCCGCACACTGGCGGGCAACGGCAGCTCGCACCTCTCGCTCACCGGCGCCCAGTTGTTCATGGCGACGGTCCAACTGGCCGTGGTCACACCGCTGTTCACCGATCTGCCGACCTCCTTCCCGGTGGTGCCGCTGCTCGCCGTGGTCACGCTCGGCAGCCTGGGAACGGGCCTGGCCCTGCTGATCCAGTACGGTCTCGTCGCCGAAGTGGGCCCGACGACCGGCCAGATGGTCACGTACTTCGTCCCCGTCATCGCGACGGCCGCGGGTGTGGCGGTCCTCAGCGAGCCGCTGCACTGGAACACTCCGGTCGGCGCGGTCGTCGTGCTCGTCGGCGCCGCGCTCACCCAGAGCAGGAAGGACGGGTCCCCGGCGGCGCGGAAGTCCGCCCCGCCGGCCGGGCCGACGCCCACGCCGACACCGACGGCGGTCCCCGCGGATCAGCCGTAGCTCCGCGCCGGCGCGGCGCCCGCCGCGTCGGCCACCGCGTCCGCGACCGACTCGATGTCCTCCCGCGTCATGGACGAGACCGTCAGCCGCACGCCGGGCGCCGCCGCCATCCGGAAGCGCGCACCGGGTGCCACCGCCCAGCCCGCGTGCAGCAGCCGGGCCACCGCACCCGTCTCCTCGGCCACCGGCACCCATACGTTCATCCCGCTGCGCCCGTACGCCTCCACCCCCCGCTCGGCCAAGGCCCGTACCAGCGCGTCGCGCCGCTCGCCGTACGCGCGCGCGACGGCGGGGGTGTCGACCGCGCCCGCCGTCCACAGCTCCACGACCGCCTGCTGCAGCAGTCTGCTCACCCAGCCGGGCCCCAGCCGCTGACGGCCCGTCACCCGGTCGACGGTCACCGTGTCCCCGGTCAGCACGGCGATCCGCAGATCGGGGCCGTACGCCTTGGCCGTGGACCGTACGAGCGCCCAGCTCTCCGTGACCCCGGCCAGCGGATGGAGCGGCTCGTCGACGATGCGGTGACCGTGGTCGTCCTCGATGAGCAGAACGTGGGGGTGGGCCGCCAGCACCGTACGCAGCTCCCGCGCGCGGGCCGCGCCCACCACCGCCCCCGTCGGATTCTGCGCCCGGTCGGTGACGACGACCGCCCGCGCCCCGGCCCGCAGCGCCCGTTCCAACTCCCCCGGCAGCGGCCCGTCGTCGTCGATCGCCATCGGTACGGGCCGCAGCCCCAGCGCGGGCACCAGGTCGAGCAGAGCGCCCCAGCCCGGGTCCTCGACGGCGACGGCGTCGCCCGGCCGCAGGTGCGCGGCCAGGACCCGCTCGATCGCGTCCAGCGAGCCGGAGGTCACGGCGACCGGTCCGCCGGGCACGCCGTCCTCGTCGAGCCCGGCCCGGGCGAGCCGGGCGAGCTCCGGCAGTACGGCGGCGTCCCCGTACCGCCCCGGCCGCTCCGCGTGGCGCCGCGCGGCGGCGGCGAGCGCGTCGTGCAGCGGCGGCAGCAGGGCGGGATCCGGATTGCCGTCCGACACCTCCCGCACGCCCTCGGGCGCCTCCACCCGGATCGAGCCGCGCGCCGTACTCGACGGCCGTGCGCGCACGCGGCTGCCCCTGCGGCCCGCCGTCTCGATGACGCCCCGGTCGCGCAGCGTGCGGTACGCGGCGGCCACCGTGTTCGGGTTGACCCCCAGCTGCAGGGCCAACTCCCTTAGAGGTGGCAGCAGTTGGCCGGGCGTCAGCTGTCCGGCGCCGATGCCCCGCTCCACGCTCGCGGAAATCTCGGCGGCACGCCGCCCCTCGATCCGATACTCTCCTAGCACAAAGAACACTATGCACTAGTACATAGGAGAAGCGCAATGCCGGAGCCCACCTCCTCCGCCTACCGCCCCACGGACCGCACCGTCCCCACCCGCTCCGCCAACCGCGCGTCGTACGACCGCGAGCTGGTGCACGGGATACTGGACGAGACCTACCTCTGCCATCTGGGATTCGTCCGCGACGGCGCGCCCGTGGTCCTCCCCACCCTCTACGCCAGGGTCGGCGAGCGGCTGTACGTCCACGGGTCGACCGGCTCCCGGCCCCTGCGGATGGCGGGCGACACCGCCGAACCGGGGCTGGCGGTCTGTCTGACGGTCACCCATGTCGACGGCCTGGTGCTCGCGAGGTCGGCCTTCCACCACTCGATCAACTACCGCTCCGTCGTGGTGCACGGCACCGCGTACCAGGTGACCGACCTCGACGAGCGGCGCACCGCGCTGGACGCCGTGGTCGACCACGTGGTGCCGGGCCGCTCCCACGACTCGCGGCCCGGCAACGCGAAGGAGCTGGCGGCGACCGCCGTGCTGCGCCTCGATCTCGACGAGGTGTCCGCCAAGGTCCGCGGCGGCGGCCCGAACGACGAGCCCGAGGACCTGTCGCTCCCCCACTGGACCGGTGTGGTGCCCGTCGTCCGCGGGTACGGCACACCGGTCCCGGCCGACGACCTGGACCCGGCCGTCGGCCTGCCCGACTACCTCTCGGTGCTCTGAGTCACGCGAGGACCGCCGCCTTGCGCCGGCCGGAGGCGAGGCGCGCCTCGGCCGTGGCCAGTCCCACCACGGCGGCGAGGAGCAAGAGTGTCCCCGCCACGGTGGCGACGGTGAGCTGTTCGCCCAGCAGACCGACCGCGATGACGGCCGCGCTGACCGGCTCCAGCAGCATGATCACGGAGACGGTCGCGGACCGTACGACCGCCGCGCCCGCGAAGTAGAGGGCGTACGCGAGGGCCGTGGGCACCGCGGCGACGTACAGCAGCAGCCAGAGCACCTGGGCCGGTTCGGCGGTGTGCGGCAGCAGTCCCTCGGCGGCGGCGAGCGGCAGCACGCACAGCCCCGCGACCGCGAACGCCCAGGCGGTGGTGGAGAGGGAGTCGGCCGTGCCGCCGTCGCGGCCGAGCCGGCGGGTGAGCAGGGTGATGGCCGCGTATCCGGCCGCCGCCAGCACCGCGTACGCGATGCCCGCGGGACGTACCGTCGCCCCGTCACCGCCGAGGACCAGGACGACGAGGCCGGCGAGGGCGCCGACGACGGCGATCAGACCGCTGCCGCCGAGCCGTTCACCCATGGTCAGGCGCGCGCCGAGCGCGATGAGCACGGGGCCGGCGCCGAGGGTGACCACGGTGCCGACGGCGAGGCCGGTCTCCTCGACCGCGGCGAAGTACGCGCTCTGGAAGACCGCGAGGCCGACGCCCGTACCGAGGACGCGGATCAGCCGGCGGCGGCGCGGCTCGGCCGTGACCTCCGCAAAGTAAGTGGTCGCGGCTTTCGCCGCGCGCCTGCGGCGCAGTCCCAGCGCGCCCAGGAGCAGCACGAGCCCGCCGGCGCAGCGCCAGAAGGAGAGGGAGAGCGGACCGATGTCGCTGACGCGGTAGACGAGCGAGGCGGCGGCCCCGGCGGTCCCCCAGGCGACACCGGCGACGACGAGATAGAAAAGGCTGCGGCCGACCGATGGGCCGGCAGCGGCGGACGAGGCGGAAATCGACACGTGACTTCTCCGTGTGAAGAACGGGTTGGTGGTCGGCTACTCCGTCTCGCGGGCAGCGACGGACCGCTCGGGGACTGCCCGAGCCCGGTCTTCGTCAGCGGATGGCCGCCCGCGCTCAGGCGGCGGGGGGCGGAAGTACTGTCAGTCGCATGATCGGCAGCCTACGTGGCGCTCCGTCCGGCGGACAACCCGTCCCCCTCGCCGATCACTTCGGCCACGTCGTCCCCGCCGGCCCCCGCGTCCGAGTCACCGGCGGCGGGGTCACGGGGCGCCGCTTCCCCGCTCAACAGCTCCGTGTCGCCCACTCCCCCGGCCCGCGCCGTGGGTGTCGACGTCTGGGCGATGAACGCGCCCATGAGTACGACGAGACCGCCCAGGATCTGTGGCGCCGACAGGTGCTCGCGGAGCAGGACCCACGCCAGCACGGTCGCGATGACCGCTTCCAGACAGGCGACGACCCCCGCCACCTGCGGCGAGAGCCTGCGGACGCTGACGACGCCGGTGGCGTACGCGAGCACGGTCGCGACGAGGACGATCCACCCGAGCAGCAGCGGCGCGGCGATCTGTGACCCGCCCATCTCGGCGTGGCCGGCCAGCAGCGACCAGTCCATGCCCCAGGGCCGGGAGACGACGGTGAGGACGAGCGTGCCGATGAGCAGCCCGTACGCGATGACGCCCAGCGGATCGACCGCGTGGGCCGGGTCCGCCGGGTCGCCGCCCTGGTCGGAGAGGAGGAAGTAGCCGACCTGGCAGCAGGCCGCGGCGAGCGCCAGCAGCAGGCCGATCACGTCGAAGGAGAGCCCGGACCACACCTCGACGACGCAGGCGAGTCCGCCGACGGCCAGCACGACGCCGACGGCCGCGGCGCGGGTGACGGGCCTGCGCCGGACGAAGCGCACCCAGAGCAGGACCAGCGCCGGTGCCAGGTACTCCACGAGCAGGGCGACGCCGACGGGGATCCGGGAGAGCGAGGCGAAGTAGAAGGCCTGCACGCCCGCCACGGCGAACAGCCCGAAGCCGGCCAGCAGCGCGGGCCTGCGGCGGACGAGGTCTCGGTGGCGCCAGGCGAGAGGCAGCATCACCAGCGCGGCTCCGGCGGCGCGGAGCCAGACCACATGCAGCGGATCGAGCCCCGCCTCGATCAGCGGCTTGGCCGCGACACCTGATCCGCCGAACGCGAAGGCCGACAAGAGAGCGAGTCCCAGGCCGACGCTTCTCCCCTGAGACGCGTGCATGGACACATCATGCCAGTCGGCGTCAGGAGCATCAGTACTTTCACACCTGTCGAGACGGATCGTCGCCGTCGGTTCGCGGGTGTCACACTCCGTGAGCCGGGTCCGCGATACGGCCGGTCAGCGCGCGGGCGTCCACACCGGCCCGTTCGAGCACGTTCACCGCGCGGCAGTCCCGGTCGGACGCGAGCGCGTCGAGCAGATCGAGACCGCCGGCCCTGGGTTCGCCGCGCCTTCGGGCCCGTTCGACCGTGCCTTCCATGACGGCGACGGCCGACGGCGACCAGCCGGGGACCTCGGGCGTCGACACGACGGGGACCGGGCCCGACTCCTCCACCGTCCCCTGCCAGCGCAGCCCGTAGCCGATGCTCCGCTGGACGAGATAGCCGAGGACACGGGCGACCTGTGGACCGCCGTCGAACGCCGCGCGCACCTCCGCATCCGACTCAAGCAGCGAATGGAGCAGATGGGCGGTGTCTATCTGCCGGTCTCCGTCCCGGTGCGCCCTCCTGCGCGCCCCCGACACGACGGCCGCGAGCTCGGCGGAGAGTCCGGCGTCGATGTCCGCGCGGATCGAGACGGCGGAGACAACGGTCGAATCGGACTGTTCGGGCAACCACGGGGTAGGGCTCTGCACACTCCCACCTCATCAGCCGACCGGTGGGTGAAACATCCCCGGCGGGGAGCATTCGAGCCTCCCACCGAAGGTGGGCACAGCGGTGCCGCCTCTCCTCCTTACGAATGAGATCGGGCGCCGACGCGCCCGAAGAGGCGCGCCGCCTTGCCTCAGACCCCGGCGACTCACCCCGGCGCAACCGGCACGCCGGAGCGTTCGTCCCTCAGGTACGACGATGCCGCGCCGACCGCCGGGAGATTTCCGATGTACTGGATGGTCGCCCTGCTCGCGGTCGACGGGCGCCAGTACGTGTACCGCGTGTACGCGCCGGCCGACGCCCTGCGCGGCGACGTGTTCTGGGCGGCGTTCCACTGCCACGACGAGGGCCCGCACCCCCGGGCGAGCGACCGTTTCGACTCGGCGGAGTTCTGGCGGCTCCTGCCCGCGGCCCGGGGATGACTGTCCGGACATCACGGCCCGGACATGACGAAGGAGCCCCGCGACGATCTCGGCGATCGTCACGGGGCCCTTGTGAACCGTACGGGGCCGAAGGGCACCGCCGGGGTCAGTCCTCGTCGGCGAGGATCAGATAGAGCCTCTTGCGGGCGTCGTTGATGACGGCGAGAGCCTTGGTGCGCTGGTCGGCGGAGCCGGTCTTCCAGACCTGCCCGAACGCCTCCATCAGACCGAAGCCGGCCTGCCGGATCTCGTTCATCGTCTCCCAGTCGACACCGCGCCCGGCCTCTTCCCACGGGGCGTCGGGCCCCGATTCGGCCTCGGCGCGACCGGCCTCGGTCAGCGTGAAGAGATTCTTGCCGCCCTCGCTGCGGCTCGCGATGAGCCCCTCGTCCTCCAGGAGCTGGAGGGTCGGGTAGACCGAACCGGGGCTGGGGCGCCAGGCGCCCGAGCTGCGCTCGCCGATCTCCTGGATCATCTCGTAGCCGTGCATCGGCCGGTCCTTCAGCAGCGCCAGGATCGACGCGCGCACATCGCCGCGCCGCGCCCTGCCCCTGCCTCCGCCACGGCCCCGTCCGCCGCCCCCGAAGGGAGGCCCGAAGTTCGGCCCGAACGGCCCGAAGGCCCCGCGCCGCCCCTCGAAGTCACCCCGACCCCGATGGCCGGGCCCGCACTGCCCATGTCCGTGATCCTGCTCGTGTCCATGTGAACGCATCGCTACGCTCCTTCCATCGTTGATCAGTCGCGAGTCTGTCGCGATGCCTCAACGATATATCGGAACTGTTCGTTGAGCAACCTCCTTCGATGCCAGTCGTCCGGGATTGGCCTTGGCCTGCGCCTTCCGTGCTCTTCTACGGTCCGGAGCATGCGGATTCGAATCGTCGACGCGTTCACCGATCGCCCCTTCGCCGGCAACCCCGCGGGGGTGCTGATCCTGGACACCGGCCCGTTCCCCGACGACACCTGGCTCCAGCGGGTCGCCAGGGAGGTGAACCTCTCGGAGACGGCGTTCGCCCATCCGCTGGCTCCCGGCGGTGAGGCCGACTGGGCACTGCGCTGGTTCACCCCGGCGACCGAGGTCGACATGTGCGGGCACGCCACACTCGCCACCGCCCATGTCCTGCGCGGCGCCGGACTCGCGACGGGCCCGATCCGCTTCGCCGCGCGCTGCGGCGTACTCGGCGCGACGGCGCACGACGACGGCGGGCTGACTCTCGACTTCCCGACGTCGCCGCTGACCCCGGTCGCGGTCCCGGCCGGCGTTCCCGAAGCCCTGGGCGCCGCCCCGGTCTCGGTCCACGACACCGCGCCGCACATCGGGGACCTGCTGGTGGAGCTGGCGGACGAGCGGACCGTACGGGATCTGACACCGGACATCCGGTCGCTCGGAGCGCTCTCACGGCGCGGCGTCGTCGTCACCGCGGCGGCCGAGGACCCGGACCGCGGCTACGACTTCGTGTCGCGCGGCTTCTTCCCGGGCGTCGGCATCGACGAGGACCCGGTCACGGGCAGCGCGCACACGGCGCTCGCCCCGTTCTGGTCGGCCCGGCTCGGCCGCGCCGAACTGACGGGCCTCCAGGGGTCCGCCCGCACCGGCCTCGTCCGCACCTCACTGCGCGGCTCCCGCACGCTACTCACGGGCCACGCGGTCACGGTCATCGACGGCGAACTCCTCGCGGCCCCCTGAGCCCACGGCTGCCGTCGCCCACCCGCTACGGCGTCGGCAGCCAGTCCACATGTCCGGCGAGCAGCGCGTACCCGACGAACGCCACGATGTCGAGCAGCGCGTGCGCCACCACCAGCGGTCCGACCCGCCCCCAGCGCCGGTAGGCCAGGACGAACACCACGCCCATCACCATGTTCCCGATGAAACCGCCGATGCCCTGGTACAGGTGGTACGAGCCGCGCAGCACCGAACTGGCCACCAGGGCGGCCATCGGCGTCCACCCCAACTGGTCGAGTCTGCGCAGCAGATACCCGACGACGATGACCTCTTCGAGTACGGAGTTCTGCACCGCCGACAGGATCAGCACCGGGAACTTCCACCACACCTCGGGCAGTGACTCCGGCACCACGGTCAGGTTGAACCCGGCCGCGCGCGAGGCGATGTAGAACGCGAGCCCGGCGCTTCCGATACCGGCGGCGATCAGCGTGCCACGGCCGAGATCGAACCAGGGCCGCCGCCGGTCGAATCCCATGGCGCGCAGTCCGCTGCCCTCCCTGAGCAACAGGTGCGCCACCAGTACCACAGGCACCAACGAGCTGGCGATGCCGAACAGTTGCCAGGCGAGATCGAGCCATGGGCGTCCGGGCGCGTGCGAACCGTTCAGCGTGGCTGCCTGATCGCTCAGCCCGCCGGGCTTGGTGACCGATCCGACAAAGCTGATCAGCGCCGACACTGCGCTCGCTCCCAGCGACAGCGCCAGGACGATCAGCACTTCGGACCGCAGCATCTTGCGCGACAGGGCTTCTTGGGGGAGAGAATCGGCCACGGGGCCCGCCTCCGACTGCACAGCTGCCTCCAGTTGACTAATCGCGCCTCAAGCCCGTGCCCGTCCCGCTAGTGTCTCGAATGCGGGTACGAAGATCGCGCTACGCGTCGGGGGACGGGCGTTTTCGAGCGGGCCGAGGTCCCCCATTTTCCTTGTTCAGGTCAAGGAGGGGCACCACCGCCATGGAACGTCACAGCTTGCCCGACGACGAATCGACGGACAGCACCAGGGGCCGTCGCCCGCGCCGTCGCACCGTACTGATCGCGACGGCTCTCGTCCTCAGCCTGGCCGCGGGGACGGGCGTCGCGGCGCAGAGCGGTCTGCTGTCGTTCACCGACGGCTGCACGGGCTCGGCCGTACGGATCGACCTGGCGGCCTCGCCGGACATCGCCCCCGCCGTGCGGGCCGTCGCCGACGACGCCCGCAGGGACGGCGTCACCTCCGACGGCCGCTGTGTCGACGTCCGGGTCGACGCGCGCGAGAACTACGAGATAGCCGACGGCCTCGCCACCGGCACGAGCGCCCCGGACTACGAGGTCTGGCTGCCCGACTCCGACGTGTGGGTCGAGCGCGCCCTGGACGCGGGCGACGGCGTGGCGCTGACGCCCGCGGGCAACGCGGCGACCACACCGGTGACCCTGGCCGCGGTCCCGTCCGCCGGCAAGAGGCTGGGCTGGCCCGAGAAGACGTACACCTGGGCGGAGTTGACGACCGCCGCGGCCGGCGAGGACGCGCCGCGGCTGGGCGCGGCCGATCCGGCGCGCAGCGCGACCGGGCTGCTCGCGTTCGGCAGCGTCGTCGCGTCCACGCGGACGGAGGACCCGGACAGCGACACCCGGATCGCCGCCACCGCCGAGGCGCTGGCGAAGCGGGTGTCCGAATCGGACGGCCAGGTGCTCCGGTCCCTGGTGCGCGGGGAGTCGGACAACGCGCGGGGCAACGAGGCGGTGTTCCTCACCGAACAGGCCGCGTTCGTGCACAACTCCGCCGACGACGGCGGCTCCGACCTCCAGCTGTTCTATCCGACGGACGCGGCCCCGGTCCTCAACTACCCGCTGAACCTGGTCAACGAGCCCGATCTGACCACGGAGGAGAGCCGCGCCGCGATGCGGTTCATCTCCCTCCTCAGCGAGGACGGGCCGCAGCGGACGATGGCGGAGCACGGGTTCCGTACGGGGCACTCCGTCGTGCCCGGCGGTCTGGTCCGTACGGCGGGGGGCAGGGCGCCGCAGCCGTTCGCCCTGACGAAGGCACAGCCCCCGGCCACGGAGACGGTCGACGAGGCGCTCGGCATGTGGACGGTCACCGTGCAGGACGCGCGGCTGACGGTCGTCGTCGACACCTCGGACGCGATGGCGGGGCCCGTACCGGGCCGTGGCGGCGAGTCCCGGATGGACGTCACGAAGACCTCGATGCTCCAGACGCTCGCCCAGTTCACACCGGCGGACGAGGTCGGCCTCTGGGACTTCGCGGCCGATCTCGACGGCGCCAGGGACTACCGCAAACTGTCGGAGACCGCGCCCCTCGGGGAGCGCGCCAAGGACGGCGCCACCCATCGCGAAAGCCTCTCGGACGCGGTCTCCGCACTGGCGCCGGTTCCGAGCGGGTCGGCTGCGACCGGTATGTACGACACGACGCTGGCGGCCTTCAAGGAGGCCCAGTCGTCGTACGTGAGCGGCAAGTGCAACGCGGTCATCATCCTCACCGGCGGCCCGGACACGGACACGGCGGCCCGCACGGCCCTGATGGCCGAACTGCGCAAGCTGGCCGACCCCAGGCGGCCCGTCCCGGTGATCGCGATCGCCGTCGGCCCGGAGGCGGACCGCGAGGAGATGAACGAGGTGGCCGCCATCACCGGCGGCGCGGCGTACGAGGTGAGCGACCCGTCCGAGATCCAGGCGGTGATGATCGAGGCGATCATGTCGGTGGGCGGCACGAAACGCTAGAGCCTGTCTTCAAAGTAGCGCCGTCCGCCCGCAGGGCGGGGCCCGCGGCGGCTGGTGCGGTGCATCGCAAGGCGGAGGATCGGCGTTGTGGACGGACCTGCCGTACTCGGCCGCGTCCGACAACGCGGCGAGGTGCCGTGCCAGCCGCCGCGGGCCAGGCGGGACTTCGCGGACACCCCCTAGCCCATTCACCTGCGGGCCGCCCCCGCCCGACAGGCGGCAACGGCGGCCCCTGACCCACCCCGGGGCCGCGCAACACGCCGCCCACCGCCGGGCTTCCGGTGCCCGGCACCTTCCGGCCGGGAGGACGGTCACGGCCGGCAGGCCCCCGACCGACAGGCGGCAACGCCGACGCGGCCCACGGCCGGGGCGCTCAACCCGCCGGGGCGGGTCAGGCGGACAGGTTCGGCATCCGGGACGGGGCCGGGAAGCCCACCGGCCAGGTGTGGACCGGGTCTCCCTGGTGCATGAGTTCGGCGTAGCGCCGCGTCGTCGCGGCGAGGGCCGCCTCCCTGCGGAGGCCGGCCTCCTGGGCCCGGTGGTAGGTGTCCACCTGCCAGGAGGCACCGTTCACGCGGCGCTCGCAGCGCCCCTCGATCACCCCGAGGTAGAAGTCGCGGTCGGCCGGTTCCACGTTCCACGCGTCGAGCCCCGCCGCCGCGAGCGGCAGCAGCTCGTCGCGGACGAGCCGGACCGCCGACACCTCGGCGACGCCGCTGCCGGCGCGACCGCCGCGCGGCCACCGGAGCCGGGCCTCGATCCCGTCGCGGCACGCGGTCTCGAAGTTCCGCTCGGCCGTCTCGAACGGCAGCCGCGTCCACACGGGCCTGTCGTCCTCGGCGAGCGCGCGCACCAGACCGTAGTAGAAGGCGGCGTTGGCGACGACGTCCGTGACGGTCGGCCCGGCGGGCAGCACGCGGTTCTCGACCCGCAGATGAGGAAGGCCGTCCGCGACGTCGTACACGGGCCTGTTCCACCGGTACACGGTGCCGTTGTGCAGCACCAGCTCCGCGAGGCGCGGCGTACCGCCGTCGTCCAGGACCTGGAGCGGATCCTCGCCGTCGCTCATCGGCAGGAGCGGCGGGAAATACCGCAGATTCTCCTCGAAGAGGTCGTACGCGGATTCGATCCAGCGTTCGCCGAACCAGGTCCGGGGCCGGACGCCCTGCGCCTGGAGCTCCGGCGGCCGGGTGTCGGTCGCCTGGAGGAACAGCGGTGGCCGCGACTCGCGCCACAGCTCCTTCCCGAACAGGAAAGGCGCGTTCGCGCCGACGGCGATCTGCACGGCGGCCACGCACTGCGCCGCGTTCCACACGTCGGCGAAGCGGTCGGGCGTGACCTGGAGATGCAACTGCACGGACGTGCAGGCGGATTCCGGCGCGATCGAGGGTGAGCTGCACGTGAGCCGCTCCACCCCGTCGATGTCGAGCGCGAAATCCTCGCCACGCGCGGCCACCATCTGGTCGTTGAGAAGTGTGTAGCGGTCCGCGTCCGAGAGGTTCGTCGACACCACGTCGTCGAGGGAGAGCGTCGGCAGAATACCGATCATCACGATCCCGGCGTCGACCTCATTCGCTTTGCGATGGGCATATCCGAGCCCCGTTCGGAGTTCTTCCGCGAGCTGGTCGAGAACGCGTCCACCGAGCCGGTGCGGAGCGATATTCACTTCCAGGTTGAACATTCCGAGTTCCGTCTGGAAATCACGACTGGCGATCCGCTCAAGCACTTCCGCATTCATCATGCGCGGCATCCCGTCGGAACCGGCGAGATTCAGCTCGATCTCCAGACCCATCAGATTCCGGGGCCTGTCGAAGCGCTTCTCCCCCAGCAGCCGCCCCAGCACCGCGAGGCACTGCTGGAGCTTCGCACGGTATTTCTGCCGATCGGACAGGCCGGTACCGCCCGATTCGACCTTCTCCCCCATCGGAGGGTTCCTCCTTCACGTCGCCGTCCCGGCTGCCCCGGGCATCGCTTCACGATCGATAGTGCCCAGACTGAGTGATCCATAACGCCCCGTTTGCACGCCGCGCCGGGTAGAGTGGACAGAACGGCCTCGCGGCACATTCCTACGGCATGGGCAGTGAGCAATTTCACTGCCGGTTCCGGCGGGAAAAATCGCGGGCGGGTTTCGGCCTACCGCTCCGACGGAACAACCCCAGGCCAGAAGCCTGTGTTCACCGTTCATCTCACTGTTCATCGATGACGATTCCGAACGAGATGGACCGGATATGCCCTTGTGCGCAATACGGGCGACAGCTAGAAGAAACATTCTGTGAACACGCATCGTATAAAGTGTGTGGGAACGAGGCAGAGAGTGGAGCCCGGCCATGGCCTTGGGCCCTCCTCTGACCACGTGCGCCGACAGCGACGTCCGCACCCGCATCCGCATCACCGACGCTTGACTGTGCCTACTGAGCGAGAGGCAACCCATCATGCCGCTGCATGTCCCCCTGGCTCCAGCGCCCGCCCTGCGCAGCGTCCTCACGGCACTCGGTTCTCCCACCGCCGTGCGCGAGGCCCGTACACCCGCTCTCCGGTCCGTCCAGGGACCGCTGAGCCCCGAACTGCCCCTTCCGGTACACGTACTGGAACAGATCGCCCCGAGCAGTGACGCGCCTCAGACCCGGCTGGCCGGCTGGCGCTTCCTGATCCACAGCGGCGATCGCGCCGTCGCGGCGGCCGACACGATGCTCACCCCGGACGGCTGGGCGTTCTCGCGCTTCTTCGAGGGCCCCTACATCTCCGCCACCCAGCGGGCGTTGCGCCAGGCCGAGACACTGGGCTCCCCGTACCAGCCACGGCTGCTCTCGGTGCCCGGGCTCTACATGCTGACGCTGTGGCTGCACCAGGACATCGACGCGGACGCCTCGGCCGGCGCTCCTGCCCCGGCGGATCTCCTGATCCCGCTGGCGCCCGCCCCGCCTGGCATCGTGGCCCACCGGCCGCACCGTGTCGCGGATCTGCTCCCGATGATGGGCCTGCGCCTCACCTCGGAGCTCCCGGCGGCCCCGGCCTCGTCGGCCCCGCTG
>NZ_JAAPBF010000132.1 GCF_022695985.1 Streptomyces sp. NP-1717 | reverse complement strand
TTTTGTGGGAATGCCCTGCACCTCTGGTGCGGGGCATTTCTGCGTTCAAGACCCTTTCTTCGGGTACGGCGGGCTTTCCCTCCCGTACCCGACCCGTTCAGAGGCGACCTGCGGCCTTCAGTGCCAGATAAGCGTCCGCCAGTGCCGGTGCCAGTGAGTCGGGCACGGCGTCCACGACTGTGACGCCGTAGCGCTGGAGCTTCTCCGAGGTGCGGCGTCGTTGGGACTGCGCCTGGGAGCCGGCGGCGGCCTCGTAGACCGCGTCCACCGATCCTCGGGCCGTACTCATGGTCCGGGCGTGCGGATCCGCCACCGAGGCGACGAGCACCGTGTGCCGCTGGGTGAGTTGAGCGAGGACGGGCAGCAGCCCTTCCTCCACCGGTGCTGCTTCGAGACTGGTCAGCAGGACGACGAGTGAACGGCGCGGGGCGCTCTTGAGGACCGTGGCGGCCAGGCCGCGTGCGTCCGTCTCGACCAGCTCCGGCTCCAGCGTCGAGAGTGCGTTCACCAGTGCGGGCAGTACGTCGCTCGCCGAGCGGCCCCGGACCTGGGCTCGTGTCCGGCGGTCGTACGCCAGCAGGTCGACCCGGTCGCCGGCCCGGGTGGCGAGTGCGGTGAGGAGAAGTGTGGCGTCCATCGCGGCGTCGAGGCGGGGAACGTCTCCGACGCGGCCGGCTGAGGTGCGGCCGGTGTCGAGCACGACGAGGATGTGGCGGTCACGTTTCGGGCGCCAGGTACGAATCGTGACCGCCGACTGACGGGCGGTGGCGCGCCAGTCGATGGACCGGGTGTCGTCTCCCGCTATGTAGGGGCGGAGGCTGTCGAACTCGGTGCCTTCGCCGCGGGTCAGGACGCTTGTCCGGCCGTCGAGTTCGCGCAGGCGGGCGAGCCTGGACGGAAGGTGCTTGCGGCTCGTGAAAGGCGGCAGGACGCGTACTGTCCACGGCACGTCGTGATTTCCCTGGCGGGCCGCCAGACCGAGGGGACCGAATGACCGCACGGTGACCCGCTCCGTGCGTCTGTCGCCTCGGCGTGTGGGGCGGAGCAGCGTGGTGATCCGGCGTCGTTCCCCGGCGGGAACCGTCAACTCGTGCCGGGAAGCGGCCTGTTCGGTGCCGGTCGGCCAACTGCTCGGGGGCCACGCGTCGCGGATGTGGGCGCGCAGCGTGCGGCGTGCGGGATTGGCGACCATGAGCTCGACCTCGGCACGTTCTCCGAGTCGAACGGACGTATCACCACTTCGAGTGAACCGGAGCGATCGCACTGGCGCGGCCAGGCAGTAGTCGCACAGAATTGCGAGGGACAGGGGCGCGTTGACCGCCAGCATCCCGGCCCAGCTGGGGGCCAGGAGGCCGACGGGAATCGAGCCGAGAGCGGCGAGGAGCGCCGCTCGTCCGGTGAGGGCCATGGTTCATCACCTCATCGGGGCACGGGGACATGGGCCAGGATCGCGGTGATGACGGAGTCTGCGGTGACTCCCTCCATCTCCGCTTCGGGGCGGAGCTGGACCCTGTGTCGCAGGGTGGGCAGTGCCAGGGCCTTCACGTCGTCGGGCGTGACGTAGTCGCGGCCGGTGAGCCAGGCCCAGGCGCGAGCGGTGGAGAGCAGGGCGGTGGCGCCTCGCGGGGAGACGCCGAGGGAGAGCGAGGGGGAATCACGAGTGGCACGGCAGATATCTACGACGTAGCCCGCTATCTCCGGGGAGACGGAGGTCTTGGCGACGGCGGCCCGTGCCGCCTCGAGGTCGGCGGGGCCCGCGACGGGGCGTACCCCGGCCGCCTGGAGGTCGCGGGGGTTGAAGCCGTCCGCGTGGCGGGTCAGGACGCTGATCTCGTCGTCGCGCGACGGGAGGGGGACCGTCAGCTTCAGCAGGAAGCGGTCGAGCTGTGCTTCGGGGAGGGGGTAGGTGCCCTCGTACTCGACCGGGTTCTGTGTGGCGGCGACCAGGAACGGATCGGGGAGCATCCGGGGTGTTCCGTCGATCGTGACCTGGCGCTCCTCCATCGCTTCGAGGAGCGACGACTGGGTCTTGGGCGGGGTGCGGTTGATCTCGTCGGCGAGCAGCAGATTGGTGAAGACGGGACCGGGCTGGAAGGAGAACTCCGCTGTTCGCGCGTCGTAGACCAGGGAGCCCGTCACGTCGCTCGGCATCAGGTCGGGGGTGAACTGGACGCGCTTGGTGTCGAGTTCGAGAGAGGCGGCGAGGGCCCGTACCAGGAGTGTCTTCGCGACGCCGGGGACTCCTTCGAGCAGCACGTGGCCCCGGCAGAGCAGGGCGACGACGAGTCCGGTGACGGCGGGGTCCTGGCCGACCACGGCCTTCGCGATCTCGGCGCGCAGGGCCTCCAGGGAGGCACGGGCGCTGTCCGAGTTCGTAGCGGTCTCGGGGGTCGGGGCACTCATGAGGTGCGTACCTCTCTTTCGAGGGCGTCGAGTTGATCCGTCAGGCGGATGAGAGCGGCATCGTCGGCCGGCGCCGGGCCGAAGAGCAGCGTGCGGGGATCGGGCGAGTTGTCCGTGAGTTGCGCGGAGACAGCGGGGACGAGGGCCTCCGGGGTGTGGGCCTCGGACGGTGGGACACCGAGGAGGGAGGCGAGGCGGGTACGGGTCTCCGTACGGAGGACCGAGGCGGCGCGGTCGCGGGCGTTGGCCTTGCGATAGAGGCGGGCGCGGCCCTCAGTTGCCTCGGAGGCGCGGATGGCGACCGGGAGCCGTTCGGCGACGACGGGGCCGAGCCGGCGGGAGCGCCAGACGGCGGCGAGTACGGCGGCGAGGGCGAGTTGGAGGGTGCCCCAGAGCCAGCCGGAGGGGATCAGGTCGAGGAAGCTCGACTCGTTGCCTCCTGTGCCCTGATCTTCCCTGTTGTCACCGCTGTCACCGCTGTTGCCGTCATGACCACCGCTGCCGGATCCGGTGGCGGAGGGATCACTGAGCGAGGGGAGGTACCAGACGATATGAGGTCGCGAGCCGAGGAGTTGAAGGGCCAGCGAGGCGTTGCCCTGTTTGGCGAGGCGCTCGTTGTAGAGGAGGTCGGGGGAGCCGAGCAGGACGGTGTCGCCCCCGGCGGTGGAGTCGATCCTGAGAAGGGACGGAAGCCCGTCCTTCGGGTAACAGGCGTCGCTGTTCGGCGAGTCCGTGGTGTAGAGCACTCCGCCGATGTCGACAGCGCCCGCGTCGCGGGCGGCGGGCAGGGAGCAGCGGGGTTCACGCGCGGCCACCGAAGTGTCGGTCTCCGTGGTGACGTCCGGGGCCAGGATGCCGACGGAGGGCGGTCCGGCCGACAGAAGGACCGTGCGGCCGCCGGAGGTCTCCGTCGCGCCGCGCAGCGTGCGCTGCTGATGGAAGGTCAGCAGGTTGGGGGAGGTGACCACCAGAGTGGTGTCCGGGCCGGCTCCCTCGGTCGCTTCGGCGAGTGTCGTGACGACGCGGGTGGAGACACCGCGGTCCTTGAGCAGTTCGGCGACGGCGCGGCTGCCCAGGGGGTCGGCGGAGCGGGGGTCGAGACGGCCGTGCTGGTCGCCGGAGCGTACGGCGGCCAGGGCGATCCCTGCCACGAGCAGAATGGCGAGGGCGATCAGCAGCCCTCGGACACGCTTCCAGACCTGTTGCGCGCTCGGCGACATCGAAGTGGAGCTGGTCGCGGGCCGGGGCGGGGCGTCGGTCGTGGTGCCGGTCATTCGGCAGCTCCCTGGGCGGCACTGCTCAGCTGGGGTTTGCTGTTCTCCAGGCCGAGATCCAGTTCACGCAGGCGCAGGTATGTCTGCCGGTCCGCCGAGCGTCCGCCGTATGTGACGTCGTCGAAGGCTCTGGCGGCCGCTCGCAGGGCGGTCGCGTGCTCGGGGAGCGGCCGGCCCGCGTCGGCGGCGGCCTCGTCGGCGGTGCGGCCGGGGCGCGGGTCGAGCACCGTGCGCTCTTCCAGAGAGCGGACAACGGCCCGCATCCTTTCCTGGACGGCCTGGTTCCAGCGTTCGGCCGCGGCGTGTTCCTCGGCGTTGGCGCGGTGTTCGGCCGCGCCGCGCGGGCCGGAGTCGAAGAGCGCGTCCTTGGGACGGGTGGTGCGCCGGGGGGTGCCGAGCCGCCACCAGAGGGCGGCGCCGAGCGCGGCGACGAGCAGTGCGATGACGGCGAGACCGACCGGGCTCGCCACTCCGGAACCGGCCACGGAGTTGAAGAGATCCCCGATCCACTCCCAGAAGCGGTCCATCGCGCGCTGGAGCAGATTCGGGTCGTTCTCGTGGTACATCGGCTTGGACAGCTCGTCCTCGGCCGCCTCACGAGCGGGAACGCGCGAGCTGTCCACCGGTATCTCGTCGCTCGTGCGCGCCGTCAGCCACGCCGTTGCCGTGCCCCCCGTGCCGAACACCGCATCAGCCCCTGGGGGCGTCGTTGCCAGGTCGCTCGGAGCCGTAGCCCGGTACGCCGGCGGCGCGTGCGAGTTCGAGGTCCAGGGCTTCGCGCCGGATGCGCTGGTCCACGTACAGGAGCACCGAGACGCCCGCGGAGATCGGCAGTGTGATGGAGGTGCTGATCACCGTGCCGATGCCGGTGATGATCAGGAAGGGCCAGCCGAAGTCCGGGCCGCTGTCGGAGAACAGGCCGCTGACGCCTTCGCCGTCCACGGCCATGGCGACGAGGCTGAACGGCACGGCGATGATCATGGACACCACGAAGGTCAGCAGCATCGTCAGCAGCAGGATGCCGAAGATCCGCCACCAGGTGCCCTTCACGAGCTTGGCGGAGCGGCGCAGGGAGGCGACGATCCCCTGCCGTTCGAGCATCAGGGCCGGCGAGGCGAGGCTGAAGCTGACCATCAGCCAGATCACCAGGACGAGCGCGGCCAGTCCGCCGAGCATCGTCAGCGCGATTCCGGCACCGGAGCCGATCAGCAGTCCCGGGAGAATGCCCACCATCACGACGAGCGCGCCCATGACCGGCAACAGGAGGGTCAGGCCGAGGAGTTGGAGCAGCCGGGGCCGGGCCTCGGCCCAGGCGTCCGACAGCGTGACGCTGCGGCCGAGCACGGAACGGCTGATGACCACGGTCAGCACGGCAGTGGTGAAGAGCGTGCCGATGATGGTGATGAGAAGCGACGGCGCGAGTGCGATGAGGCTGGACTGCATCGCGTCGACGGCCTGGTTCAGGGCTTCCGTCGGGCTCGCGTTCGGGTCGATGTCCACCGGCTCCGGCAGGAGATAGCGCTGGACGAGTATGTCGCCGATCTGCGAGATGACCGCGACGACGATGGTGACACCGAGGACGGTGCGCCAGTGGGCGCGCAGCGTGGACACGGCGCCGTCGAGGATCTCTCCCACACCCAGGGGACGCAGGGGGATGACGCCGGGCTTTGCCGCGGCGGGCGGCTGTCCCCAGCCGGAGTGCCGTCCGCCGGGACCGGGGCCGCCCCAGCCCGGGGCGGACCTGGGCGCGGGCGGAACAGGACCCGGGGCGCTGGGCGCGGACCACTGTCCGGCCGGCGGCTGGGTCTTGGACCACTTCGAGGGGGAGTCCGGGGGCGTGCCGATGTCGTCGGCGGGCTCGGCGGGCCGGGGCACGCCGGCCTCCTGGCCGTCGGACGGGGCAGATCCGGGCGAGGCCCAGCCCGGAGTGTCGTTCACGGTCGTCCACCTCGTGGATTGGTCTCGGAGGCAGGCTCGGGGAGCCGGCGCTTCAACGGTGCCTGTCTGCGGAGCAGAACGGGAGGCTGGCAGCCATCGTGCCACGCGTGGCCCACCGGTGGGCGGGGTGCTCCATCTCCTTCTCGCCTTCATAGTCCGCGCGGTACCGGGCAGACTGGGCGGATGACTGATCAGTACGCACCATCCCCGCTCGCGGCCGAGCCGTCCATGTCTCCTGCGCTTCGCTGGGACGAGCTGCCGGAAGGCCCCGTACTGGTGCTCCTCGACCAGACGAGACTGCCGGTCGAGGAGGCCGAGCTGGTCTGCACCGATGTGCCGGTCCTGGTCCAGTCGATACGGACGCTCGCCGTGCGTGGGGCGCCGCTCCTGGGCATCGCCGGAGCCTACGGTGTCGCCCTCGCCGCCACACGCGGATACGACGTCGACGAGGCGGCCGCGCTGCTGGAGGGTGCCCGCCCCACCGCGGTGAACCTCGGATACGGGGTACGGAGGGCGCTGGACGCGCACCGGGCGGCGATCGCCGGAGGGGCCGGTCAGGAGCAGGCGGCCGCGGCCACCCTGGTGGAGGCGAAGCGGCTGCACCGTGAGGACGCCGTCGCCAGCGCCCGGATGGCGGCATCGGGGCTGACGCTCCTCGACGAGTTGCTGCCGGGCGGAAGTCATCGGATCCTGACCCACTGCAACACCGGGGCGCTGGTCTCGGGCGGTGAGGGCACCGCGTTCGCCGTGGCCCTGTCGGCGCACCGGGCGGGGCGGCTGCGGCGGCTGTGGGTGGACGAGACACGTCCGCTGCTGCAGGGGGCGCGGCTGACCGCGTACGAGGCGGCCCGTAACGGGATGGCGTTCACGCTGCTCGCGGACAACGCCGCCGGTTCGCTGTTCGCGGCCGGCGAGGTGGACGCCGTGCTCATCGGGGCGGACCGCATCGCCGCCGACGGCTCGGTGGCGAACAAGGTGGGCAGCTATCCGCTCGCGGTGCAGGCGAGGTACCACCATGTGCCGTTCATCGTGGTGGCGCCGACGACGACGCTGGATCTCGACACCCCGGACGGTGCGTCGATCGAGGTGGAGCAGCGGCCGGGGCAGGAGGTGACCGAGCTCACGGCTCCGCAGGCCGCCGGGGCCGGGGTGGAGGTCGGCGGTGGGATGCCGGTGGCGCCGCTGGGAACGCAGGCGTACAACCCGGCCTTCGACGTGACGCCGCCGGAGCTGGTGACGGCGTTGGTCACCGAGCACGGGGCGCTGTCGCCGGTGACCCGGGACGGGATCGTGGAGCTGTGCGCCCGGGCGCGGCAGGAGGCGCGGGGCTGACGGGACGTGTGCGCGAGGGGTGGGGAGAGCCGCTGTCGGGATCGCCGGGCGGACGGCTCGCTAAGGTTCCTGTCGAAGGGCCCGGTCGACGAGGCCGGGTGGGACATCTGTGGTTGACGTCAACAGCATCGGACCGTGACGGTCCGTGCAGGACGCATGTTCACGTCGTCCCAGGTCAGTGAGCTGGATCACGCAAGTCTACGCAACGGAAATGAAAATGGGATGATGTCGATATGAAGGGACGCGTCCTTGTCGTCGATGACGACACCGCACTGGCCGAGATGCTCGGCATCGTGCTGCGAGGTGAAGGGTTCGAGCCGTCGTTCGTCGCGGACGGCGACAAGGCCCTCGCCGCTTTCCGTGAGGCCAAGCCGGATCTGGTGCTGCTGGATCTGATGCTGCCCGGCCGCGACGGTATCGAGGTGTGCCGGCTCATCAGGGCCGAGTCGGGTGTGCCGATCGTCATGCTGACGGCCAAGAGCGACACCGTCGACGTGGTGGTGGGGCTCGAATCGGGCGCCGACGACTACATCGTCAAGCCGTTCAAGCCCAAGGAGCTGGTCGCCAGGATCAGGGCGCGGCTGCGCAGGTCCGAGGAGCCGGCGCCGGAGCAGTTGGCGATCGGCGACCTGGTCATCGACGTGGCCGGTCACTCGGTGAAGCGTGAGGGGCAGTCCATCGCCCTGACGCCGCTCGAGTTCGACCTGCTCGTCGCGCTGGCCCGCAAGCCGTGGCAGGTCTTCACCCGTGAGGTGCTCCTGGAGCAGGTGTGGGGCTACCGGCACGCGGCCGACACACGTCTGGTCAACGTGCATGTCCAGCGGCTCCGTTCCAAGGTCGAGAAGGACCCGGAGCGCCCGGAGATCGTCGTGACCGTCCGCGGTGTCGGCTACAAGGCCGGACCGAGCTGACATGTCCAGCGGCAGTTCTGCCCCGAAGCCCGGGGAGCCGGGATCGCGTACGGGGCGGACCGCCGACCGGGGCCGCGGGGGCTCACGCCTCGGCAGGCTCTTCCAGGGCGGCCGGCTGCTCCAGGAGGGAGCGGCGGGCGGCCCTGTGCCGCGGCTCGTCGTGCGCTGGGCCAGGCGTCCGGTGCTGCCCGCCGTGCGGCTGTGGCGGCGCAACATCCAGCTCAGGGTGGTCACCACCACCCTGCTGATGTCGCTCGGGGTGGTGCTGCTGCTGGGTTTCGTCGTCATCGGCCAGGTGCGCAACGGTCTGCTGGACGCCAAGGAGAAAGCGGCCCAGAGCCAGGCGGCCGGCGGTTTCACCGTCGCCAAGGAGAAGGCCGACGCACCGGTCGAGCCGGGCGGGCAGGACGGTGGCTCGGGAGACGGCCGGTCGAGCCGCAACTCCGTGAACTGGCGCTCCGACCTGGTCGTACAGCTGGCGAGTGGAGGCCAGAGCGCGTTCAACGTGGTGGCGCTGAGCGCCGACGAGAACGGCGCGGGCTCCAGCAGCCGTTTCCCGCGCGCCTCCGGCGGCGTGGACCACATCGCGAGCGTCCCCGCCGATCTGCGGTCGGCCGTCACCAAGGGCACCGGCACGTTCCAGCGCTACACCCTGATCCAGTACACGGACGGCCGAGGGTCCGAGTCCGGTCTGGTGGTCGGCAAGCGGCTGACCGATGTCGACGGCAATTCCTACGAGCTGTACTACCTGTTCCCGCTCACACAGGAGGAGCAGTCGCTCAACCTGGTCAAGGGCACCCTCGCCACGGCGGGGCTGTTCGTCGTCGTCCTGCTCGGGGCCATCGCCTGGCTCGTCGTACGGCAGGTCGTGACACCCGTACGGATGGCCGCGGGGATCGCGGAGCGGCTCTCCACCGGTCGGCTCCAGGAACGGATGAAGGTCACCGGCGAGGACGACATCGCCCGCCTCGGTGAGGCCTTCAACAAGATGGCCCAGAACCTTCAGCTCAAGATCCAGCAGCTGGAGGAGCTCTCCAGGATGCAGCGCCGCTTCGTCTCCGACGTCTCGCACGAACTGCGCACCCCGCTGACCACGGTCCGGATGGCCGCCGACGTCATCCACGAGGCCCGTGTCGACTTCGACCCCGTCACGGCGCGCTCGGCGGAGCTGCTGGGCGACCAGCTCGACCGTTTCGAGTCACTGCTGTCGGATCTGCTGGAGATCAGCCGGTTCGACGCCGGTGCGGCTGCGCTGGAGGCCGAGCCCATAGACCTGCGGGTGGTCGTACGCCGCGTGATCGGCGGAGCCGAACCGCTCGCCGAGCGCAAGGGCACCCGGATCCGGGTCATGGGGGACGAACAGCCGGTCGTCGCCGAGGCCGATGCCCGGCGCGTGGAGCGCGTCCTGCGCAACCTGGTCGTCAACGCCGTCGAGCACGGCGAGGGCCGGGACGTGGTCGTGCGGATGGCGGTCGCCGGCGGAGCCGTGGCCGTGGCCGTACGCGACTACGGAGTGGGGCTCAAGCCCGGCGAGGCGACCCGGGTCTTCAACCGGTTCTGGCGGGCGGACCCGGCACGGGCGCGTACCACCGGCGGTACGGGCCTCGGCCTGTCGATCGCCGTCGAGGACGCGCGCCTGCACGGCGGCTGGCTCCAGGCGTGGGGCGAGCCGGGCGGCGGGTCGCAGTTCCGCCTGACGCTGCCGCGTACCGCCGACGAGCCGCTGCGCGGCTCACCCATACCGCTGGAGCCGGAGGACTCGCGGCGCGGCCGTGAGCGCTCCGTCCTCGGGGACCCGAAGGAGAGCGCGCACCGGTTGACGAGCGTGCCCTCCCAGTCGGCGTCGGGGGCGCCCCTTCCGGTGCCCTCCCGGGCGCCGGTGCCACCGCCCGCGGGCGTGGCCGACCCGACGGCGCTGCCCGGCAACGGTGCGCGGGTGGTGCCGCGTTCCACCGGGGAGCCCGTGGAACGGGACCCCGCCACGTCGCCGAAGCCTTCCCGGCCGCCGAACACGCCGTCGTCAACTGCCTCCGCGGCCACGTCCGCGCCCCAGGCACCGGAGCGGGAGGACACGACTCGTGGGCGCTGACCGCCTTCGTCACGGCCGAGGACCTGTGCCGCGGCTGCCCGTCCTCTTCGGGTGCTGCGCCCTGCTGCTGGCCGGCTGCGCGTCGATCCCCGACAGCGGGGACGTCGAACCCGTCAAGGCATCCCCGCGCGGCGACTCCCAGGTGCGGGTGTATCCCGTCGCGCCCACCGAGGGGGCCGATCCGAACGAGATCGTCGACGGCTTCCTCGAGGCGATGACCAGTGACGACCCCGACTTCGCGGTGGCCAGGAAGTATCTGACGAAGCAGGCGTCGCAGAGCTGGCAGCCGGCGGACCGTACGACGGTGCTGGCGGCCGCGCCCGACCCGGCCGACCCCCAGGGGCCGTCCGGTCCCGAGGGCCCCGGCCTCACCTACCCGCTCTACGGAGAGCAGATCGCCGCGGTCGACGCCGGGCACGCCTACCAGCCGGTGGCGCCCGAGCCGTACAGCCGCACCATCCATCTCGTCCAGGAGAAGGTGCTGGACGGCAAGGAATGGCGCATCGACGCCCTCCCGCAAGGGCTCGTGCTCGGTGAGTCCGACTTCCAGCGCAACTACCGGGCCGTGAACAAGTACTACTTCGCCTCCGGACAGGGCTGGCTCGTCGCCGACCCCGTCTACATCCGGCAGCGCATAGACCCGGTGACGCGGATGGACCCGGTCACCCAGGCCGTCAAGGTGCTGCTCGACGGGCCGACGGACTGGATGCGGCCCGTCGTCGACTCGCCCTTCCCCACCGGTACGGAGCTGAAGCGCGGCACCCGGACCCTCGAATTCGACGACCGCAACTCCCTGAAGGTGCCGCTCAACGCGAAGGTCGACAACGTCGGCCGCGAGCAGTGCCGCAAGATGGCGGCGCAACTGCTCTTCACCCTCCGCGACTTGACGTCCACCCGGGGCGAACAGGTCGAACTGCTCAGGGAGGACGGCTCCTCGCTGTGCGTGCTGAGCGGCGACCAGGCGGAGGAGTTCGCCGCCGACCGCACCTCGGGCAGTTCGGACAACGCGTACTTCATCGACGCGAAGGGCCGGCTCTCCCTGCTGTCGGCGAGCAGCAAGGAGCCGATCGACCCGCCGCGTGTGCGCGGTCCGTTCGGCGACGGCACGATGCCGCTGGGTCAGGTCGCCGTCGCGCGGGACGAGAAGCACGCGGCGGGTGTCTCGCAGGACGGGAAGTCCCTGTACGTCGGGTCCATCATCTCGGCGGGTGAGGTGGGCGATCCCCTGGTCGCCAGCAAGGCCGCGAAGAAGGAGGACCGGCTGTCGGCGCCGAGTTGGGACGGCAACGGCGATCTGTGGATAGCGGACCGCGACCCGCGGGAGCCCCGCCTGCTGCGCCTGGCCGACGGGGCCGACGCGCCCCGGGAGGTCACGGTCGACGGGCTCGGTGACGCGCGCGTCGAGGCGCTGCGGGTCTCCGCCGACGGCGTACGGGTGGCGCTGCTGCTTGCCGAGGACGGACGCACGACCCTCCAGATCGGCCGTGTGGAGCGCCGCGGGCCGGCCGACGAGCAGAAGGTGTCGGTGACGGAGCTGAAGGCCGTGGCGCCCCGTATGGAGACGGTGACCGCCGTGTCGTGGGCCGGCCCCAGCCGGCTCGTCGTGGTCGGTAAGGAGGCCGGCGGGGTGCAGCAGGTGAGCTACATCCAGACGGACGGTTCGACGTCGCCGGCGGGCGTGCTGCCGGGTCTGAATCAGGTCACCGGGATCGCGGCCGCCGACGACGAACAGCAGCCGCTGGTGGCCGACTCGGACGACGCCGGCATCGTACGGCTGCCGACCGGCGCGAACTGGCAGACGATGGTCCAGGAGGGCTCGTCACCGGTCTATCCGGGGTAGTGGCGCGCCACCCGGACGGCCCCTCGCGGGCAGCATTCGGGCCGGAACTCGATCCCGGTTATCCACAGGGGTGGCCGGAGGCCCGAGTCGTTGGCACAGTGGGTGACATGCGGGGGTGGTGGCGAGAAATCACCGGGCTGGTCCTTCCGGTCGCCTGCGGCGGCTGCGGGAGTCCCAGGACGCCGCTGTGCGACGCGTGCGGGAGGGCGTTGTACGGGACGTGGCCGTGCCGCGTGCGGCCGGTTCCCGAGCCCGTGGGGCTGCCGGTGGTCCATGCCGCCGCTCCGTACGAGGACGCCGTACGGGCCGTGCTGCTGGCGCACAAGGAGCGTGGCGCCCTCGGGCTGGCCGCGCCCCTGGGCAGGGCGCTGGCCGGGGCGGTTCAGGCCGCCGTCCCGCCGGGTACCGGTGTCGGCCCGCTGATTCTCGTACCGGTTCCGTCGGCGAAGCGTGCCGTGGGCGCGCGCGGGCACGACGCCGCCCGGCGCATCGCCCTGGCGGCGGCCGGGGAACTGCGGCGTACGGGCCGGCCGGCCCGGGTGCTTCCGGTGCTGCGGCAGCGGCGTGCGGTGGCCGACCAGGCGGGCCTGGGCGCCCGCCAGAGGCTCAGCAACCTGTCCGGGGCGCTGGAGGTCGCCGTCGGAGGCGCGGGGCTCCTGGAGGGCGGCAGGGTGGTGCTGGTGGACGATCTCATGACGACCGGGGCCTCGCTTGCCGAGGCGTCGCGAGCGATGCATGCCGCGACGAGACCGGGGTACCCCGCATTTGTACAGGTGAGCGCCGCCGTGGTCGCCGCACCTCCGCTGTCTTTCGAAATAAACCGGAACTGATCGCGAGTTCGCTTCGTTGCAGGTGGTGAGGGTCATAAAACACCGGAACGGACGTACGCACGGGTAGCGGGTGCCGACACCCGTCCAAGCGAGCTATGTTCGGTTGTGAGGAAAGCGAAAGCTGGTCCTCGTCGATATGCAGTGGTGTGCGGAGCGTTTTCCAGGACCTTGAAGTCGGAGGGAATGGGGATCTTGCCCACGGGGGAGGAGGAGGTGAAAGTCACCAAGTCCGAGGCCTCGGTGCCCATCGAGGTCTGGTGCAAGAGGGAGTAGCTCCGCAACGCGGCGGAGCGAATCCGGGAACGGAGTTCTGCGTGGACATCGTCGTCAAGGGCCGCAAGACAGAGGTACCCGAGCGGTTCCGTAAGCACGTGGCCGAGAAGCTGAAGCTGGAGAAGATCCAGAAGCTCGACGGCAAGGTGATCAGCCTCGACGTCGAGGTGTCCAAGGAGCACAACCCGCGTCAGGCGGACCGTAGCGACCGGGTGGAGATCACGCTCCACTCCCGCGGTCCCGTCATCAGGGCGGAAGCCGCCGCCGCCGACCCGTACGCAGCACTCGACCTGGCCACGGGGAAGCTGGAGGCGCGGCTGCGCAGGCAGCACGAGAAGCGCCACAACCGCCGTGGCGCCGGGAGGCTTTCGGCCGCCGAGGTCGTCGATGTCGTCCCCGGCGTGGCCCAGTTGAACGGATCGGGTCCGGCCCCGGCGAACGAGTCGCCGAACGGCATTCCCACCACCAGGATCGGCTCGCTCGAAGTACAGGGCGAAGGACCGCTGGTGGTCCGCGAGAAGACGCACACCGCTGCTCTGATGACCCTCGACCAGGCACTCTACGAGATGGAGTTGGTCGGACACGACTTCTATCTGTTCGTGGATTCCGAGACCAAGGAGCCGAGCGTCGTCTACCGGCGCCACGCCTACGACTACGGCGTCATCCACCTGAGGACCGACCAGTTGGCCGAGTCCGAAGCCGCGGGCGCGGGTGGCGCACTCGGCGGCTGAGACAGACACACCCCTCGGTGGTGCCCCCGCAGTGCCTGATCCGGCCGCGGGGGCACCACCGCGCGACCACTGGATCACCGCTCTGTCGGCCGGGCATGAAATCATGGCCACGCACGCCAACCCACGGTCCCTGACCAGGGGTTGGTGTAGCTCGCATGTACTTCGGCCCATGGCCTTCAGGGGGAGGAACGATGGCGGACAGCTTCGGGCCGGTGCACCACGCGCGCGGCGCCGGCGGTACGACGGGCGGTGCCGTACCGGACACCGGCGCGGACCCGGACGACCCCGGGAAGGAACCGATCAGGGTCCTTGTCGTGGACGACCACGCCCTCTTCCGCCGGGGGCTGGAGATCGTCCTCGCCCAGGAGGAGGACATCCAGGTCGTGGGCGAGGCCGGTGACGGCGCGGAGGCCGTCGACAAGGCCGCCGACCTGCTCCCCGACATCGTGCTGATGGACGTCCGGATGCCCAAGCGCGGCGGCATCGAGGCCTGCACCTCCATCAAGGAGGTGGCCCCCAGTGCCAAGATCATCATGTTGACGATCAGCGACGAGGAGGCCGACCTCTACGACGCGATCAAGGCGGGCGCGACCGGTTATCTCCTCAAGGAGATTTCGACGGACGAGGTGGCCACCGCGATTCGCGCGGTCGCCGACGGGCAGTCACAAATCAGCCCTTCCATGGCCTCCAAGCTTCTGACCGAGTTCAAGTCGATGATTCAGCGCACCGACGAGCGCAGACTCGTGCCCGCGCCGAAGCTCACCGACCGCGAGCTCGAAGTCCTCAAACTGGTCGCCACGGGAATGAACAACCGTGATATCGCGAAGGAGTTGTTCATCTCCGAGAACACCGTGAAGAACCATGTCCGCAACATCCTGGAGAAGCTGCAACTGCACTCCCGGATGGAGGCCGTGGTCTACGCGATGCGGGAGAAGATCCTCGAAATCAGATGACGTCCGCGATCAGATGACGGCCCGCGTCAGCGCCGCGGCCAACTCCGGGCGGTCGACGCGCTCGATCCGTACGGAGTCGCAGCCGACCCACTCGGCGGCCTCCCGCAGCGCCCGCGCCATGGGCTCGACGGCGGCGGGGGTGTCCAGCGAGACCTGCCGGGCGACGAGCGTCGTGCCCTCGCGCGCCGGGTCGACCCGGCCGAGCAGCTTCCCGCCCGACAGCAGTGGCATCGCGAAGTACCCGTAGATCCGCTTGGGCTTGGGCACGTACGCCTCCAGGCGGTGGGTGAAGCCGAAGATCCGCTCGGTGCGCGCGCGCTCCCAGATGAGCGAGTCGAACGGCGACAGCAGAGTCGTCCGGTGCCGGCCGCGCGGAACGCTCGCCAGCGCCTCCGGATCCGCCCAGGCGGGCTTCGCCCACCCCTCGACCGTCACCGGCACCAGCCCCGAGTCCGCGATCACCGCGTCGACCTGCTCGCCCTTGATGCGGTGGTAGTCCCCGATGTCGGAGCGAGTGCCAACGCCCAGCGAGCGGCCCGCGAGCCGGACGAGCCGGCGCAGGCACTCCGTGTCGTCCAGGTCGTCGTGCAGCACCTCGTCGGGGATGGCGCGCTCCGCCAGGTCGTAGACCCGCTTCCAGCTCCGGCGCTCCGTGCACACCACCTCGCCGTGCATCAGTGCCCGCTCGACCGCGACCTTCGCCTCGGACCAGTCCCACCACTCGCCGCCGTTCTTGGCGCCGCCCAGCTCGGTGGCCGTGAGCGGCCCCTCGGCCCGCAACTGCTTGATCACCGCGTCGTACGCCCCGTCGGACAGCTCGTGGTGCCAGTGCGGGCGGGCGCGGTAGGCGCGGCGCCGGAAGGCGAAATGCGGCCATTCCTCGACCGGCAGGATGCAGGCGGCGTGCGACCAGTACTCGAAGGCGTGCGGCCGGGGCGGGGCGCCGGCGGCGACCGCCGGCGTCCAGTACGCCCCCTCGACCGTCTTGCGGCCCACGGCGCCCAGCCGTGCGTACGGAATGAGCTCGTGCGAGCGGGCGAGCACCGAGATCGTGTCCAGCTGTACGGCCCCGAGATGGCGCAGCACACCGCGCACGCCGCCCCGGCGGTCGGGAGCCCCGAGGAATCCCTGGGCGCGCAGCGCCATACGGCGGGCTTCGTCGGCGGACAGCTCGGCGGCGGCGCGCGGCACAGTGGTCATGCCCCGAACGATAGACGGCGCCACTGACAGTGGACCGGGGCCGGTGGCCGCCGCCGTCAGGGCCGCGCGGGCAGATACGGACGCCTCGACGGCAGGCCCAGATCCGAGGGCAGGAGCGCGCCGATCCAGGCGTCACGCGTCGTCTCCTCGAGGGGCATGGCGGCGCGCAGGGTGCCCTCCATGACGAAACCGGCCTTCAGCGCGACGGCCCGTGAGCCCGCGTTGCCGGCCTCGGCACGCCACTCGACGCGATCGGCGCCCAGCTCCGTGAACATCCAGCGGGTCAGGGCGCGCAGTGCCTCCGTGGTGTAGCCCCGGCCGCGGTGCTCCCTGACCGTCCAGTAACCGACCGCCCACACACCGGTGTGGCCGTGTGCGTTGACCGAGGCCAGCAGCGGGCCGCCGCCGACCGGCTCGACCGCGAAGACGAAGTTGGTCCCTGCCCGCCACATGTCCGGCACGATCCGCCCGACGAAGTGCTCGGCGTGCTGTCTTTCGTACGGAGAGGGGATCGTGGTCCACCGCTGGATGTCCGGGTCCTGGCAGGCGGCGTACACCGCCTCGATGTCCTTCGGTGCCAGGGGCCGCAGCCGCAGGCGCTCGGTGACCAGGGAGGTGGCGGAGGCCTCCGGAAGGGCGGCCCAGGGGGTGACTGGCTCCATGGAGGGAGTGTGCTGACCGGGGCTCCCCGGCGCGAGCGCTTTTCGTACCTCACCGGCACCTTCCACGCGTCCCGCGCGTTCTCATTGCGGGTGACAGGAGGCCGGGCGTCACGTGGACCTCCCGAGGCGGCCGGGTCCTCGCTTACGATGGCCGTTGCGGTGGGGTCGGCCTGCCGCGCCCGCGCCAGTGTCCCCCACCAGACCCGATGCCAGGCCCGACCGGCAAGGAGACCAACCTCAGTGTCCGTCTTCAACAAGCTCATGCGTGCAGGCGAAGGCAAGATCCTGCGCAAACTGCACCGCATCGCGGACCAGGTCAACTCCATCGAAGAGGACTTCAGCGCCCTCTCCGACGCCGAGTTGCAGGCCCTCACCGACGAGTACAAGCAGCGTTACGCCGACGGTGAGACTCTGGACGACCTGCTCCCCGAGGCCTTCGCGACCGTCCGCGAGGCGGCCAAGCGCGTGCTCGGCCAGCGTCCGTACGACGTCCAGCTGATGGGCGGCGCCGCGCTGCACCTCGGCCATGTCGCCGAGATGAAGACCGGTGAGGGCAAGACTCTCGTCGGCACACTGCCCTGTTACCTGAACGCGCTGTCCGGCAAGGGCGTTCACGTGATCACGGTGAACGACTACCTGGCCGAGCGCGACTCCGAGATGATGGGCCGGGTCCACAAGTTCCTGGGCCTCACCGTCGGCTGCATCCTCGCCAACATGTCGCCCGCGCAGCGCCGTGAGCAGTACAACCGGGACATCACGTACGGCACGAACAACGAGTTCGGCTTCGACTACCTCCGCGACAACATGGCGTGGTCCCAGGAGGAGCTCGTCCAGCGCGGTCACAACTTCGCGGTCGTGGACGAGGTCGACTCGATCCTGGTCGACGAGGCCCGTACGCCGCTGATCATCTCCGGTCCCGCCGACCAGGCCACGAAGTGGTACGGCGACTTCGCCAAGCTGGTGACCAGGCTCACCAAGGGTGAGGCGGGCAACCAGCTCAAGGGCATCGAGGAGACCGGCGACTACGAGGTCGACGAGAAGAAGCGCACCGTCGCGATCCACGAGTCCGGGGTCGCGAAGGTCGAGGACTGGCTGGGCATCGACAACCTGTACGAGTCGGTGAACACGCCGCTCGTCGGTTATCTGAACAACGCGATCAAGGCCAAGGAACTGTTCAAGAACGACAAGGACTACGTCGTCATCGACGGCGAAGTCATGATCGTCGACGAGCACACCGGCCGTATCCTCGCGGGCCGCCGTTACAACGAAGGCATGCACCAGGCGATCGAGGCGAAGGAAGGGGTGGACATCAAGGACGAGAACCAGACGCTCGCCACGATCACCCTCCAGAACTTCTTCCGCCTCTACGACAAGCTGTCCGGCATGACCGGTACGGCCATGACCGAGGCCGCCGAGTTCCAGCAGATCTACAAGCTGGGCGTCGTGCCGATCCCGACGAACCGGCCGATGGTCCGCGTCAACCAGCCCGACCTGATCTACCGCACCGAGGTCGCGAAGTTCGCGGCGGTCGTCGACGACATCGCCGAGAAGCACGAGAAGGGCCAGCCGATCCTGGTCGGCACGACCTCCGTGGAGAAGTCCGAGTACCTGTCGCAGCAGCTCTCGAAGCGGGGCGTGCAGCACGAGGTGCTGAACGCCAAGCAGCACGACCGTGAGGCGCCGATCATCGCCCAGGCCGGGCGCAAGGGCGCGGTGACGGTCGCGACGAACATGGCCGGCCGTGGTACGGACATCAAGCTCGGCGGCAACCCCGACGACCTCGCCGAGGCGGAGCTGCGCCAGCGCGGGCTCGACCCGGTGGAGCACGTCGAGGAGTGGGCCGCCGCACTGCCCGCCGCGATGGAGAAGGCCGAGCAGGCGGTGAAGGCCGAGTTCGACGAGGTCGTGGACCTCGGCGGGCTGTACGTCCTCGGTACGGAGCGTCACGAGTCGCGCCGTATCGACAACCAGCTGCGTGGCCGTTCCGGCCGTCAGGGCGACCCGGGCGAGTCCCGCTTCTACCTCTCGCTGGGTGACGACCTGATGCGCCTGTTCAAGGCGCAGATGGTCGAACGGGTCATGTCGATGGCGAACGTCCCCGACGACGTGCCGATCGAGAACAAGATGGTCACCCGCGCCATCGCCTCGGCGCAGTCGCAGGTGGAGCAGCAGAACTTCGAGACGCGCAAGAACGTCCTGAAGTACGACGAGGTGCTCAACCGGCAGCGTCAGGTCATCTACGGCGAGCGCCGCCGGGTTCTGGAGGGCGAGGACCTCCAGGAGCAGATCCGGCACTTCATGGACGACACCATCGACGACTACATCCGCCAGGAGACGGCGGAGGGCTTCGCCGAGGAGTGGGACCTGGACCGGCTGTGGGGCGCCTTCAAGCAGCTCTACCCGGTGAAGGTCACCGTGGAGGACCTGGAGGAGGCGACCGGCGACCGTGCCGGCATCACGGCGGAGTTCATCGCCGAGTCCATCAAGGACGACGCGCACGAGCAGTACGACGAGCGCGAGAAGTCGCTGGGCGCGGATGTGATGCGCGAGCTGGAGCGTCGCGTGGTGCTGTCCGTGCTGGACCGCAAGTGGCGTGAGCACCTCTACGAGATGGACTACCTCCAGGAGGGCATCGGCCTGCGCGCCATGGCGCAGAAGGACCCGCTGGTCGAGTACCAGCGCGAGGGCTTCGACATGTTCACCGCCATGATGGAGGGCATCAAGGAGGAGTCCGTCGGCTACCTGTTCAACCTGGAGGTCCAGGTCGAGCAGCAGGTCGAGGAGGTCCCGGTGCAGGACGCCGCGGAGCGTACGTCGCTGGAGAAGGCGGACGCGGGTGCCCGTACGGGCGGCGCGCGTCCGGAGATCCGGGCGAAGGGTCTGGAGGCTCCGCAGCGGCGGGACCGGCTGCACTTCTCCGCGCCGACGGTGGACGGTGAGGGCGGCGTCGTCGAGGGCGACTTCGAGAGCAACGGC
>NZ_JAAPBF010000131.1 GCF_022695985.1 Streptomyces sp. NP-1717 | reverse complement strand
TCGCCGCCGCCGTCGCGTCGCACGCCTGCGCCGCCAGCGCCCGCACCAGATCGTCCCGTGCCTCAAGTACCAGACGGCGCAGGGCCGGTGGCGCGTCCGGATGGGCGGCGAGCCAGGCGTCCGTGTCGCGCACCGTCTCCTGGCGGTCCTGGAGGCTCGGATACAGACCCGCCACCAGATCCATGCCGATCTGGATCGAGCGCTCGGCCCACACCCGTTCGATCATCTCGAAGTACTTCTCCGCGTACGGCGCGGTCAACTCCCGCTGGCCCGGCAGCGCGAAGCCCGCGATCGTCGCCTCCACCAGCGCGTTCGACAGGGCGTCGGAGTCGACGACGTCCGCCCACGCGGTCGCCTTGACCTCCTCCGACGGGCGCGAGGCCAGACACCGCACCTGGTGGCGCTTGCCGGACGCCGTGTCGTCGCGGGCCAGCTCCGCCGCGATCACGGACTCGTCCGCCAGACCGTGCGCGGCCAGCGGACGCAGGAAGCTCCAGCGCAGCTCCTGGTCGACATCGAGACCGTCGATCTTCGCCGTGTCCCCCAACAGGCCCCGCAGCAGCTGGAAATCGGCGTCGGAGGTGGCCGTCGACGCGAAGAACCGCGCCCAGGTCAGCTGGTGCTGGCTGCCCGGCGCGGCCAGCCGCAGCTCGCGCAGCGCGCCCTCCGCCAGCGCCCGCTCGCCCTCCTCGCGCCACTGCGGCGCCGCGTAGTGGATCAGCGCGCCCTGGGCCCAGGCGTGCAGCCGCTGGAGCACGCCGATGTCCGACTCGCGCCCGGCGAACCGCAGCACCAGCCGGACGAAGTCCCGTGCCGGCATCAGCCCGTCACGCGTCAGATTCCACAGCGCCGACCAGCACAGCGCCCGCGCCAGCGGGTCCGTGACCTCGCCCAGGTGCTCGCGCAGCGTCTCCAGCGAGCCCTCGTCGAAGCGGATCTTGCAGTACGTGAGGTCGTCGTCGTTGACCAGGATCAGATCGGGCCGCTCGGCGCCGGCCAGCTCCGTGACGACCGTGCGCGGACCGTCGACGTCGACCTCGGCGCGCGCGTAGCGGACCAGTTCGGCGTCCACGCTCTCGCGCCGGTACAGCCCCACGGCCACCCGGTGCGGGCGCAGTTCGGGGTGCGACCCGGTGGCCTCCTGGAGCACGGCCAGCTCCGTCACATGCCCGGTGGAGTCGTAAGTGACCGCCGGGGTGAGCGAGTTGACGCCCGCTGTCTCCAGCCAGGAACGCGACCACGACACCATGTCGCGCCCCGACGTCTCCGCCAGGACCGAGAGCAGGTCCCCGAGGCGGGTGTTGCCGTACGCGTGCCGCTTGAAGTAGCGCCGCGCGCCTTCCAGGAACGCCTCGCGCCCGGCGTACGCGACGAGCTGCTTCAGCACCGACGCGCCCTTGGCGTAGGTGATGCCGTCGAAGTTGAGCTTCGCGTCCTCCAGGTCACGGATGTCGGCCGTGACCGGATGCGTGGACGGCAGCTGGTCGGCGCGGTACGCCCACGCCTTGCGGTTGTTGGCGAAGGTCACCCACGCGTTGGTGAAGCGCGTCGCCTCCGCCTGCGCCAGCGAGCCCATGAAGTCGGCGAACGACTCCTTCAGCCACAGATCGTCCCACCAGCGCATGGTCACGAGATCGCCGAACCACATGTGCGCCATCTCGTGCAGGATGACGTTCGCGCGGCGCTCGTAGGACGCCTGGGTGACCTTGCCCCGGAAGACGTAGTCCTCGCGGAAGGTCACACAGCCGGGATTCTCCATCGCGCCGATGTTGTACTCCGGCACGAACGCCTGGTCGTACTTCCCGAAGGGGTACGGGAAGTCGAAGTTGTCGTGGAAGAAGTCCAGGCCCTGCTTGGTCACCAGGAAGATGTCGTCGGCGTCGAAGTGCCGGGCGAGGCCCTTGCGGCACAGCGCGCCCAGCGGGATCTCCAGCGTCGAGCCGTCCGGCAGCGCACGCCGGTACACGTCGGTGACATGGTGGTACGGACCCGCCACGACGGCCGTGATGTACGTCGAGATCGGCTTGGTCTCGGCGAACGCCCACACCCCGGTCCCGGCGCCCGGCCCGGTCGGCTCACCGTTGCTCCACACCGTCCAGCCGGCCGGCGCTGTCACCTCGAAGCTGAACGGCGCCTTCAGATCGGGCTGTTCGAAGTTGGCGAAGACGCGGCGCGCGTCCGCCGGCTCGTACTGCGTGTAGAGGTAGACCTCGCCGTCCTCCGGGTCGACGAAGCGGTGCATGCCCTCGCCCGTACGGCTGTACGCGCACTGCGCGTCCACGACCAGCACGTTCTCCTCGGCCAGCCCGAACAGGGCGATGCGCGAGCCGTCGAACACGACGGACGGGTCCAGCGCGCGCCCGTTCAGCGTCACGGACGTCACGCTGGGTGCCACCAGATCGGCGAAGGTCGCGATACCCGGCCGCGCGGACCGGAAGTGGATCGTCGTCACGGAGCGGAAGGTACGGGGCGCACCGGGCCCGTCCGCCGGGGGCCCGTCCGGCGCGTCACCCGGCGACTCACCGACCGCCGACCGCAGGTCGAGCGCGACCTCGTACCGGTCGACGGACAGCAGCTCGGCCCGATCGCGGGCCTCGTCGCGGGACAGGTTCTCACCGGGCACGGACACTCCTAGGTGCGTGTTTTTACCTACAACGGTTCGAATTCTCCCACGGGACATCCGGCCGCCGGCTGCCGGGAATGACTCCGGAGACCGGCGGTGTTGCCCCGTACGGTGCCCATCGTTGGACCGCAGCCGGTTCTTTTTCTAGGAGAGACACGCCCATGAGTGAAACGAGTGCCAGGACGCCGGTCGACTTCTGGTTCGACCCGATCTGCCCATGGGCGTGGATGACGTCCCGCTGGATGCTGGAGGTGGAGAAGGTCAGGAACGTCGAGGTCAGCTGGCACGTCATGAGCCTGGCCGTACTGAACGAGCCGAAGCTCGACGAGCTGCCCGAGCAGTACCGGGAGGGCATGAAAGCCGCCTGGGCCCCGGTCCGCGTGGTGATCGCCGCCCAGCAGCTGCACGGCGACGAGGTCGTCGGCAAGCTCTACACCGCCCTCGGCACCCGCATCCACAACCGCGGCGAGGGCAACGAACGCGGCACCATCGCCGCGGCGCTGGCCGATGTCGGCCTGCCGGCGGACCTCATCGAGTACGCGGACAAGGACACGTACGACGCCGAGCTGCGCGCCTCCCACAAGGAGGGCATCGACAAGGTCGGCCAGGAGGTCGGCACCCCGGTGATCTCCGTCCCCGGCCCCGACGGCGAGCAGATCGCCTTCTTCGGCCCGGTCGTCACCCCCGCGCCCAAGGGCGAGGAGGCGGCCAAGCTGTGGGACGGCACGCTGATGGTCGCCTCGATCCCCGGCTTCTACGAGATCAAGCGCACCCGTACGCAGGGCCCGGTCTTCGACTGACCGGATCCGATCCGATCCGCTTCGGCTCGCCGGCGCTCGGCGACGCCCGGTGACCGAAACACATGGAAGGACCCCCGCGAGTCATGTCCTCGCGGGGGTCCTTCGTCATTCCGTCCGCAGGTGAAGGTTGAGAAGACGATCACGAGCAGGACGCCTGTGGGGGCGGCGGCGCGGTCGGCGGGGTCCGGTCAGGGCGCCAGCAGCAGGACGTCGTCCCGCTCCTTCGCCGCCGCGTAACGCCTCGCCACGTCCTGCCAGTTCACGACGCGCCACATCGCCTCGATGAAGTCCACCTTCTGGTTCTTGTACTGGAGGTAGAAGGCGTGCTCCCAGGCGTCGAAGACCAGGACCGGCACGGATCCCTGACCCACGTTGCCCTGGTGGTCGTAGACCTGCTCCACGATCAGCCTGCGGCTGACCGGCTCGTACGCCAGGACGCCCCAGCCGGAGCCCTGAGTCGTCGCCGCGGCCTTCGTGAGCTGGGCCTTGAAGCCCGCGAACGAGCCGAACGACTCGGTGATCGCGTCGGCGAGGTCACCGACACCGTCGTCCGCCAGCGGCTCGCCGCCGCCGTTGTCGCCGGTCATGTTGTGCCAGTAGATCGAGTGGAGGATGTGGCCGGACAGGTGGAACGCGAGGTTCTTCTGGAGACCGTTGATCGCGCCCCAGGACTCCTTGTCGCGCGCCTCGTCCAACTGCTCCAGGGTGTCGTTCGCACCCTTCACGTACGCCGCGTGGTGCTTGTCGTGGTGGAGCTCGATGATCTGCGGATTGATCACCGGTTCGAGCGCCGCGTAGTCGTACGGAAGTTCCGGGAGTGTGTAGATGGCCATTGCCGAGCCCTCCTGCTGCTTATTGCACATCCTATGCAACTGCACGCTAACAGCAAGAGGGCCCGGTATTGATCAGGCGTTGGTCCTAGGCCGGTCTCAATCCCCGGACGGTCCCGCGTGCGCGTCCCGCGCCATCGCCGCGATGTCCGGGTAGTCCGTCACCACGGCGTCCACGCCACGGCCGAAGTGCAGGGCGTACTCGGCGAACGCGTCACCGAACGCGTTGGGGTCGGTGCCGCGCCGCAGCGCCGCCGGCAGGTACTGGTTCTCCGCCCGGAAGGTGTACGCGCCCACCTTCAGACCGGCCCGGTGCGCGTCGGCCAGCAGCGTGAACGGCTCCACCACGGACGACTTGTCGGGGCCGATCCAGTCCGCGTACCGCGCGATCCTCCGCAGCCCCTCCGGCGTCATCATGTCCTTGTACGTCGTGGGGTCACCCGCCGCGACATGGTCGTACGGCGCGCCCGTCGTGCCCAGCGCCTGCCAGAGCGGCAGCCGCAGCCGCTCGGCGGCGAACGCGGCGAGACTGCTCGGTTCGAACGACTGGACCACGCATTCGTCGGCGTCCAGCCGGTAGCGCCGCACGATCCGCGCGAGCGCGGGCTCCAGGGGCAGCCCGATGGAGCGGAAGTACGTGGGGTGCTTGGTCTCCGGGAAGACGGCGATCCGGCGGCGGTGGCGCCGGGACAGCTCGCGGGCCAGCCTCACGACCTCCTCGAAGGTCATCACCGGCTCGCGGCCGTCGAAGACGGTGTTGCGGTTACGGACCAGCGGCAGCCGCTCGACCGCCCGCAGGGTCTTCAGCTCGGCCAGCGTGAAGTCCTCGGTGAACCAGCCCGTCACCGGCCGCCCGTCGACGGTCTTCGTCGTACGCCGGCCGGCGAACTCCGGGTGCTTCGCGACGTCCGTCGTCCCCGAGATCTCGTTCTCGTGCCGCACGACCAGCACATGGTCCTTGGTGGGCACCAGATCGGGCTCGATCCAGTCGGCCCCCGTCTGCACGGCGTAGGTGTAGGAGGCGGCCGTGTGCTCGGGCCGCCAGCCGGCGGCGCCCCGGTGGCCGATGACGACGGGCCGGCGGGAGCCCGCCGATCCCGCGACGGGCGCGGCGGCGCCGGCCGGCAGCGCGGTGACGGCGCTCGCCGCGGTGGCGGCACCGGCCGCGAGGAGTATCGAGCGGCGTCTGGGCTGTGCGGACATACGGGTCTCCCTCGTAAGGCTCGTGAACGGCGGTCGGTTGGCGCGATCCAGGGTCCGGCGCCAGCACGATAGGCAGGCCCCCGGCCCCAGTTGCCGCGATACGCGGCGGATTCACGTCCTGTGCGGCACGCGTCCATCGGTGGTTCACCCCGGCTGCCACGCACCCGGCGGGGAACACACGCCCGGACGGCCCCGCGCCGTGTCGGGCACCGCGCCCGTTCGTACGGCCCGCGCCCGGCGTCCGGCTCCGTGCCCTGGGCCGGACCCGGGCCGCGCGGCGTGGCGCGGGCCGTCAGGGCGTGGGTCGCCGGTCGTGCGCACGCGCGGAGTCGGGTGGGCACTCGGTGCGCCCCGCTCTGCCGGGTTTCCCAGCCCGGTGTGCGGTCCCGGTCTCGTGTGCCGTACCGGAACGCGTCCGGCGTGCGGGCGGATCGGGCGCGCCCGTCGCACGGCCCGTGCCCGGCCCGCGGGCCGGCGCCGGGCACCTCTGGGGCAGGCCCGGCCGCGCCCGTGCGGCACCCCCCGGGGCGCGGCCCGCTTCCGGCGGGGCCGGTGGGGCGGGGCTGCCCCGGGTGTCCCCGGACACCCGGCGTGCCGGGACCGCCCCCGGCGCGCGCCGCGTGGCGAACCGCACCCCACCGCACCCGGCCCCGCCTACGAACCGTGCCGTGCCCGTGCCGATGCCAGGCGGGCGAGGTGGTTCTCGTAACCCTTCGTGTAGTACGCCGCCCGTACCGGATCCGGGTCCACCACCGAGGTCGGGGACGTCCACGCGGCGACATCCAGCGGTACCCCGTGGCGTGCCGCCGACGCGAGGACCGCGCCCCGGGCGCCCACCTCGCCCTCCACGATCCGCAGCGGCCTGCCCAGCACGTCCGCGAACAGGCGCATCCAGGCGGGGCTGCGCGTGCCGCCCCCGCACACCGCGAGGCTTCCCGTCAGGCCCGCCGCCTCCAGGCAGTGCCGGGCGGCGTAGGCGATGCCCTCGCAGGTGGCCCTGATCAGGTCGGCCGTCGTCGACTCCAGCGAGACACCGGTCAGTTCGGCCCGCAGCGCCGGGTCGACGAACGGCGCGCGCTCACCGGACGGTGCGAAGTAGGGGAGCACCCTGACCCCTCCCGCGCCCGGCTCCACCGCGTCGAGCAGCGAGTCCACCTCCGTGACGTCCGTCCCGGTCGTGGTCAGCACCCAGTCGAGCGCCGCGGTCCCCACCATCGCGGGCATGGCGCGCAGCCAGTGTCCCGGCCGGTCCGTCGAGATGTGCAGCCCGCCCGGCTCACCGTCCAGGTCGAGCGTGTCCGTCGCGACGAGCGAGGCCAGACAGGTGCCGATGATCAGCAGCCCGTCGCCCGGCTCGGTGACCCCCGCGCCCAGCGCGCAGGCCGGCAGGTCGTACGGCCCGTTGGCGATCCGTACGCCCGACGGCAGTTCGCCGATCGCGACCGGATCGCTGACCGGGGCCAGCAGCCGCGCCCGGTGCGCGAGGCCCAACTCCGCGAGCACGTCGGGCGAATACGCCCGTGTCCTCGGGTCCAGGAACGGCATCGACGCGTCCGAGACATCCGTCGCCCGCACCCCGGTCAGCCGCTGGAAGACCATGTCCTTGCAGTACAGGGCCGTCGTCGCGGAGTCCAGCGCGGCCGGCTCGTGCCGGTCGAGCCAGGCCAGCACGGGCCCGGGGCAGCCCGGGAACATCGCGCTGCCGCTGCGCCGGAACACCGACTCGAAGACGCCGGACGCCAGCCACGCGTCCACGAACTCGTGCGCCCTGCCGTCCATCCAGGAGATCGCGGGCCGCACCGGGCGCCCCTCGGCGTCGACCAGCCAGACCCCGTCGCCCTGGCCGGTGAGCCCGGCCAGCTCGACCGGTTCCGGCAGGGCGGCGGTGAGTGTGCCCAGCGCGTCCGCGACCGCGCCGTACAGCTCCTCCATGTCCTGTTCGACATGGCCGCCGCGGATGTCGAGGCGCACCGGGCGGGACTCGACGGCCAGCGCCCGCCCTCCCGCGTCGAAGGCCGCGGCCTTCACCATCGACGTGCCGACATCGATACCGACGTACATCGCGCTCTCCTCAGCTTCCGGGTCCTCGGGCGGCGCGCGGCCTCATGTCAGGCAGTGCGCCAGTGGCTCGCCCTTGGCGTAGCGCCCGACCTCGGCGGCGGCGATCCGCGCCGCCTTGCGGGCCACGGCCTTGCTGGCCCCGCCCAGATGCGGGGTCAGCACCAGATTGGGCGTGCCGTGCAGCCGGGAGCCGGCCGGCAGCGGCTCCCGCTCGTATGTGTCGAGCGCCGCCGACGCGAGCTGCCCGCTGTCGAGCGCGTCGCACAGCGCGTCCGTGTCCAGGAGCCCGCCGCGCGCCACGTTCACCAGGGTCGATCCCCTCGGCAGCAGGGCGAGCTCACGCGCCCCGATCAGGCCCTTCGTCTCCGGGGTGAGCCGCGCGTGCAGCGTCACGACGCTCGACCGGGACAGCAGCGCCTCCAGCGACGGCGACCGCATGCCGTGCACGTCCCCGCGCACGTACGGGTCGTACACCTCCACCTCGGCGCCGAACGCGGTCAGCACCCGGGCGACCCGGCTGCCGACCGCGCCGTAACCGACCAGCCCCACCGGGGTGTCCTCCAGCTCCGGGCCGCAGCGTTCGTACGTGTAGTGCGTGGCGTCCCATTTCCCGTCCAGGGCAAGGGAGTTGTGCGCCTCGGGGATCCGCCGCAGGGCCGCCAGCATCATCCCGACGGTGAACTCGGCCGTGGCCGCCGCGTTGCGTCCCGGCGCGAAGCAGACCTTGACGCCGCGCGCGCGGGCGGCGTCGACGTTCACGTTGACCGGGCCGCCCCGGCACACGGCGATCATCCGCAGCGCGGGGGAGGCCGCCAGCACCCGCTCGGTGAAGGGCCCCATCTGGGTCACACAGACCTCGACCCCGTCCAGCGCCTCGATCAGCGCCTCCTCGGAGTCGTTGGCCTCGTCGACCTCGGCGACCCTGCCGAAGGGCGTGAGCGGCCAGGGGAGGGTGAGTTCGGTGATCTCGGCCGGGCCGGCGACGACGCGCCGCAGAGCCTCGGTGATCAGGGAGTTGAGGACGAAGTGATCACCAGCTGCGAGGATCCTCATGTCAGGGTCAGGGCCTCTCCGGTCTCGGCGTCGAAGACATGCGTGTGCCGTGGGTCGGCGGTGACGCGTACGGTGTCGCCCCGGTCCAGGCGTGTCTCCGGGCCGGTCTCCACGACAAGAGGTTCGGCGACGCCGTCGAGCGTGAGCGTGGCGATTCCGGACTCCAGGAGCGGCTCATGGGCGCTGACCGTAGCCCGTACGGCGCCGCCCGCGTCCCCGCTCCACCCGGTGTCCCCCGTCCCGGACCCCGACTCACCCTCCCGGGTCAGCCGCAGGTCCTCCGGACGGACGCCGAGCACCACCTCCCGGCCGGCGGGCGGGCCGGCCGGGCACGGGAACCGCCCCGCCGCACCGAGCCGCACCCACCCGCCGGCCGCCACGACGCCCGGCAGCAGGTTGATCGCGGGCTCCCCCACGAAGTCGGCGACGAACACGTTCGCCGGGGCGTCGTAGATCTCGTACGGCGTGCCGAGCTGCTGGATCACGCCGTCCTTCATGACGGCGATCCGGTCGGCCAGCGACAGCGCCTCTTCCTGGTCGTGGGTGACGAGGATCGTCGTATGGCCCAAGTCCCGCTGAATGCGCTTGAGTTCACGACGTGTCGTGTCACGCTGCGCGGCGTCCAGATGGGACAGCGGCTCGTCCAGGAGCAGTACGTCCGGCTCACGGATCAGCGCCCTCGCCAGCGCCACGCGCTGCTTCTGGCCGCTGGAGAGACCTGCGGGCCGGGCGGTGAGGAGGTCGGTGATGCCGATCCGCTCCGCCATGTCGGCGACCCGCCGGGCCCGTTCCCCGGCCCCGTGCAGGCCCCGCGCCGCGAGCCCGAAGCCCAGGTTCTCCGCGACGGTCAGCGGCGGGTAGAGCGCGTAGTTCTCGAAGGCCACCCCGATGTTGCGCCGCTGCGCGGGCAGAGCGACGACGGAGTCCCCGCCGACCAGGATGTCGCCGCCCGTGACCTCCTCCAGACCGGCGATCATCCGCAGCGTGGTGGACTTTCCGCAGCCGGACGGGCCGAGCAGACCGAGCAGTTCGCCCGAGCGCAGCTCGATGTCGATGCCGCGCACCGCGTCCACGGCGGGACGGCCGCGCGCCGTGTACGTCTTGCGCAGCTCACGCAGGGCGAGTTCCGTCACCGCCCACCTCACAGACTTGGTAGGGGACCTTGTGCTCGTCGAGGTCGCGCAGCGCCCGGGCGGAGGCGCCGGCGTCGACCAGCACCAGATCGAAGGCCGAGAGCGGGGCCAGCCGGTGCAGGGCGACCCGGCCGAGCTTGGAGTGGTCGAGCAGCAGGACGTTGCGGGCCGCCGAGCCGAGCATCGCCCGCTTCACGGAGACGATGTGCTGCTCCTGGTGGTAGGCGAACCCCCCGGAGACGGCGGAGGTGGAGGTGAAGCAGATGTCGACCTGGAGGGACTGCACGGCCTCGACGCAGCTGACCCCGAGGAACGAGGAGTGCAGGGGGTCGTAGTCCCCGCCGAGCGCCATCAGATGGATGCCGCGCTCCCCGGACAGCAGATTGATCGCTTCCAGGAAATTGGTGACGACGGTCAGCGGGGTGATGGTGCCGAGGCGGCGCGCGATCTCCAGGGTGGAGGTCGAGTCGTCCAGCATCACCGCCATGCCGGGCTCCACGAGTGTCAGCGCGTGCCGGGCGACCGCCGCCTTCTCCTGGTGCATCGCCTTGAGCCGGAAAGCCACGTTCGACTCGAACACGCCCGACGGCTGGGCCGTGACCCCGCCCCTGAACTTCCGGACGATTCCCTGTCGTTCCAGCTCGTCCAGGTCCCGGTGGATGGTCATCAGACTGACGTCGAAGCGGGTCGCCAGCTCGGCGGCGGTGCCCTCGCCCCGTGCGAGGACGTACTCGGCTATCGCCGCCTGGCGCGGGGCGGGGCCGCGCTGCTGCTGGGTGCTCATGTGCTGATCCTTCGTCCTGGTCGCTCCGGCCGGTCGGCCTCGAACAGGAGCAGGTTCTCAAGTCCCACGCGGAGCCGCACGGGATCGTCCACGCGCAGTCCGGCCGCGGCGGCGCGCGGGGCGACCAGCGAGATCTGCCGGGAGCCGAGCCGTACGGTGACCTCGGTGGCGCGGCCGAGTACCTCGGTGACATAGACGGTGCCGGTCAGCTCCACCGCGCCGCCGCCCCCACCGGTCGCCTCTCCGCCCGCCCCGGCCTCACCCAGGGCGACGTCCCTCGGCCGTACCCCCAGCTGTACGGCGGTGCCCGGCGGCGCCGGCACGTCCAGCGGCAGTTCGAAGCCGCCCTCCGCCGACCCGAAGTGCCCGTCCGCGGTGACCGTCCCCGGCAGCAGGTTGATCAGCGGGCGCCCGAAGGCCCGGGCGACGAACGTGTCGTGCGGCCGGTGCCAGATCTCCTCCCGGGTCCCGGTCTGGACGATCCGCCCGTCCCTGATCACCCCGATCCGGTCGCCGAGCGCCAGCGCCTCCACCGAGTCGTGCGTGACATACAGCGTGGTCGTGCGCCGGACGTCGCCGATGGCCTTCAGCTCCGCGCGCATCGCCTGGCGGAGCTTGGCGTCGAGATGGGAGAGCGGCTCGTCGAGGAGGAAGGCGCGCGCGGGCCGTACGAGCACCCGCCCGAGCGCCACCCGCTGCCGCTGCCCGTTCGACAGCGCGCCCACCGGACGCTCCAACAGCTGCTCGATACCGAGGAGTTCGGCGATGTCGTGGATCCGGGTACGGGCCTCGGCGGCCGGCAGCCGGTACTTGGGCGAGCGCAGCGGGGACGCGAGGTTGTCGTAGGCGGAGCGGTGCGGATAGAGCGCGTACGACTCGAAGCACATGGCCACGCCCCGGTCGTACGGCTCGACGCCGGTCATGTCCCGGCCGCCGAGCTCGACCGCGCCCGAGTCCGGCTCCTCCAGACCGGCGACGGTCTTGAGCGTCGTCGTCTTGCCCGCACCGGACGGGCCGAGCAGACAGAAGAACTCGCCCTCCGCCACGTCCAGTTCGATGCCGTCGAGCGCGCGGTTGCGCCCGTACGACTTGTGGACACCGCGCAGCCCTATCGAGGTGGTGCCGGACCCGGCCGCCGTCACGACTTCACCGCCCCGAACGACAGTCCCCGCACCAGATACCGCTGGATCGTGAGCGCCAGCAGCAGCGGCGGGATCACCGACACGAGCGCGGCGGCGGCCGTCAGGTTGTACTTCGGCCGGTCGCCGCCGAGGAACGACAGCGCGCCCACGGTCACGGTCTGCGCCTCGGACGAGGTCAGGATCAGCGGGAAGACGAAGTTGTTCCACGCGAAGATGAACGCCAGCAGGGACACGGCGGCGATCCCCGGCTTCACCAGCGGCAGCGCGACCCGGAAGAACGCCTGCTTGCGGGTGTAGCCGTCGAGCAGCGCCGCCTGCTCCAGCTCGGGCGACAGATCGGCGAAGTACGACCGCATGATCCACACGATCAGCGGCAGCGTGACCAGTTGCAGGACCCAGATCATGCCGAGATAGGTGTCGAAGAGACCCAGCTGCTGGTAGAGCACGAACAGCGGGATGATCACGGTCAGTTCGGGCGCGAAGCGGAACGACAGCAGCGTGAACATCAGATTCTCCGAGCCCCGGAACCGCCAGCGCGCGGCGGCGTACGCGGCGGGCAGCCCGATCACCAGGGAGAGCCCGACCGCCCCCAGCGACACCACCAGGGAGTTGAGGAAGAACCGCACGAACGGTACGCCCTCGTCCTCACCGGCGCCGAGCACCGTGCGGTAGGAGTCCAGGGTCGGGGTGAAGGAGAAGTAGGTGCTGAACAGTTCGTTGGCCGGTTTCAGCGAGAGGACGACCATCCACACGACGGGGAAGAGCGCGAAGAGGAAGTACAGGATCAGCGCGCCGTCGGCGGCGATCCCCAGCAACCGCCGTTTCCCGGAACCTTTCTGACGTCCCGTCACTTCGGCACCTCCGCAGCACGGTTCTGGATCCGGCCCAGATAGCGCACCAGCACCATCGCCGCCAGATAGACCACCGCCCACAGCACGATCATGTAGCTGAGCCCGAAGGAGTAGCGCTGGAAGCGGATCGCCTCCAGATACGCGCGGATCTGGAGCACCACCGTGGAGTCGCCGGGGCCGCCCTCCGTCAGGGCGTAGATGATGTCGAAGACCTTCAGCGAGTCCATGAACCGGAAGATCACGGCGACCAGGACGTACGGCCACAGCATCGGCATCGTCAGCTTGCGGAAGGTGAACCACCAGCCCGCCCCGTCGACCGCCGCCGCCTCGAAGGGCGACGTCGGCAGCGAACGCAGCCCGGCCAGCGCCAGGATCGCGACGAACGGGGTGTAGACCCACACGTCCACGGCGATCGAGGAGAGCAGCGCGCCCGTCGGGGTGTCCGTCCACTGCACCCCGCCGAGACCGAACGGCCGCAGCAGGTAATTGACGACCCCGACCGACGGCTGGAGCATCAGCTTCCAGATGATCGCGGCGATCACGGGCGCGATCATCAGCGGCAGGATGAGGACCTTCTCCAGCACCCGCCCGACCAGGGTCGAGCGGTGCAGGAGCAGCGCCACGGCGACACCGAGCACCGTCTCGACGGCGGCGGCGCCGACCGCGTACAGCACCGTCACCCACGCCGAGTCCCAGAAGGAGGAGTCGGTGAAGATCCGCCGGTAGTTCTCCAGGCCCGTGAAGTCCGGCTGCGGCTTGCTCGCCGCGAAGTCGAACACCGTGTAGTACAGGCCGAGTCCGAACGGGTAGAGGATCCCGCCGGTCAGCAGCAGGGCGGGCACGATGAGCAGATACGGCCGCAGGGAGCGCCGCCACCGCGGGACGCTCCTCTCCGCGCCGGGGCCCGCGGGCGGGGGAGCGCCCGCGGCCGGGCCGGAGCCCGCGCCCGGTTCCGCGGCCGACGCCTTTTCACGGGCGCCGGCCACGGCCGCGTCGTCGGACGAGGCCGCCCCGTGATCGGCCTCCGTCGACGAGGACATACGGCGTCACCCGACCTTCGACGCCAGATCGTCCGCCAGACCGTTCAGCACCGGCCCCGCGCTCTTGCCCCCGTAGATCTCCTGGAGCGCCGACGCCCAGCTCGTGGTCGCGTCGAAGAACTGCTCCTGCGGGGTGAACTGGATCCGCGTCTGGTCCTGGACGGCCTCGAACGTCTCGATGAAACCGGGGAGTTCACTCATCTTGTCCCGGTACGCCGGGTCCTCGCTCACCGACTTGCGCACCGGATCGATGTGGTTGTACTCGATCGCGCCCCTGCGCAGGTGCTCCTTGCCGGTGGCCCACTGGAGGAACAGCCAGGCGGCGCTCTTCTTCTTGCTCTTGGCGTTCATCCCGAGCGACCAGATCCACATGTTGGTCGCGAGCGACCCGTCCGGCCCCTTGGGCCCCGGATGGAACGCGATCTTGCCGGCGGCGGGCGAGGCGCCCTTCACCGCCTGGAAGTACGCGGCGGTGTCCGCGTCGAAGAGCATGCCCGCCTTCTTCGCGCCCAGGTCGCTCGAACACTGGTACCAGGTGTACGAGGTCCACGAGGGCGGCCCGCCCTTCCTGACCATGTCCGCCCAGTCACGGGTGAACGTGATGGCCTCGGGGGAGTTCATCGCGGGCTTGAGGCTCTCCCCGTCGACCGTGAAGTCCTTCAGCTTGTAGCGGGAGAACATCGTCATGAAGCCGGGATGGATCGTCGCCCAGCTCCGCGAGCCGCGCACCGCGACCCCGTACATCCCGTCGAAACCGGCCCCCGGCGCTTTGCGCTTGATGGTCCCCGCGAGTTCACGCAGCTCGTCGAAGGACTCGGCCGGCCGCAGCCCCAGCTTGTTGAAGACCTCCGTGTTGTACGCGACGACGTTGGCCTCCCAGCCCCACGGCAGCGCGTACTGCCCGCCCTGCCCGAGCGGCGTCCCGGCCTTCAGGGACCACTGGGTGCCTTCGAGGAGGCTCGGCAGGAAGTCGTCCTGGTCCCATTCGGCGCCGGTGGCCGACCCGTTGCGCATCCACGGGCCGAGATCCTCCAGCCAGCCCGGCGGGCCGTACTGCCACACCATGTAGGCGCCGAGCATGAAGATGTCGTACGACGCCCGGCCGCTGGAGAGGTCCACGGTCAGCTTGTCGAAGTAGTTGTCCTCGGGGAACACGTCGTACTCGACCTTGATCCCGGTCTTCGCGGTGAACGCCTTCAGGTCCGCTATCAGCGCGTCCGTGTACGGATGCTTGTTGAGCAGCGCCTTGACGGTGGTGCCCTTGTGCCGCCGCCAGTCGAAGGATCCGGTGACGTCGTCGGCCGCCGACCCGTCGCTCTTGCCGTCACCGCCACCGAAGCCCGCCCCGCAGGCGCTCAGCAGCGGAACGGACGACGCCGCCGCCGTGAGTGCGAGGAACCGCCGCCGGTCGTGCCCGAGCTGCCCGTGCATGTCCATCCGTGACCTCCACGGTCCGGCAGGAGACGTTGGTCCCACGTTCCCACCCGTAGATAACGCGTTCCTTCGAGTGGTTAACAGAGCTTGGAACACCGGTAGTTGCGCGTCAATCCCTCGCGCGCCGCAAAATCTCGGTGCAGAGTGAGAACTTCACAGAGGGAGCCGATATGTGGATGGGTATCGATCTCGGTACACAGAGCGTCCGTGCCGTGCTCGTCGGGGACGACGGGGAAGTGCTCGGCGCCGGTGCGGCCCCACTCGGCGGCAGACGCGACGGGGTACGCCACGAGCAGTCGCCGGACGACTGGTGGGAAGCGGCGCGCACGGCGATCGGCGAAGCCCTGAAGTCCGCACCTGACGGCGGGTCACCCCCCGTGCGCGCGCTCGCCGTGTGCGGAACCTCCGGCACCGTCCTGCTCACCGACGGCAGGGGCCGCCCGCTCACCCCCGGCCTGATGTACGACGACGGGCGCGCCACGGCCGAGGCCGCGCTGGCCCGCGAGCGAGGACTGCGCGTCCAGCCGACCTGGGCACTGCCGAAGGTGATGTGGCTGCTGAACGAACCCGGCCGGACGCCGGACGTACACCTCACCCACCAGCCCGACTTCATCGTCTCCCGCCTGGTCGGCCGCCGTACCCCCACCGACTCCAGCCACGCGCTGAAGACGGGTTACGACCTGAGCGGCGACACCTGGCCGTACGACGAACTGCGCGCCCTGGGCCTGGACCCCGGCCTCTTCCCGGAGGTCGTACGGCCCGGCGCGCTTCTCGGCGAAGTCGGCGCCGGCGGCGAGAGCGCCACCGGCATCCCCGCCGGCACCCCCGTGATCGCCGGAATGACCGACGGCTGCGCGGCCCAGATCGCCTCGGGCTCACTGGGCGTCGGATCCTGGAACTCCGTCCTCGGCACCACGCTCGTCCTCAAGGGCGTCACCGCCGAACCCGTCCACGACAGCACCGGCGTCGTCTACAACCACCGTGCCCCGGACGGCGGTTGGCTGCCCGGCGGCGCCTCCGGCGTCGGCGCCGGCGCGCTGGGCAGAGCCTTCCCCGACGCGGACCCGGCGCGCCTGGACGCACTCGCCCCCGCGCACGAACCGTCGACCGCCCTCGCGTATCCGCTGGTCGCCCGGGGCGAGCGGTTCCCCTTCCTCGCCCCCGACGCCACACCCCTCCTGCTCGGCGAACCCCGCACCGACGCCGACCACTGGGCGGCGCTCCTCCAGGGCGTCGGCCACGCCGAACGGCTCTGCCTGGACTACCTCGACCACCTCGGCGCCCCGCAGCACGGCCCGCTCACCTTCACCGGCGGCGGCTCGCGCAGCGCGTACTGGAACCAACTGCGCACCGACATCCTCGGCCGGAGCGTGCACATCCCCCGGCACAGCGAACCGGCGCTCGGGATGGCGGTCCTCGCCGCGTACGGAGCCGGCGCCGCCCCCACCCTCGCGGACGCCGCCGAGCGCATGGTCGGCCTCAGCCATGTCCTGCGCCCCGACCCGGCGCGTACCGCGCGCTTCCTGGAGCCGTATCTGAGGATGGTGGACGAACTGGAACGGCGCGGCTGGCTCCCCGCCCCGGTCGCCGCGCACGCGCGCGCCCGCGCCGACGATCTGGAGGTCTCATGAGTACGACCCTGCTGCTGGCCCGCCACGGACAGACGCTCTGGCACGCCGAGAACCGCTACGCGGGCGTGAGCGACGTCGGCCTCACCGACGAGGGGCGCGCGCAGGCGGTGCGGCTGGGCTGGTGGGCGGGGCGGCAGGCGGCGGCGGGCGCGCCCATCGACGCCGTGTGGACCTCGACGGTGCCGCGCGCGATCGTCACGGCCGAGCCCGCCTGCCGGGCACTCGACCTCGTACCGACACGCGAACACGACCTGCGTGAATGCGACTTCGGGGTGGTGGAGGGCCGCACGCTCGCCGAGTTCGAGGCGGTGGACCCGACGGCGGCGGCGGCCTTCCGCGCCGACCCGGTGGTCAACCCCTTCCCGGCCGCGGAGGACCCCCGCGCGGCCGCGACCCGAGGCGCGGACGCCCTGCGCCGGATCGCCTCGGCCCACGAGGGTGGCCGGGTCCTGGTCGTCGCCCACAACACCCTGCTGCGGCTGGTGCTCTGCGAACTGCTGTCGATCCCCCTGGCCGACTACCGCCGCGTGTTCCCGCGCCTGCGAAACACGGCGGTGACCGAACTCCGCCTGGAGGGCAACGGCAAGGGCGCGGCGCTGCTGTCGCTGAACGTGCCGTGTGAGAGGTAGCTCGGTGTGATGGGCTGATCGCTCTGGGTGTGATTCCCGGATGATCTCCAAGGGGCGACACCAGGACGGGGACGTGGCAGTGGCGCCGGACAGGAACGGTCATCGGTGGGGATGGAGTTTCGTTCTCCGCCTCAACCAGCCTCTTACGCCTGAGCAGGCCGATGCTTTCGACCACTGTGACGCCTTCGCCGACGGATCCGTCTCGTACACCCTCGGTCCTGACGATCCCCACCGATACGCGCACCGTCCGGACCCCGCCGAACTGAGCGAACTCATCTGCGATGTCGAGGCCCCCTCGCTCCTGGACGCCATCGCCCAGGTGGCACGGGACATCCGGCTCATCCCCGGCCTGCGCGCCACCGGCGTCCGCTACGACGACACGGTGACCCTCGCGGAGGCCGCGCAGCGTTCCGGCCGCAGTCTCCAGTCTCTGGCGGGACTCTCCCGAGGGCGGCACGTACCCATCGGATTCCCGGATCCGGCATCCGACACGGAGGGAACGGTGTTCTACTCCTGGCGCGAGATCGCGGACTTCCTCCGGAGCATCGGCGACACCGTCCCCGAGGCACCCCGCGAACTCGCTGTCGCAGACCAGGTGCTGCCGACTGCCTGAGCGGCCGCTGCCGCGGCTGGTGCCGAACGTGCCGCGCCACGCGTAGCCCTATGTGATGAACCGGGAGGCATCGGCGCGGGTCATGTTGTACGAGACGATCGCGCGCCTGCGTGAGGAGTCGGGCAAGTCGCTCGCCGAGCTGCAGGAGTTGACGACGTACGACCGCGCGTATCCGCACAAGGCGGAGACCGGCGCGCGTTGGCCCCGTATGTCATGTTTCGTGGGGCGGTCGCTCCGCGCTCGGCGCCCCTGCCGGAGCGATGGATCTCAGGCTGCCGGCCCAGCCCCGCGCGCACGCCGCTGCCGTACCGCACCGGTCGTCGCCAGGCCCAGCGTCAGCAGGCCCGTCGCCAACAACTGGTCACGCGTGTCCGGCTGGCCCAGCATCAGGACGAAGATCGTCGCCATGCCCGCCAGCGCGACCCAGGTCAGCGCCGGGTACAGCCACATCCGGACGACCAGCCTTTCCGGTGCCTCGCGCTCCGTGCGGCGGCGCAGCACCAGTTGGGAGACCGCGATGAACGCCCAGACGACGAGGATCACCGCGCCCGTCATGTTCAGCAGCCAGGCGAAGATGTCGTCGGGGCGCCAGTAGCTGAGCAGTACGCACAGGAAGCCGAAGACCGACGAGGCCAGCACCGCGTTGCGCGGGACCCCGGACGTCACCCTGCCCAGTACCTTCGGACCCTGTCCGCGCACCACCAGGGAGCGGGCCATCCGGGAGGCGCCGTAGATGTTGGCGTTCATCGCCGACAGCAGCGCCACCAGCACGACGACGTTCATGATCTGGCCCGCACCAGGGATGTCGAGACGGTCGAGCATGGCCACGTACGGGCCCGAGCCCTTCTCGGTGATCTTCGGGTCGTCCCACGGCACCAGCGTGACGATGACCGCCATCGAGCCCACGTAGAAGAGCGCGATGCGCCACATCGCCGTCCGTACGGCCTTCGCGACACCCCGGACCGGATCCTCCGACTCGGCCGCCGCGATGGTGACCGTCTCCAGACCGCCGTACGCGAACACGGAGGCCAGCAGGCCGATCACCAGGCCCTCGGAGCCGTTCGGCAGGAAGCCGCCGTCGCCCGTGAGATTGGCGGTGCCCGGCGCTTCGGTGTCGGGCAGGACACCGAGGATCGCGAGCACACCGAGCACCAGGAACAGCGCGATCGCGCCGACCTTGAGCGAGGCGAACCAGAACTCGAACTCACCGAAGTTCTTCACGGCCGCGAGGTTCGTGCCGAGGAAGACCAGCATGAACAGCGCCACCCAGGCCCACTCCGGAGTCCCCGGCAGCCAGCCGGAGACGATCTGCGCCGCGCCGATCCCCTCAAGGCCCACCGCCACACAGAGCAGCACCCAGAAGGCCCAGCCGGCGGTGAAGCCGGCCCACGGGCCGATCGCCCGCTCGGCGTGGACGGAGAACGAACCGGACGCCGGGTTGGCCGCCGACATCTCGCCGAGCATGCGCATCACGAGCATGACGAGCAGCCCGGAGACGCCGTACGCGACGACGATCGACGGACCGGCGGCGGCGATTCCCGTGCCCGAACCGACGAACAGCCCGGCGCCGATCACACCGCCGAGCGCGATCATCGACAGATGGCGCTGCTTGAGCCCATG
>NZ_JAAPBF010000130.1 GCF_022695985.1 Streptomyces sp. NP-1717 | reverse complement strand
GAAGAGTCGTTTCTGCCGGAAGGCCGGTTCCAGCCCTCGCCCCCGCCCGAGTTCCTGCCGGTGACGGACGGCCCCTCCGTACCCGGCGCCGTGCGCGGCACCATGGACCGGCCCCAACTGCCCAGGCGCCGCAGCCAGGAGCACCTCGTCCCCCAGTTGCGGGACGCGCCCGCCCCGCCCGGCGACGAACAGGCGCTCCACGATCCCGGTCTGATGGCCGCCTTCCAGCGCGGCATCGGCCTCGCGGAGGCCCAGCCCGCCAGGGACCTCGGTCCCGGGCCGGCGCCCGCCCCCGCGACGGAACCGCCGGATCCGCGACGCGCAGACCGCGACAACCCCCCCAAGGAGTAGATCACCATGGCGAGCGATGCGCCGACAGGCCACGTCTCCGACCTCGACTGGCTGCTCAGCGGCCTGGTCCAACGGGTGCCGTACACCCGTAGCGCGGTACTCCTCTCCTCCGACGGACTCGTCAGGTCGGTACACGGCCTCGACCCCGACAGCGCCGACCACATGGCCGCTCTCGCGTCCGGCCTCTACTCGCTCGGCCGCAGCGCCGGCGCGCGCTTCGGTGACAGCAGCGAGGTGCGCCAGGTCGTGGTGGAACTGGACTCCACGCTGCTCTTCGTCTCGACGGCGGGCTCCGGCACCTGCCTGGCCGTACTCGCCGGACGCGAGGCGGACGCCGCCGTCCTCGGCTACGAGATGGCGATGCTGGTCAAGAGCGTCAGGCCGTATCTGGCGACGCCGGCCAGGCAGGCGGCCGGCACCACATCGAGCGTCACGGGCCAGTGACCGTGACGGTCCCGACGGACGGGCCGTGGCTGGACGACGCGGCGGGCCGGCTCATCCGTCCGTACACGGTCAGCGGCGGCCGGACCCGCCCGACGGCGGAACTGGATCTGATGTCGCTCGTCATGGCCACGGGAGCCACGAGCGACACGTATCTCGGCCCCGAGCACAGCGACGCGCTCGCCCTCTGCCAGGGGCCGATGTCCGTGGCGGAGATCGGCGGGCACCTCCGGCTGCCCGCCGTCGTCACGAAGATCCTGCTGTCCGACCTGATGGACAGCGGGGCTGTCACGGTCCGGCCACCCCACAACTTCGACAATCCCGGCGACTGTTCCCTTCTGGAGGCAGTACTCGATGGTCTACGACGACAGCTCTGACTCCTTCCCCAGCCCGTTCCCCACGGCGCTCAAGGTCCTGGTGGCGGGCGGCTTCGGGGTGGGCAAGACGACATTCGTGGGAGCGGTCAGCGAGATCGCGCCGCTGAGCACCGAGGAACTGCTGACGCAGGTCGGGGCGGAGACGGACGACCTGACGGGCGTCGAGCTGAAGACCTCGACCACGGTCGCCATGGACTTCGGCCGCATAACGCTCGACGAGCGCCATGTCCTCTATCTCTTCGGCACGCCCGGCCAGGAGCGCTTCTGGTTCATGTGGGACGAACTCTGCCGGGGCGCCCTCGGCGCGATCGTCCTGGCCGACACCCGGCGGCTGGAGAACTCCTTCTCCGCCGTGGACTTCTTCGAGCAGCGCGGTATCGGATTCATCGTCGCGGTCAACGAGTTCGACGGCAGCTTCCGTTACGACCCGGAGGAGGTACGGGCCGCGATCGACCTCAGGCCGGACGTGCCCGTCGTGATGTGCGACGCGCGCATCGCCAGCTCCGGGATCCAGACGCTGGTCACCCTCGTCCAGCACCTGCTCACCGCCGTCCCCGACGACGCCCCGATCCTCCCCGGCGCGATCCTCCCCGGCCCGTCACTCCCGGGTCCGGCGGTCCCCGGTTCCGCCGTCGTGAGCGGCGTCGGTCCCGACGACGGGGTGTCGTGATGCGGTACGACCCCATCGGACGGCTGCTGCTCACCCCCGTCGACCGGGGCGCGCCCGAGCGGGTGCGGCGACTGCGCCTCCTCGGCATCGGCGAACACCCCGAGCCGGCCTTCGACGGCTTCGCGCTGCATCTCGCCCAACTCGCGGGCGCGCCGTACGCGATGGTCAACTTCATAGCCGAGGAACGGCAGTTCTACGCGGGGCTGCACACGCCCGCCCCCGAGACCGGACGCTCCAGGGACCGGGACCACGGATACTGCCCCCATGTCGTGGTACGGCGCAGGGCGCTCGTCCTGGAGGACGTACGGGACTTCTCGCGGTTCGCGGGCAACGCCATCGTCGAGGAGACCGCCCTGCGCTCCTATCTGGGCGTGCCGCTCATCGACCGGACCGGTATCGCGCTCGGCACCGTCTGTGTCGTCGACACCCGGCCCCGGCACTGGGGAAGAGCCTTCCTGGACACCGTCAAGTCGCTGGCCACCGGGCTCTCCGAGCAGATACGCCTGAGGGAGCCCGACAGTATCTGACGAACTGTCAGTCTTGTTTACGGAGCATGATGTCCCGTCAGGCACGCTGCTCCAGAACGTCGATCGCCAACTCTCGTACCACCGACTCGTCCACCTCGACCCCGAGCCCCGGCCCTTCCGGTACGCACGCGGTCCCGTTCTCCACCCGTACGGTCTCACCCGCGTACGGCGAACCGATGAACTGCCGGCCGTTGAGATCGACCGGCGTCGTGATGCCGTACGCCGCGAACAGGTGCAGCGAGGCGGCCAGCCCCAGGTCCGACTCGGTGAGCCCCGACCCCATCAGCTCGACCCCGCAGTCCTCGGCGAGCGAACACAGCCGCCGCGAGAGCGTGAGGCCGCCGCTGCGCTGGACCTTGGCGATCGCGACATCGACCGCCCCCAGCCGGACGAACGTCGCCAGATCACTCGGGTGCCGAAGGCTCTCGTCCAGCGCCACCGGCACCGCCGACAGGTCCCGCAGCCGCCGAAGCCCCGCGATGTCGTTGGCGGGCAGGGGCTGTTCGAAGGCTGTGACCCCGAGCGCGTCGAGCCGGCGGGCCATCCGCAGCGCGACGGGCACGGTGTACGCCTGGTTGGCGTCGACCCACAGCGGCGCGTCCGGCGCGTGTTCGCGTACGGCGGCCACCACGGCCGCGTCGGTGTCCTCGTCGTGCAGACCGACCTTGACCTTGAAGGCGCGATATCCCTCGGCCCGGCCCTCGGCGACGCTCTCACCCACCTCGGCCGGCGACTGGCCCGAGACGATCCAGCCGAGTTCGACGCGCGAGGTCCGGCGCTGCCCCCACAGCACGCCGAGCGGTACGCCCGCCGCCCGGCCCAGCAGATCGTGCAGCGCCACGTCCACCGCGCTCTTGGCGAGGGGCGCGCCGATGGTCAGACCACGGTTGACCGCGCGGTCGAAGGCGGTGTCGACGGCGTCCAGATTCCAGACCGGCGTGCCGATGACCGCGGGCGCGAGATAGCGGTCGATGGTCGTCACGATGGACTCGGCGGTCTCGTACGTCCAGGCGGGAATGGGCGTCGCCTCCCCCCACCCGTACAGCCCCTCGGCGCCTACCCGGACGAGGATCCGGACGGACGGGGTGCCCGCGACGGCCACGGAGCCGCCCGCGACGCCGAAGGAGCGGTGGGTGGGCAGTTCGACGGCGAACGTCTCGACACGGTCGATCGTGGGGCCGGCCTGAAACTCTCTCAACTCATCTCTCCTTCACACCACTTCTCGGTCGCGCGGTATGTCGGCCGGCGGTGGCCCGGTACTCGCCCGCAGCACCACCTCGCCGCCCACCCGGAGCACCCGCGAACGCTGCCCGTGCGGCTCGCGCAGCGCCAGTGAGATGGCGTGCTGCCCCATGGCGGTCAGCGGCAGGGCAACGGTGGTCAGCGGGGGAGTCAACTCCCGTACGAGCGGGATGTCGTCGAAGCCGGCGAGGGAGATGTCGGCCGGCACGTCGATGCCCGCCTCGCGGAACGCGGCGAGCGCGCCCACCGCCATCACGTCGGTCACGCCGAAGACGCAGGTGGGCCGCGTCCGGCGGGTGAGCAGCTCACGGGCGGCCGCGTAACCGCCGTCACGGGTGAACGCGCCCTCCACGACGCATTCGGGCGCGAGCGCGATCCCCGCCTCCGCGAGCCCCTCGCGGAATCCGGCCAGCCGGTCCGCGACGGTGGTGAGGTTGGGCGGCCCGCTCAGCACGGCGAACCGCCGGTGCCCGAGCGCCAGCAGCGCGCGGGCGAGCGCCGCCGCGCCCGCGCGGTTCTCGGGCAGGACGGCGTCGGCGCGCACACTGCGGTGCCGGCTGACGACGGCGACCCGGCCGCCCGCGCGGATGTACGGGTCGAGCTCGGCGCTCAACGCCCTTTCCCAGGTGCGGTCCTGGAAGCCGGAGCCGATCAGCAGGATGGCGCGGGCGCGCTGGGCGCGGAGGACGGAGACGTACTCGATCTCCCTCGCCGGTTCGCGGAAGGTGCTCGCGAGCATGACCAGGACGTCCTGTTCGGCGGCGGCGCGCATCACACCGTCGGCGATCGCGGCGAAGTACGGGTCGCCGACGTCGTGACAGATCAGTCCGACCGTGTTGGTCGACGAACTGGCGAGCGCCTGGGCGTGCGCGTTGGGGATGTAACCGAGCAAATCCGCCGCCGCCCTTACGCGGTCCCGCAGTTCGTCCCGGACGCGCGCCGTTCCGTTCAGAGCCCTCGACGCGGTCGCCAGCGAGACGCCCGCGCGGCGGGCCACGACGTCCAGCGTCACATGGGCACTTGCTTCCCGTTCACTCAAGACGGCCCCCGAGTCGCGGTGGCGGCAGGTCCCCTGACGGGGCCCCGAAACTTCCGGACGACCTATTGACCGTTCGGACAAGCAGTCATTAGCGTGGCGATCACCTTACCAGAAAGCGCTTTCTGAAAGCGCTTCTTCCGTTGGGCAATACGGCAGCAGCCGGTACAGCAGAGGGTCGGACAGCGGTGCCCAACCGCTCCTGATTCCCGAGGAGTTGACTGTGAGCCAGAGCGTCATGCCGGGACCGGCAAAAGAGATCGCGGGAGTCGCCACACGTAACAGGCCAGGAGCGGGAGAGCGGTTCGGCAAGGCCGTCGAGACCAGCTGGCGGCCCGTCGCGCTGCTGTTCGCCTGCTTCGTCGCGTGGTGGGCCGTCGCCGCCGCCGAACTGGTCGAGCCCTATCTCGTCCCCTCGCCCGGGGCGACCCTTGACGTACTGACGGGCAAGACGAGTTACATCTGGGAACACACGTGGGTGACCACCTACGAAACCCTGCTCGGCTTCTTCATCGCCGTCGTCGTCGGCGTACTCGCCGCCGTCGTCATGGTCTACTCCTCGACCGTCGAGAAGACCCTCTATCCAATCCTTCTCTTCGCCCAGGTCGTACCGAAGATCGCCATCGCGCCGCTGTTCGTCGTCTGGCTCGGCTTCGGCATCACGCCGAAAGTCCTGATCGCGGTGCTCATCGCCTTCTTCCCGGTGGTGATCTCCATGGTCACCGGCCTCAAGGCGGTCGATCCGGAGATGCTCCAGCTCTCCGCGACGATGGGGGCGAAGCCGTGGCAGACCTTCGCCAAGATCCGCTTCCCGGCCTCGCTGCCGCACCTGTTCTCGGGCCTCAAGGTCGCCGTGACGCTCGCCGTCACCGGCGCGGTCGTCGGTGAGTTCGTCGGCGCCAACGAGGGCCTGGGCTACGTGATCCTCCAGGCCAACGGAAACCTCGACACCCCGATGCTCTTCGCGGGCCTGCTCGTCATGTCACTGATCGGCGTCGTCCTGTTCGTCCTGGTCGAGATCGCCGAGAAGCTCTTCCTGCCCTGGCACGCCAGCCGCCGGGACAACAACGTCACGACCTCGTTCTGATGAGGCCGGCCGATCACGACCGACCGGCGACCCGCCGATCACATTCGACCGACCGACCCCGACCGACCACGTCCGACCCCGACCTCTCCTCCGAGAAGGGCCAGCCATGCACTCCCGCAGACTCCTGATCGGCCTCGTGCCGCTTCTTCTGGTCGCCACCGCCTGCGGCGAGGACGGCGACAAGACCACCACCAGCGACTCCGGCAAGAAGCTCGACAAGGTGACGCTGACGCTCAACTGGTACCCGTACGGCGAACACGCGCCGTTCTACTACGGCGTCAAGGAGAAGATCTTCGAGAAGCACGGCATCGACCTGGAGATCCGCGCGGGCCAGGGATCCCAGAAGACCGTGCAGGCGACCGCCGCCGGGCAGACCGACTTCGGCTGGGCGGACACCCCCGCCGTGATCAGCGGTGTCGACCAGGGCGTCAACGTCAAGAGCCTCGGTGTGATGCTCCAGACGACGCCGTCGTCCGTGCAGTTCTTCTCCGACCAGAACATCAAGACGCCCGCCGACATCAAGGGCAAGACGATCGCGGGCACGGCCGGTGACGCGCTCAGCAAGACGTTCCCGATCTTCCTGGAGAAGAACAACCTCAAGCTGTCCGACGTCAAGATCCAGAACACCGACCCGGCGGGCAAGATCGCCGCGGTGATCTCCGGCAAGACGGACGCGCTGCTCGGTTACGCGAGCGACCAGGGCCCGACCATGGCGGACAAGGCCAAGAAGGACGTCGAGTACCTGCGCTTCTCGGAGAACGGGCTCAACTTCTACTCCAACGGCCTGATCGCCGGCCAGAAGATCCTCCAGTCGGACGCCGATCTGACGAAGCGCATGGCCGCCGCGGTCAGCGAGGCGTGGGCCGCCGCCGAGAAGGCGCCGGAGCCCGCGGTCGCGGCCATGGAGGGCGCGTCCGAGCAGCTCCCGCCGAAGGCCGTACTGACCGAGCAGTTCGCGACGACGATCACGCTGCTGCACACCGAGTCGACCCAGGGCAAGGCTCCCGGGCTCAACACCGAGGCGGACTGGCAGGAGACCATCGACGTCTTCGCCGAGGCCGGTCTCGTGAAGAACCCCAAGGCGCCGGCCGATTACTGGGACAGCTCGGCACTGAAGGGATGACGATGCCCAGGGAAGCGACTCTCCGGGAGCCCGGCATGAACAAGAGCGGTCCGAGCGCGGACGCGCTGAGCAAGAGCGGTAGGGCGTCGGGAGGTGCGGGCGCCGGTGGCACCGCCGCCGTCTCCCTCGACGACGTGGCTGTCCGGTTCCGTACGAAGGACCGCGACGTCACCGCCCTGCGGGATGTGTCGCTCGACGTCCCGATGGGGGAGTTCGTGGCGATCGTCGGCCCCTCGGGGTGCGGCAAGTCGACACTGCTCAAGCTGGTCGCCGGGCTGCTGAAGGCGTCCTCCGGTGACGTACGGCTGCACGGCGAGCGGGTCGACGGGCCACGGCCCGACATCGGTTACGTCTTCCAGCGGGCCGCCCTGCTGGAGTGGCGCAGCGCCCGGCGCAACATCCTGCTCCAGGCGGAGATGCGCCGGATGCCGAACGCGACGGCGCGCGAACGCGCGGACGAGCTGATCAGGATGACCGGCCTCGGCGGCTTCGAGGACGCGTATCCGCACGAGCTGTCCGGCGGGATGCAGCAGCGGGTGGCCCTGTGCCGGGCGCTGCTGCACGAGCCGCCGGTGCTGCTGATGGACGAGCCGTTCGGCGCGCTGGACGCGTTGACGCGCGAGCAGATGAACATGGAGCTCAACCGCATCTGGCGGGAGACCGGCACGACCGTGCTGCTGGTCACCCACTCCATCTCGGAGGCGGTCTACCTGGCGAACCGGGTCGTCGTGATGAGCCCCCGGCCCGGCACGATCACGGAGATCATCGACGTAGGGCTGCCGCCGGAGCGGGACTACGTGGAGACCCTGGCCCGGCCGGAGTTCCGCGAGGCGACGACGCACATCAGGGAACTGCTGGGGGCGGCGTCGGCGCAGGACTGAACGGGGACCGGTCCCGTGGACCGGGCGGTGGCGGCGCGACCTGTCGAAGCGCCGCCACCGCCCGTGTACGCCGCGTCGCACGGTGCCCGTGCCCCGTACAGACCGGGGCCCGCTCACCCGGTGAGACCGCGTGGCGCACACTCGGAACGCCCTTCCCGCCCCGGTCACGCCGGTGGCGGGAGGGGCGTTCCGCTGTCCGCCCGGCCGCCCCGAAAACCGGGGTGTCCGCAGGTCGGTCCTGTGATTGGCTGCGTCGGTGAGTCATGAACGCATCTCCCTCAGGCGCCGTGACAGCTCCGACCTCGACGCGTGTGTCCGGGTACTGGCCGAGGTCCACGAGAGCGACGGCTACCCGGTCAATTGGCCCCAGGACCCCGCCGGTTGGCTGACCCCGCCGGGGTCCCTCGCCGAGCCGCCGGCCGTCTGGGTGGCGCTGCTCGACGGCGTCGTCGCCGGCCACATCTGCCTCTCCCCGGCCCGGCCCGACGACGCCGCGCCCGGCCTCTGGAGCAGCCGTACCGGCAGCCGCCCGGAGCAGACGGCGGTGGTGAGCCGGCTGTATGTCTCGCCGCAGGCCCGGGGCCACGGAATCGGCGCGCTCCTGCTGGCCGAGACGGTCCGCGACGCCCGGCGGCGCGGGCTGCATCCCGTACTGGACGTCGTGACGTCCGACAGGTCGGCGGCGGCGCTGTACGAACGCCAGGGATGGACCCTGATGGCCACGGCGGAGCAGCGGTGGGGGCCGGACCGGACGGTCCGGGTGCACTGCTACTCGGCGCCGTCCTGAGAGCGGCGGCCGACCGCCCCGCGCCGGACCGGCGTCCCCCGTGACGCACCACACCCCCCGACCGGCCGCACGGCCGGTCGGGGGGTGTGACACCCCATCAGGTGTCCTGCCCGGACCTCAGTACCGCAGCTTCGACAGGTGGCGGTAGCTGTTGCGGGCCGTGGCGAACGGGTCCACCGGCGAGTCGTGCTCGACCAGCCACTGCCGTACGCCGCCCCGGTGCGCCGTCTCGAACATCTCCGCGAAGTCCAGGACGCCCGAGCCGACGTCCGCGAAGTCGCCGTTCGGAGCCATGTCCTTGACGTGCAGCGCCGGGAAGCGCGGGCCCTCCTCCACGAAGAGCCGGCGCGGGTCCGCACCGCCCTTCGCCGCCCAGTAGACGTCGAGTTCGAACCCCACGTACTCGGGATCGGTCTCGTTCAGCAGGATGTCGTACAGTACCTCTCCCTCGACCGTCCTGTGGTCCGCGTCGTGGTTGTGGAAGAGCACCGGGCCGAGACCCGACTCGCGCGCCGCCCGGCCCGCCCTGTTCATCGCCGCCGCGGCCTCGCGGTAGCCCGCGGGGGTGTGCATCGCCGTCGGCAGACTCGGCACGACGACCCACTCGCCGCCCAGCGTGTGGACGTCCGCGATGGCCTGCTGGAGACCGGCGCCCGCCACCGTGGTGTAACCGACGTGCTCCAGAACGGCCTTGAGGCCGACGTTGTCCAACACCTGCCGGATCTGGGTGGCGTTGAGGCCGTACCGTCCGCTGACGCCGACCGTGGCGTAGCCGATGTCCGCCAGCTGCTCCAGCGTCCCCTCGAAGTCCGTCGCCAGGACGGAACGCATGGTGTACAGATGCATACCGATGCCGCCGCGCGGGATCCGCCGCCGGCACCGCGGGTCGTGGTGCCGTCCCGACTCCGCCGCGTGGGCGGTGACCGTCGTCGACGCCAGTCCGACCGCGGCCAGCCCCGCCGCCGCCGTACCCAGGAACGCTCTTCGTGTGCCCTTCACGTGACCTCTTCTCTCGGTTCGTTCAACTCGCCGTGCCGCGGATCGCGTTGATCCGGTGCTCCGCGTACTCACTTGGCGTTGATCTCGACGGCGCCCGTCGTCGTGTCGCCCTTGTCGTCGGTGACCGTGAGATGCGCCGTGTAGGCGCCCGGCCGGGCGTACGTGTGGGTCGCGTTCGCGCCCTGCTCACCCGTGGGCTTCGTGTTGTCGCCGAAGTTCCAGCGGTACGAGGCGACCGTCCGGCCCTCGGCGAGCTTCACCGTGCCGGTCAGCTTCGTGGCCAGCGGCGCCGCGCCCTCCTCCACCGACGTGGCGACGGTGACGCTCGTGCCCGGCTTGCGCTCCACCCCGCGGCCGTTGAAGTGCAGCCAGTCGAGGGACAGCACGTCCTGCCCGTCCGGCTTCCAGTCCGGGTTGCTGAAGACCGCGTACATCTTTACCGTGCCGCCGACCGGCCTGAGGTGAGTCGTCGGTGAGACGAAGTTGGTCCAGCTGCCGGTGTTCGGAATGGTCACCGAGCCCATCAGCGGACCGGTCGGCGAACCGTTGCGGAACTCGATGGTCCCGCCGGTGCCGCCCGACGACCCACCCACGGTGACGGACTGGACGCCGGTGAGGTTCACCGGGTCGTACGCGACCCAGTCGCCGTGCTCGACCTCGATGACGCGCTGCCCGCCGGACGCCTCGGCGCGGGCGCCCACCGTGACACCGCCGTTCTCGCCGCCGGTCGAGGTGAAGAACTCACCCTCGCGGTAGGAGGACTTGAGGTTCGAGGTGGCGGTGCCCGTCAGCGCGGGAACGCCCTCACCCTCGCCGCCGTCGTCCTTGTAGCTGGCGGTCAGTCGGTAGAAGAGGTCCTGGTTCGCGTGCTCGTCGGTCGTCGGAACGGCGAACTCGCCCGAGCAGCCCTGCTTGGACTCCAGCGCGTGCAGCGTGGTGCCGTGGCCGAGCCGCCCTTCGACCTTGACGCGTTCGCAGTCGATCTGCGTGCCCTTGCCGTCCTCGCGGTCGGTGACCTTCACCGTGAAGGGCACGGTGTCACCGAGGCTGAACATGCCGCCGTCCGGGGCCTGCTGGATGGTGAGCACCGGCCGCGTGTTGCCGACGGTGATCTCCTGGGCGGCCTGCGCCGAGAGCTTGTCGGCGCCGGTGACGGTCAGCCGCGCGGTGAAGACACCGTTGTCGGTGTAGATATGGGTCGGGTTGGCCTTCGTGGAGTCGACGGTTCCGTCCCCGTCGAAGTCCCAGGCGTAGGTGACCGGCTTGCCCCCCGGCAAGCCGGAGCCCTCACTGGAGAACTTCACACTGCGCGGACCTGGACCTGACTCGGAGGTGACCGTGATCCTGGCGGTCGGCAACTGGCCGTCGCCCACGTAGTCGATGCGGTAGATGCCGGTGCCCTGGTTGATCACGCCCGTACGGCCGGCGCCCGAGCCGATCCCGAAGTCGATCACGTACATGGAGCCGTCGGGCCCGAACTCGGACTCGAACAGCTGGTTCCACTTCATGTCGGTGAAGATCTTGTTGACCGACTGGATGTCACCCGCCTTCGCCGGCGGGAAGCGCGGGTCGCTGAACGACTGGTCCTTCTGCTGGACGGAGAAGGTCTTGAACCAGTTCTGGCCCAGGTCGTAGGCGAACCACTTCGAGTCGAAGTACTCGGGGAACTTCGTCGGCGACGCGTTGTCGGGGTCGTAGTCGTAGACGGGACCGCTCATCGGCGCACCGCCCCCGCCGACCTCGGGGAACTGGGGCGAGCCCGAGTACAGGTACGGAACCGTCGCCGGCACGGCCGGCGGCAGCTCGCGCAGACCGGTGTTGTTCGGCGACTCGTTGACCGGCTTGGCGCAGTCGAACTTCGGGCCCGAGACCTTGGTCGCGAAGTCGTAGTCGTTGAACGGGGTGTTGGCGCCGATGCAGTACGGCCAGCCGAGGTTCGCCGCCTTGGGAACGCGGTTGAACTCGACCGTGCCCTCCGGGCCGCGGTTCGGGTCCGCCGCGCGCGAGTCCGGCCCGTAGTCGCCGACCAGCAGCGCCCCGGTCTTCGGGTCGGTGGTGATGCGGAAGACGTTGCGCAGCCCCATCGCGTAGATCTCGGGACGGGTCTTGTCCGTACCGGGCGCGAAGAGGTTCCCCTCCGGGACGGAGTAAGTACCGTCGTCCTCCGGCGTGATGCGCAGGACCTTGCCGCGCAGGTCGTTCGTGTTGGCGGAGGTGCGCTGCGCGTCGAAGACCTGGCGGCCCGCGCGCTCGTCGATCGGCGTGAAGTTGTCCGAGACGAACGGGTCGGTGTTGTCACCGGTCGCGATGTACAGGTCGCCGTTCTTGTCGAACGCGAGCGAGCCCGCCATGTGCACATTGGCGCGCTGCTCGTCGCGGTCGGTGGCGAACTCCAGCACGCGCTTCTCGGACGCCGGGTCGACCGTGTTCCCCGTCAGCGTGTAACGCGACAGGTTGATCTGCTTCTTCTCCTTGTCGGAGTGCAGGAGATAGAGCCAGTTGTTCTCGGCGAAGTCCGGATCGAGCGTCAGCCCGATCAGTCCGTCGGACTGCTCCGTCATCTTGCGGCTGAACTCGAAGTCCAGCGCGGTGGTGGTCTCGCGCGTCGTCTGGTCGAGGACCTGCAGCTTGCCGGTCCGCTCGATGTAGATCACCCGGCGGTCGGGGGTCACGGCCAGCTCGTAGGGGTCGGAGAGCCCCGTGGCCAGCTGCGTCCGCGTGAACGACCCGGTCTTGCTCGCGGAGCAGTCTCCCGGCTTGTTGCCCGCCGCCCACTGGATGCCGCCGAGCAGGTGCTTGAGGAAGTTCTCCTCCTGGAAGGCGGACGCGTCATGACCGCCGGCGGTGAACCAGGAGCGCCCGCCGTCGTAGTTCTGGCACCAGGACCACGGGTGGTCGACACCCTCGTCGAGCCCGGTTATGTCGTCGTTCACCTTGATCTGCGCGAGCGTGTGGACCTTGCCCGTCGGATTCGTGCGCCAGTTGTACCACTCCTCCGAACGCTCCCAGAGCTCCGGAAGACCCTTGGTGGAGGGGTGCGCCTGGTCGAGCACCTTGACGCGGCCGGTCTGGATGGCGGGGTGCTTGTCGAAGATCGCCCCCGTCAGCCCCTCGTACCAGTCCCAGTCACGCTCGCTCGCGGACGCCGCGTGCAGACCGACCCAGCCGCCGCCCGCGCGGATGTACTTCTGGAGCGCCGCGCGCTGCGAGGAGTTCAGCAGATCGCCCGACTCCGGGGTGGAGTTGGTGTTGTTGAAGACGATCGCCTGGAAGCGCGCGAGGTTCGAGTCGGAGAAGACGGCGGCGTCGTCGGACGCCTCCACCTCGAAGCCGTTCTCCTCGCCGAGCTTCTTGATGCCCGCGATACCGGCGGCGATCGACTCGTGCTCGAAGTTGGTGACCTTGGAGAAGACCAGGACACGGTACGGCGCGGCCTCCGCGGGAGGGGGCGAGGCGACCCCGAGCCCGAGCACGAGAGCGAGCAGGGCCAGGACGACGGTGAAGGGCGTCAGCGCCCTTCCGGGTCGGCTGCTGCGCATGGGGGGTCGTTCTGGTGGACGGCTACTCACGGGCGCTCCCGGTGCAGGTGGCGGCTACGAATGGGTAGAAAGCGCTTTCTTAAGTACGTCGCACAGCGTAGGTTCCCTGCTTCGGGAGGGTCAATGGGTCGGAAGCGCCCACTGTGATAAGGGAGTTGCCCGTACCGGGGATTTACCGCCCGGGTCGGGGCGTTTTCCGATGCGGTGGGCTGAATGCGGCCGCGCGCCCCGCTGCCGCTGTCGCTGTCGCCGACCCCGGTCGCGATCCCGGCCCCGGTGCGGGGTAACCGGGTTACGCCGGCGCCCGGATCGCGTCGAGGATGCGGGTCACGGTGCTGCCCGGGGTGCGCCCCGGCCCTCGGGCGGCTAAAGCGGTTCGTGACCACCGGTCTGAGTGCGGTATTGTTCTCATGCGCGTTCGGCCAGGGGAAACCCCAGGTCAGGCGGGCATCGGGACGTGGCGCAGCTTGGTAGCGCACTTGACTGGGGGTCAAGGGGTCGCAGGTTCAAATCCTGTCGTCCCGACTCGAAAGAGTCGCAGGTCAAGGCCTGCTTCGGAGAGATCCGAAGCAGGCCTTCGGCGTTTCACGGACCGGCTGGAGGCCGGGTTGCTTCGCCGGGCAGGCGCCGCGGGCGCGTCCGGTGGCCCCTCTGTCGCGGAAGTTCGTACCCGGCCGGTTTCGCCGGGCTTCCGTCGGCTCGTGACGCGGGCGCCGTGTCGGCCTTGATGATGCCGTTCCGGATGATTTGCTCCATCACCCTGTTGGGGGTGGTTCTTTCATGGTTGCCGGTAAAATCCTTGATGAGGCGATCCTTTAACTCTGTTGCCTGATTGACGGAATGCTGACGAAGATCACCCACAAAAGATCTTGACTGTCCGTGTGGGTTGAAGTTATGTTAAAGCTTGATCAAAGTAATTAAATGTAAGGCAAAGTGGACCGGGGGGCCATTTTAGTGATCTTGGTTGAGCGGTGTATTGAGCTTCGCATTCTGAAGCGAATGCTGGACGAGTGCGCGCCGACCGGCCGACAGGTCGCCCTCGTCGCAGGTCCGGGCGGTGCGGGGAAAACCACGCTCTTGTCCGCCTTCGCGGAGTACGCGAAGGGTGCCGGCGCCCTGGTGCTGGGCTCCTCGGGCGCCCGCTCCGAGCAGGGCCACCATTTCGGCGTACTGGGGCAGATGTACCGCTCCATCGGGCTGGGTGCCGACAGGGAAGAGCGCCTTGAGGGAATTCTGGCTTCCCGTCATGTGGATTCCGGGGATTATTCACCGGGTGCCGACGTGCTGGATGAATTGGCGGGAATTCTCCTCGAAGCTGCCGATGGCCGCCCTTTGGTGCTGACCGTGGACGATATGCAGTACGCGGATCCGGCCAGTTTGCGGACACTCCTGCTCATCCTGCGGCGACTCGCCTCCAGTCCGGTCGTCACGGTATTCGCCGAATGGCGCACATCCAGCTCCCAGCCCCCGGTGGTGCTGGCCGAGTGCATCAAGGAGCCGTACTTCCAGTTGTTGAACGTCGAGCCCTTCTCGCTCGGCGGCGTGAGCGACTGGTTGCGGCAGCGACGGCTGGGCGAGGCGGCCGTCGAGCGGCTCGCTCCGTCCTTCCTGGCGGCCACAGGGGGCAGTCCGCTGCTCCTCCAGGCCCTGTATCAAGATCATCTGCACCGTCCGGGCGAGCCCGGTTCCGTAGGCGTCGAGCGGGTCTCCACGGCGGACGAGGTCTCGACGGGGGCGCACTTCGACGTCGCCGTCGAGGCGTGCCTGCACCGCTGGGACCCTCGTCTGCTCGACGTGGCACGCGGGCTGGCCGTCCTCGGCGGCCCGGCGTCCACCGCCGTACTGGTGCGGCTGCTCGACGGTGAACACCGCGCGGTGGCGGAGGCGCTGAGCGCCCTCACCGACACCGGACTGCTCCGCTCCGGATGGTTCCGCCACCCCGCCGCCCGGGCCGCGGCCTTGCGCGGGCTCGACGGCAAGGCGCTCGCGTTACTGCACGAGCGGACCGCCCTGCTGCTCCATCACGACGGCGCGGTGCCGTCGAAGGTCGCCGAACGCCTCGTCTCCGCGGGCGGTACCGCGGCGAAGTGGTCCGTGGACGTCCTGCGGGGCGCGGCACGGCAGGTCATGGGGGAGGGGGACCCGGGCCGCGCCGCGGAGTTCCTCGAAGCCGCCCGCCGGGCCAGCGGCGACGACCAGGAGCGGGCGGCGGTGACGGGGGCGCTGGCACGCGTCTCCTGGCTGCTGAAACCGTCAGCGGTCACCTCGCTTCTGGGGCCGCTCAATTCGGCGCTCGAGGACGGGAATCTGGACGACCGCTCCATCGTGATGCTGAGCACCTTCCTGGCCTGGGAGGGCAGAGCCGAAGAGGCCGCCGCGGTGCTCGCGCGCGTCGACGCGCGACAGTACGAGTTCGACCTGGCCGGCGCCGCCGAACTGACGCTCGCCCGCCAGTGGCTCCGGTGGGTTTCGCCTCTCAAGGGGACGGACCGTGCCGATGAGGCCATGACACCGAACCGCGCCGAGAGAGCGGTCGCCTGCCACTCGTGGAACGAGCTGGTCAAGAGCGCCCAGCAGGTCCTGGAGTGCTGTCGGCTCACCGACGCCCTGCCGGTCACCGTGCTGGCCGCTCTGCTCGCACTGACCTACGACAACAGACTGGACGAGGCCCAGCGCTGGTGCGAAACCCTCGGAATGGAAGCCGAAGCGCACCAGGCCGCGACCTGGGTGGCGATACTCGCGGCCGTCCAGGGACTCGTGGCGATACGCAGAGGCGACCTGATCGACGCCGAGCTGCACTCCCGCCGGGCCCTGACCGTGATGCCCCAGCACAACTGGGGCGCGGCCCTCGGACTTCCGCTGTCATCCCTCGTCCACGCCACCACGGCCATGGGCAGGATGGACGAAGCGCAGACGCTGGTCAAAGAGGCACTGTCCGAGGTTCACCAGAACCCTCTCTGGCTGCAGTTCCTGCGTGCGCGCGGTCGCTTCTACCTGGAGGGCGACCGCCCGTACGCCGCGCTGGCGGACCTTCAGGCATGCGGTCGCTTTCTCGCGCGATGCGATCTCGACCATCCCAACTTCATCCCGTGGCGCAGCGATCTGGCGGAGGCGTGGCTGCGTCTCGGTGACCCGCTCAAGGCGCGGGCCGTCATCGAGAAGCAGTTGACGCTGGCGAACGTCGAGGACAAGCGGGTGTACGGCTGCTCCCTGCGGATCATGGCGGCGACGATGGACCTGCCGGCCCGGGTCTCCCTGCTGAGGGACGCGGTGAAGGTCCTCTTCGAGTCCGGGGACCAGCTCGAACTGGCCATGGCGCTCGCCGACGCGAGCGACGCCGAGCTCGAATGCGGCCGATTCGCCGAATCGAGGCCGAGCGCCCATCAAGCGAAGAAGATGGCCAAGTTCTGTGGCGCCGAGCCCCTTTACTGGAGGCTGCAGAACTCCGGCGGCGCGGAGGACGACGCGGACGAAGCGGCGGCACCGCGGCGAGCCCCCTATGACTTCACCTCGCTCAGTGAGGCCGAGCGGAAGGTCGCGGCTCTCGCGGCGCAGGGGCGGAGCAACCGCGAGATCAGCCGCACTCTCTTCATCACGGTGAGCACGGTGGAGCAGCATCTCACCAAGGTGTACCGCAAGCTCAGAGTGAGCCGACGCTCCAATCTGCCGGTGGAGCTGTATCTGGTGGGCTCGGCGGACCGCTGAGGAGCGAGACGGCCCGACCCCTGCCGAGCGCCGCCCGGCAGCGCTGGGCCGCCGGTCCACCGGGCCCCCGGGCCTGGTGGAAGCGGTGCGTCCAGGGGTGATCTGGGGTAGGGCGGGCCGCCGATAGGGGGTTGGTTAGGGGCGTGATCGCCCCTGGCCGCCGGTACCTTGATGAGCGATCGAAAACGCTTTTCCACGCTGGTCAGACGCCGGACGTACCGGCAGGCCGCACCGGGACCGGGAGGGTTCGAGCCGATGACCGCAGCCGCGGACCGGGACAGTTGGTTCCGCAGATACGAACCCGCCGCGCCGGACGCCGTCCAGTTGCTCTGTCTGCCGCACGCCGGCGGCGCGGCACCCCAGTTCCTCTCCATGGCCCGCGAACTGGCCCCGGCCGTCGATGTCGTCTGCGTGCAGTACCCCGGCCGCCAGGAGCGGCGCAAGGAGACGCCGATCGACGACGTGCGCACGCTCGCGGACCGGATCGGTGAGCTGCTGACGCTCCGGCCGGAGCAGAGACTGGTCATCCTCGGGCACAGCATGGGCGCCGTCGTCGGGTTCGAACTGGCCCTGCGGATCCAGCGTTCGGCCCCGGGCACGCTGCTCGGGCTGATCGCCTCCGGCCGCCGGGCACCGGTGATCCAGCGGGAGGAGAACGTGCACCGGCGCGGCGACGACGGGATCATCGCGGAGATCCGTGCACTGAGCGGCACCGACCCCACTCTGCTGGCCGACGACGAACTGCTGCGCATGGCCCTGCCCGCACTGCGCGCCGACTACCGGGCGGTGGAGACCTACCGCTACCGGGAGGGCGACCGGCTGAGCGTTCCGATCGGCGTGATGCTGGGCGACAGTGACCCCCGTGTGAGCCTCGACGACGCACGCGCCTGGGAGCAGCTCACCGACGACGACTTTTCGATGCGTACCTTCCCCGGGGGGCATTTCTATCTGAACACGCAACAGGCCGCGGCGGCCTCCGCGGTCGCCGGCCTCGTGGCCGCGTTCCAAGACCTGTCCCGTATGCCCTGATTGGCCGTCATGCCTCGCTGCTCACCTACGTGTTGGGCGGTACACCGCCGTGCGCGGCAACCAGAGCCGGCATTCGGCAGCTTCGCGTCCTGACCGCTCCCGTCCTCCCCGCGATCTCTCCTCGCGGAGAGCATCCCGACCGGCCGTCCACGGCGCCATCACGCCACGCGTCGGTGATCCGCTCCTGCCCTCGCTCGTTTCCTCATGACCACGGAGGTGATTTCAGCCATGCTGGAATCGGCGACCGACGCCAACGGCCGTAAAGGCTCCCAGCCGATAGCCGTGGTCGGGCTGTCCTGCCGGCTCCCGGAGGCCGCCACACCCCGGGCGTTCTGGCGGCTGCTCGCGGACGGACGCAGCGCCGTCGGGCGAGTCCCGGCCGGCCGCTGGCAGGAGGAACCACGCGAACAGGAAGCCCTGCACGGCGCGTTCCTGGACGAGGTCGACCGGTTCGACGCGGCGTTCTTCGGCATCTCGCCACGCGAGGCACGGACCATGGACCCGCAACAGCGGCTGGCGCTGGAACTGTGCTGGGAGGCGCTGGAGGACGCCGGAACCGTGCCGGACGCGCTGCGAGGCCGTCAGGCGGGCGTGTTCATCGGCGCGATCTCGGACGACTACGCCCGGCTGCTGCATCGCCACGGCATGCCGGCGATCGGCACGCACAGCATCACCGGCCTGCACCGCAGCCTCATCGCCAACCGCGTCTCCTACAGCCTCGGCCTGAACGGGCCGAGCCTCACCGTCGACACCGGTCAGTCGTCGTCCCTGGTCGCGGTGCATCTGGCGGCGGAGAGCCTGCGCCGGGGCGAGTCGGAGATCGCGCTCGTCGGCGGCGTGAATCTCAATCTGATTCCCGAGAGCGCCGTGACCGCCGCCCGGTTCGGCGGTCTCTCACCCACCGGCCGCTGCCACACCTTCGACGACCGCGCCGACGGTTACGTACGCGGCGAGGGCGGGGCGATGGTGGTACTCAAGCCCCTGGACCGCGCGCGGGCCGACGGCGACACCGTCTACTGCGAGATCCGGGGCAGCGCGGTCAACAACGACGGTGGCGGGGCGACTCTGACCACCCCCAGCACGCGGGCACAGACGGAGGTGCTGCGGGCGGCGTACCGGCGCGCCGGAGTGACTCCGGAACACGTGGGATACGTCGAACTGCACGGGACCGGCACCCGCGTCGGGGACCCCGTCGAGGCGGGCGCGCTGGGCGCCGCCCTGGGGACCGGCCGACCGGAGGGCGCGCCGCTGCTGGTCGGATCGGTCAAGACGAACATCGGTCATCTGGAAGGCGCCGCGGGCATCGCCGGACTGGTCAAGACCGTCCTCTCCCTGGCGCACCGTCAGATCCCGCCGAGCCTGAACTTCACCCGGGCCAACCGGGACATCCCCCTGGACCAGCTGCGGCTCGACGTCGTCCGTGAGATGACAACCTGGCCCGACGCGTCGCGCCCGGCCGTCGCCGGTGTCAGCTCGTTCGGCATGGGCGGTACCAACTGCCACGTGGTGCTGGCGGCGGAGCCCGAGCCCGTTCCCCCCGCCGCCGTCACCGCCACCCCCGCCGGGACCGGTGACCGTGACACCGAGGCAGAGGAGACGCCGTCGGACACGGTGCCCTGGATCCTCTCCGCCCGCACCGCCGCCGCCCTCGGCGAGCAGGCGGACCGGCTCCGTACGCACATCCTCGCCGAACCGGGCGGCGGTCAC
>NZ_JAAPBF010000013.1 GCF_022695985.1 Streptomyces sp. NP-1717 | reverse complement strand
CCCGCCGTCGTCCTCGACACGATCCACAAGCGGTACGGGGAGAAGCGGGCCGTCGACGGCATCTCGCTGACCGTCCCGCGCGGTGAGTTCTTCGGACTGCTCGGCCCGAACGGTGCCGGCAAGACGACCCTGGTCGAGATCATGGAGGGTCTGCGCCGCCCCGACTCGGGCTCGGTCACCGTCCTCGGCCGGCACCCCTGGCCGCGCGACCCCGAACTGCTGCCCCGGCTCGGCGTCCAGACGCAGGCGTCCGCCTTCTTCGTACGGCTCACGGCGCGCGAGCACCTGGAGACGGTCGCCGCGCTGTACAAGGCCGACCGCGAGGCCGCCGCGCGCGGACTGGCCGCCGTCGACCTCACCGAACAGGGCGACGTCCGCGTCGACGACCTCTCCGGCGGTCAGCGCCAGCGCCTCGCCATCGCGTCCGCGCTCGTCCACGACCCCGAGCTGATCTTCCTCGACGAGCCGACGGCCGCGCTCGACCCGCAGGCCCGCCGCGCCCTGTGGCAGGTGCTGCGCGCGCTCAAGGTCGCCGGCCGGACCATCGTCTACACCACCCACCACCTGGACGAGGCCGAGGCGCTCTGCGACCGCGTCGCGATCGTCATCGACGGCCGGATCGTCGCACTGGACACCCCGGGCAAGCTGGTCGCCGCCAGCAGCGCGGTCACCCGGCTGGTGGTCCCCGCCGACCGTCTCTCGCTCACCGACGCGCGCGCCATCCCCGGTGTGCTGCGGGCAACCGAGGACGGCGACTCGATCGTGCTGGAGACCGAGGACTCGGGTCCGGTGCTGTCGGCGGTCGACGCGCTCGCCGGACTGCACGGCGTACAGACACGCACCGCCAGCCTGGAGGACGTGTACCTCGAACTGACCGGCAGCCCGCAGGCGTAGGGCCTGGGCCTTGTCCTGGAAGTCCCCGCCCGCCCCGCGACGCCAGCACTGAGAGACGGAGCACCGACACGATGAGCACCACGAGCGCCGCCGGCAACTCGCCCGGTCCCGGTACGACCACGACGCGCCCGCGCACCCGCGCGACGAGCGCCTACTCCGCGCTGAGCAAGGCCGGTTACAAGGCGTACACGCGCGACAAGACCACCCTCTTCTTCACGTTCGCCTTCCCCCTCCTCTTCCTGATCGTCTTCGGCCTGATCTTCCACGGCATGACGGTCGAGGAGAGCGGGCGCCCCTACATCAACTACATCGCCCCCGGTGTGCTGTCGTGGGGCGTCGCCAACGCCGCCGTCTTCGGCGTCGGGTTCGTCATCATGCAGTGGCGCCGCGACGACATCCTGCGGCTGATCCGGATGACACCGACGCCGCTGCCGACGATCCTCGGCTCGCGCTACGTGCTGGCGCTCGCCATCGGCACCGTGCAGGCCGCGATGTTCGTGCTCGTAGCGATGCTGCCGTTCTTCGGTCTGGAACCGGCCGGGAGCTGGCCGCTGGCGCTGCCGGTGCTGTTCCTCGGCATCACCGCGTTCCTCGCGGTCGGTGTGATCGTCGGCTCGTTCGCGCGGACACCGGAGGCCGTCGCCGCCGTCGCCAACTGCCTGATGGTGCCGATGGCGTTCCTCTCCGGGTCCTTCTTCCCGCTCGACGCCATGCCCGGCTGGATGCAGAACCTGTCGCTGGTGCTGCCCCTGCGCTACTTCAACGACGGCATCTCCGCCGCCATCACCGGTGACGGGGGCGGCGGCGACATCCTGGTGGCCTGCGGCGGCATCACCGCCTTCGCCGTCGTCTTCGGCGCCGTCGCGCTCAAGACCTTCCGCTGGAGCGACCAGTCATGACGACAGGGACCGTCACCACGACAGCCGCGGGGGAGGAGGCGGGGGCGGCTGTGGCCCCCGCCGACGGCAGCCCGCTGGAGCGCGGCCGAGCGCGCCTCCAACACGCCCTGAACGTAAGGTTCGAGGCCGCCGGGTCCCCCGGAGGAGCCCCGCCGGACCTGCCGGATCCGCGGGATCTGCCCGCGTTGCCCGCGCCGCTCGTGGTGCCGCTCGGCGCCGCCGACGTCCTCGGCTTCGGGCTCCCCGACCCGTACGCCGCCGTACGCCCCCGGGCGAACGTCCAGCTCACCTCGCGCGCCGTCCTCGTCGGCCCGTGGGGCGGCACGACGGGCACCGCCTGCGGCCAGTGCCTCGCCATCCGCTGGCAGCGGCTGCGCAGCCGCTCCGAGCGCGAGGCGCTGGAACTGGGCCACGCACCGCACGGCGCCGCCGACTGGCCGCTGCTCACCGACTACGCCGTGGACGCGGTCTGGGCGGCGTATCTCGCCGTCCGTACGGGGGAGTTCACCCCGCCCGCCACCGCCGCCCCCGACCGGGAGCTGCCGCAGGTCACCCGGATCGACCTCGGCACGCTCGCCCTCGCGACGTTCCCGCTGCTGCCCGAACCGACCTGCCCGTCCTGCGTCCCCGAGCGCCCGGACACCGCCGACGCCGCGCGCATGCGGCTGACGGCCAAGCCCAAGCCGGACCCGGACGGCTACCGCCTGCACCCGCTCGGCGCCTACCCGCTGCCGACCGCCGCGCTCGCCAACCCCGTCTGCGGCGCGCTCGGTTCGGACACCTGGATCAACCCGACGTCCACCACGACCGCCCCCGTCGCGGGCACCAACTTCGTACGCGGCTACGCCGGTCTCAACGACGTCACCTGGAGCGGCCAGGCCAACAGCTACTCCACCAGCCGGAGGCTGGCCTTCCTGGAGGGACTGGAGCGGTACGCGGGCACCCACCGCCGCCGCGGCACGAGCCCGGTCGTCGAGTCGTACAGCAATCTCGCGGCCGACGCGCTGAACCCGGCGGACCGCGGCTTCTACTCGGACGCGACGTACGAGAAGGACCACCTGGTCAGCCCGTTCGACCCGGAGCGGCCGATCCCCTGGGTGTGGGGCCACTCGCTGCGCGACGAGCGCCCGATCCTCGTCCCCGCGCGTCTCGCGCACTACAGCGCGGGCGTCGAGGCCGACAACTTCGTCTTCGAGTGCTCCAACGGCTGTGCCACCGGCGGGAGTCTGGAGGAGGCGATCCTCTTCGGCCTGCTGGAGCTGATCGAGCGCGACGCGTTCCTGCTCGCCTGGTACGGCCGCGCCAGACTCACCGAGATCGACCTCGGCTCGTGCACCGGCGGCGCGATCCGCACGATGCTCGACCGGGCCGCGCTGCACGGCTACGACGTGCACGCCTTCGACACCCGGATGGATCTCGCCGTTCCCGTCGTCACGGCCCTCGCCGTACGGCGCGACGGCGGACTCGGCACGCTGTCCTTCAGCGCCGCCGCCGGCTTCGACCCGGAGGGCACGGTCGACGCCGCGCTGTCCGAAGTCCTCACCTACATACCCCACCTGCCCTACCAGGTCGCCGAACGCGAGGGCGAGCTGCGCGAGATGGCGGGCGACTACCGCAAGGTGCTGCACCTCAAGGACCACGCGCAGCTCTACGGTCTGCCGGAGATGGCGCGGCACGCGCGCGAGTACCTGGAGCCCACGGACGTGCGCACGCTCGGCGAGACGTTCGCCGACTGGGCCCCGGTCCGGCCGCGCACCGGCGATCTGCTGGACGATCTGCGGCTGCTGCGCGACGAGTTGGCCGGCGCGGGGTACGACGTGATCGCCGTGGACCAGACGACTCCGGAGCAGCGGCGGATGGGTCTGCACACGGTCAGCACGATCGTGCCCGGTCTGCTGCCGCTCGACTTCGGGTGGACACGGCAGCGGGCCCTGCTGATGCCGAGACTGCGGACGGCGCTGCGGGTGGCCGGGCGGCGTACGGAGGACCTGCCGGAGTCGCGGATCAAGGCGGTTCCGCATCCGTTCCCGTGAGTCCCCGGGGCCGCGCCGGGCCGCCGTGTCCCCGGACACGACGGCAGCCGGCCCCTCGCCCGGTGGATGTTGCCACGGGGAAAGGGGCCGGCGGGATCCGAAGGACCCTGACTGCGAAGCCTGATCAGGCCGAGCAGGAGGTGGTGCTGGTGGTGCTGGAGCAGGTGGACGTCGAGGAGCACGACGTGGAACCGGCGAGGACGACCTCGGACGCGTCCGAGTAGTCCGAGATCTCGAAGGTCTCCGACTCGAGCTCCAGGATCTCGTCGGCGAGGGTGGCGAGAACGGTCTTCGGGGCCATGAGGGTCTCCTTCGGTCTCCGGGGCCCCACCGGCCTGTCCGGTGCGGCTCCCTTGCGATGGCCTCATTCCACCGGTGAGCGCTGTCAGTTGGGCCCGGCTTTCGCTGTCACATCGCTGACACCTGGTGTCAGCGGAACGCTCATCAGGTGCGCGTGCGCTCCCGCACGCTCGAACCTCAAGAAATGCTCAACCCGTCCCAAGCAAGGAGGTGAGCGCGCATGACCGGCGCGCCGAACGGGGACACACTCCGGGCTTCCACGCCCGCACCGGGACCGGACACCGCGCCCGTCGGCCCCGCCGCCGTACCGCGCGAGACCCTGCGGGCCGCCCTCGGGCTCTATCTCGAACTGCACGCTAACCCGGAGCTGTCCGGCGCCGAGGCGGGGACCGCCGGACGCTTCGCCGCCCGGCTGGAGGGCGACGGCGCCACCGTCACCCGTGGTGTCGGGGGCCACGGCGTCGTCGGTGTCCTGCGCAACGGCCCGGGACCGACCCTCCTGGTCCGCGCCGAACTGGACGCCCTGCCCATCGGGGAACGCACCGGCCTGGCGTACGCGAGCACCGTGCCCGGCACCATGCACGCCTGCGGCCACGACCTCCATCTGGCGTCCGCGGCGGGCGCGTTCGCCCTGCTCGCGGCGGACGCGGACACCTGGAGCGGGACCCTCCTGGTCGTCGGCCAGCCCGCCGAGGAGACCCTGGAAGGGGCGGGCGCGATGCTCGCGGACGGTCTCTACGAGCGGTTCGGCACCCCCGACACCGTCCTCGCCCAGCACACCGCGCCCCTGCCCGCCGGGACCCTCGCGCACGGCCGGGGCGCGATGATGGCGGCGAGCGCCGCGCTGGACGTCGTCATCCACGGCCGCGGCGGCCACGCCGGCACCCCGCAGCTCACCGTGGACCCCGTCGTGACGGCCGCCGCGACCGTCATGCGCCTCCAGACGGTGGTCTCCCGCGAGACGGCGCCCTCCGACCAGGTCGTCCTGACCGTCGGGTCCCTGCGCGCGGGCCTTCGCGGCAACGTCGTCCCGGACGACGCGGAGCTGAGCATCACCGTCCGCGCCACGAGCGACCGGGCCCTGGAGCGGGCCGTGGAAGCGGCGAGACGCATCGTACGGGCCGAGTGCGCCGCCTCCGGATGCCCCGAGGACCCCGACATCACGGTCACCTCCCGCTCCCCGGCGCTGCTCCCCGACCCGGCGGCCACGGCGGCCGTACGCGCCGCCCACGAGCGGGAGTTCGGCCCGCACCGGGTGCTGGAGTGGCCGGGCTCGATGGCCACCGAGGACTTCCCGCGCTTCGCCGTCGACGGTGTCCGGACGGCATACTGGATGGTCGGTACGGTGTCCCCGCGCCAGTGGCACGAGGCGCACTCCGCAGGCCGGCCGTTACCGCCCAACCACTCGGCCGAGTTCGCCCCCGACGCGCGGACCGCCCTGCCGGCCGGCATCGCGGCCATGGCGACGGCCGTCAGGCAACTGTTCAAGGAGACTCGGTGATGATGACGGCCCAGTGGGACGTCGGGGACACCCCCGGCTACGTGGAGGTGGTGACGGTCCGCGAGGACAGCGCGGCCCCGTCCGCCGAAACGACGGTCATCCGCCTGCTCGGCCTGCTGCCCGCCCACTGGAGATGCGTCCCCGAGGCCGCGGAGGACCGGATCCGACTGTGGATCGCACGGGACGGCGCCACCACGGACACCGACATCCACCGCGCGGTCCGCGCGGTCCTGTCCGACACGGCGCTGTGGGGCTGGGCGGAACAGACCTGAAAGCGTCGCGGGGCGCGCCCGCGCCCCACCGCCTTTCTCAGGTCAGATCCAGCCCCGTTCGCGGGCCCGCAGCGCGCCCTGCGCCCGGCTCGCCGCGCCCAGGGACTGGAGCAGGTCCGCCACATGTCTTCGGTAGGTGCGGACCGAGATGCCCAGCTCCCTGGCGCCCGCCTCGTCCTTGCCCACCGTGCACATCGAGATCAGCACCTGCTGCTCGATCTCGCTGAGCCCCTCCACCGCGTCGGCGGCCTCCTTCGTCACGGTCAGGAGGTCGTCCGCCTGTGTCCAGATCTTCTCGAAGAGCGCGATGATGTTGGAGACGAGTCCGCTCTTGTGGGCGAGCAGCGCCCCGCGCGCGGTGTTCTGGGGATCCACCGGCACCAGGGCGGTGCGGCCGTCGTACACCAGGATCCGTTCGGTGATGTTCTCCGCCACGCGGATCTGAGCCCCGCGTTTGACCAGTTCGCGCAGGTACTCGCGGGTCGGCAGGTCGTCGAGCGCGGCGGCGAGCACCACATTGCGGATGCGCACCCCGCGCCGCAGACATCGCAGGTCAAGCGGGCGGGACCGCTCGATGTTCTCGGCCGAGAGCTTCGTGTACGGCTCCACGGACAGGATCTCGTCACGCGCGAAGAACGCGAGGTCGTCGATCCGGTTCCGTATCTCCGACAGGCCCTCCAACTGCTCGATGCCCTGCACCGGGGGCAGCCGCGAGCCCTGTTCGGCGCGCAGACCGTCGACGAGGTCACGGGCCTGCATGACCCGGCGCAGCTCCTCGTGCAGCGCGTTGAGACGCGCGTCCGTCAGCCGGGCCAGCGCCACACCGGGGTCGGCGGGGGAGACGCACTCGATACTGCTGTCGGGGTGGAGCAGCCCCAACTCCCGCAGCCGCTCCAGGCTGCGCCTGGCGTCGTCCTGTTCGGTGTGGACCAGCAGATGGATGTCGTCCGCCGACGTATCGGGATTGCGGAGAAAATGCCGGTACATCTCTTCCTCGGCCGGAGAGACGCCGAAGACGGACATCTCGTTGTCGCCCAAGACTTGGCCTCCGCTACTTGATCTGTTCACGCCGAGGACGGGTAGGGGTGTCGGTAACACCGGTCGGTGCGGCCCGCCGGGCTCGCCCACGGCTCGGACGGGCCCTGGAGAGAGTAAAGGCAACACCATGGCTCTGTAGCCGATCTTGCGTGGAACTGTGTTGTAGATGTGGGTGAACCGTGCGTGTCCTCACTTACCGCCGCCCGCCCGGCGCGCCGGTTGGCCGGCGGTTCGGCGGACTGGCGTCCGTCTCCCCGTGGGTGGTCTTCCGGCAGTCTCCCCACGGTCTCCGGGGAGTACACGGAGTCCGCGTGGAGTCCGTGGTGAGCCGGCCTGCGGGATCCGCCCGCGACCCGCCCCGCGCCCACGGTCGCGCGGGGCCCGCCCCGTCCCGCGCGACGGCTGTCCGTCCGGAGTCGTACGCTGGAGGGCCCCCGGCCCGTGACACGTGTCGGGCCCTTCGCGTTGCTCACCAGGCGCGACCACCGCGTCATCAAGCCCCGGAACCGGACGGAAACACCCTTCATGAGCCTGCACGGTCTGCTCGACGCCGTAGTACGAGACCCGGCGCTCGCCGAAGCGGTCGGTGCCGCCGCCGACGGGCACCGCACACACGTCGACCTGGTCGGACCGCCCGCCGCCCGCCCCTTCGCCGTCGCGGCCCTCGCGCGGGACGCGGGCCGCCCCGTGCTCGCCGTCACCGCCACCGGCCGGGAGGCCGAGGACCTCGCCGCCGCGCTGCGGTCCCTGCTGCCCGCCGACTCCGTCGCGGAGTTCCCGTCCTGGGAGACGCTGCCCCACGAGCGCCTGTCGCCCCGCAGCGACACCGTCGGCCGCCGGCTCGCCGTGCTGCGCCGCCTCGCGCACCCCCGCGCCGACGACCCGGGCGCCGGTCCGGTCAGTGTCGTGGTCGCGCCCATCCGCTCCGTGCTCCAGCCGCAGGTCAAGGGCCTCGGCGACCTGGAGCCCGTCTCGCTGCGCGGCGGCGGCACCGCCGATCTGAACGAGGTGACCGAGGCGCTCGCCGCCGCCGCGTACTCCCGCGTCGAACTGGTCGAGAAGCGCGGCGAGTTCGCCGTACGCGGCGGCATCCTGGACGTCTTCCCGCCCACCGAGGAGCACCCGCTGCGCGTGGAGTTCTGGGGCGACGACATCGAGGAGATCCGCTACTTCAAGGTCGCCGACCAGCGGTCCCTCGAAGTCGCGGAGCACGGCCTGTGGGCGCCGCCCTGCCGTGAGCTGCTGCTCACGGAGCCGGTACGGGAGCGGGCCGCCGCCCTCGCCGAGGTGCACCCCGAGCTGAGCGACATGCTCGGCAGGATCGCCGAGGGCATCGCGGTGGAGGGCATGGAGGCCCTGGCCCCGGTCCTCGTCGACGACATGGAACTGCTCCTCGACGTCCTGCCCAAGGGCTCCATGGCACTGGTCTGCGACCCCGAGCGGGTCCGGACCCGGGCCGCCGACCTGGTCGCCACCAGCCAGGAGTTCCTCCAGGCGTCCTGGGCGGCGGGGGCCGGCGGCGGCGAGGCGCCCATCGACGTCGGCGCGGCGTCGCTGTGGGGCATCGCCGACGTCCGCGAGCGGGCCCGTGAGCTGGGGATGATGTGGTGGTCGGTGGCCCCGTTCGCCGCCGACGAGGAGCTGTCGCAGGACACCCTCAAGCTGGGCATGCGCGCCCCGGAGACGTACCGCGGCGACACCGCCCGCGCCCTCGCCGACACCAAGGGCTGGCTCGCCGACGGCTGGCGCACCGTCTACGTCACCGAGGGCCACGGCACCGCCGCCCGTACCGTCGAGGTGCTCGGCGGCGAGGGCATCGCCGCCCGCCTCGACACCCCCGACGCCCACGGTGGCAAGGGCCTCGGTGAGATCACCCCGTCCGTCGTGCACGTCGCGTGCGGCTCGATCGAGTACGGCTTCGTGGACCGGGAGCTGGGGCTCGCCGTCCTCACGGAGACCGACCTCTCCGGCCAGAAGGCGGCGGGCAAGGACGGCGTGCGGATGCCGACCAAGCGCCGCAAGTCGATCGACCCGCTGACCCTGGAGGCGGGCGACTACATCGTCCACGAGCAGCACGGCGTCGGCCGCTACGTCGAGATGGTGCAGCGCACCGTGCAGGGCGCGACGCGCGAGTACCTGCTCGTCGAGTACGCCCCCGCCAAGCGCGGCCAGCCCGGCGACCGCCTCTACATCCCCACCGACCAGCTCGAACAGGTCACCAAGTACGTGGGCGGCGAGGCACCCACCCTGCACCGCCTCGGCGGCGCCGACTGGACGAAGACCAAGCAGCGCGCCAAGAAGGCGGTCAAGGAGATCGCCGCCGACCTGATCAAGCTGTACTCGGCGCGGATGGCCGCCCCCGGCCATGCCTTCGGCGCGGACACGCCCTGGCAGCGGGAGCTGGAGGACGCGTTCCCGTACGTGGAGACGCCCGACCAGCTCTCCACGATCGCCGAGGTCAAGGAGGACATGGAGAAGACGGTCCCGATGGACCGTCTGGTCTGCGGCGACGTCGGCTACGGCAAGACGGAGATCGCCGTGCGCGCCGCCTTCAAGGCCGTCCAGGACGGCAAGCAGGTCGCCGTGCTCGTACCGACGACGCTGCTCGTGCAGCAGCACTTCGGCACGTTCTCCGAGCGGTACTCCCAGTTCCCCGTCGTCGTCCGGGCCCTGTCCCGCTTCCAGAGCGACGCGGAGGCGAAGGCCACCCTCGAAGGGCTGCGCGAGGGGTCGGTCGACATCGTCATCGGCACGCACCGCCTGTTCTCCTCCGAGACGAAGTTCAAGGACCTCGGCCTGGTCATCGTGGACGAGGAGCAGCGCTTCGGCGTCGAGCACAAGGAGCAGCTGAAGAAGCTCCGCGCCAACGTCGACGTCCTGACGATGTCCGCGACACCGATCCCGCGCACCCTGGAGATGGCGGTGACCGGCATCCGCGAGATGTCGACCATCACCACCCCGCCCGAGGAGCGGCACCCGGTGCTGACCTTCGTCGGCCCGTACGAGGAGAAGCAGATCGGCGCGGCCATCCGGCGGGAACTGCTGCGCGAGGGCCAGGTGTTCTACATCCACAACCGCGTCGAGTCGATCGACCGGGCCACCGCGCGGCTGCGCCAGATCGTGCCCGAGGCGCGCATCGCGACCGCGCACGGCCAGATGTCCGAACAGGCCCTGGAACAGGTCGTGGTGGACTTCTGGGAGAAGAAGTTCGACGTCCTCGTCTCCACCACGATCGTGGAGTCCGGCATCGACATCGCCAACGCCAACACCCTCGTGGTGGAACGCGGCGACAACTTCGGCCTCTCCCAACTGCACCAGCTGCGCGGCCGGGTGGGCCGTGGCCGGGAGCGCGGCTACGCGTACTTCCTCTACCCGCCGGAGAAGCCGCTGACCGAGACCGCGCACGAACGCCTCGCGACGATCGCCCAGCACACCGAGATGGGCGCCGGCATGTACGTCGCGATGAAGGACCTGGAGATCCGCGGCGCGGGCAATCTGCTCGGCGGCGAGCAGTCCGGGCACATCGCGGGTGTCGGCTTCGACCTGTACGTACGCATGGTCGGCGAGGCCGTCGCGGACTACCGCGCGGCCGTCGACGGCACGGTGCAGGAGGAGCCGCCGCTGGAGGTCAAGATCGAGCTGCCGGTCGACGCGCACGTCCCGCACGACTACGCGCCCGGCGAGCGGCTGCGCCTCCAGGCCTACCGCGCGATCGCCTCCGCCAACTCGGAGGCCGACATCACCGCCGTACGCGAGGAGCTGACGGACCGCTACGGCAAGCTCCCCGAGCCGGTGGAGAACCTGCTGCTGGTGGCCGGGCTGCGCATGCTGGCGCGGGCCTGCGGGGTCGGTGAGATCGTCCTCCAGGGGTCCAACATCCGCTTCGCGCCGGTGGAGTTGAGGGAGTCGCAGGAGCTGCGCCTCAAGCGTCTGCACCCCCGTACGGTCATCAAGCCGACGGCCCATCAGATCCTCGTGCCGCGCCCGACGGCGGGCAGGATCGGCGGCAAGCCGGTGGTCGGCCGCGAACTGCTGTCGTGGACGGGGGAGTTCCTGACGACCATCCTGGGGTCGTGACCGCATACACCCGTACGTCCCCACGCACCGCCCGTCCGGTAATTCCGCTGCTCGTCGTCGCCGTCGCGGCCTCGCTGCTCGCGGGGTGCGACGCCATCGACTCCGCCGTGCCCGCCGCGTCCGGCGACGCCGGCGGCGGCGCGCCGGACGGGCGGGCGACCAGCCCGCTGAAGAACGCCGACGGCACCGAACCCGGTCTCGCTCCCCTCACCGGGGACGCGGACCTGGCGGCGGCCCGCAAGCTGATCTCGGCGCTGGAGGTGAAGGGGCGCGGGCCGAAGACCGGTTACGACCGGGACGAGTTCGGCTACGCGTGGATGGACACGGCGGACGGCGTCCCGTACGCCCGCAACGGCTGCGACACCCGCAACGACCTGCTCAAGCGCGACGGCCAGGACATCGAGTTCCGGTCGGGCTCCACCTGCGTGATCGTCTCGATGACGCTCCACGACCCGTACACCGGCAAGGACATCGCCTGGAAGAAACAGAAGGCGACGGCCGTCCAGATAGACCACATGGTGCCGCTCTCCTACAGCTGGCAGATGGGCGCCGCCCGCTGGAACGAGGACAAGCGGAAGCAGCTCGCGAACGACCCGCTGAACCTGCTCCCGGTCGACGGCCCCACGAACAGCGGCAAACAGGACTCGGGCCCGGCGTCCTGGCTGCCGCCGAGCAAGCCGGTGCGCTGCGCGTACGTGGTGCGCTTCGCGCAGGTCGCGGCCAAGTACGAGATGCCGGTGACGCCGGCCGACAGGAAGACGATGCTGGCGCAGTGCGGTGCGGCGTGAACGACTTGAACGGTGAGAGGGCCCCGGCGGCGGCGCCGGGGCCCTCGGCCGTCAGCCGTGCTGCCTGGCCCGGCGGCCCCGGTTGAAGACCAGCGCGCCACTGGCGAAGACGACTGCCCCCAGGCCCGCCGCTACCGCGGGCACGGCGACGGCCGACTCGTTGCTGGAGGCTGCCAGCTTCTCACCGGCTGCGGCGTGTTCGCCGTGTCCGGCGGCGTGGATCGGGTCGGCCTCGGTGTTCTCGGCGTCCGCCCCGAGCGCCTCGACCTCGGCGGCCGACCGCTTGCCGCCCGCCAGACCGGTGACCTCACCGCTGCCGCCGTCGAAGACGACATCGGAGCAGGAGAAGAAGTTCTCCTGGCTGTCGGAGCGGATCCACTGGACGAAGAGCATGTGCTGACCGCTCCGTTGCGGTAACTGGAGGTTCCAGTAGTAGTGGCCCTCGTTCGTGCCCACACCACCGTTCTGCGGCGGGTTGGTCACCGTCTGAAGGTGCTCCAGGTCGCCCCACGCGAGGGCCTTCGCCGGGCTCCACCCGCTCTTGGTGAGGTACACCTCGAACTTGCCCGGATGAGCGGCCCAGTTGCTGTACTTGAGCTGGATGTTCGCACCCGAGGTCAGGTGCGTCTTCGGCCAGTCGGTGCGGACCGCGTTGTACGCGGAGAAGTTGTACGGGCTGCGGTCGCCCGCACTGCACAGCTTTCCGTCCGGGACGTAACCCGCGCCCCTGCCACCGGCGTTGGAGTCCAGAACGGCGAACCAGTTGTACAGCGGGGTGGTACCGGTCTGCCGGACCGCGTCGGCGCAGGCGGGGTTGGACGGCATCTGGGTCGAGCCGTTCTGGAGCAGGTCCTTGTAGCACAGGTTGGTCCGCGAGCCGGGCATGATGCTGACGCCGTGCGCCGATGCCGGGGACGGCACGGACAGCACCGCGGCGACAACGCCCGCGGCCCCGGCCAGGGCCAGCGTGCGCCGGGCACGGATCGAGTTGATGGCCATGAGTCGGTCTCCTTCGTGAAGGGTCTCTTTCGAGCACCGGCCGATCGGCCGGGACCTGTCGCGGGCGTCGCCCCATGCCGCGGGAGCCGACCGTTCGGGCCCGGCGATCGACCTGCTGGAGGGTCTGGCGTGGATGGTGGGGGGTTGACGGGGCAATGGGAGCGCTCCCATCTGCAACGTAGCGCGTGGGGATGGAGTAGTAAATGGCCTCGTGGCGCCCAAGTGTTGACAGGTCTTGGTCAAGGCTTGACGATGGGAGCGCTCCCATCGTTAAGAACGTGCAACTGAACCGGGCAAATCGTACGTCTTCCCCCTGAGGGGTGAAGACCCATATCCTCCGGAGGTAGTTCGCACATGACACCCCCCACCCCCTCGGTCGCCTTACCCCAACGACGAGTCCGCCGCGGCCTGATCGCCCTCACCGTCGGCGCGATGCTGCTCACCGGCGGCGCGGTCACCCAGCTCACCACCACCCCCGCCTCCGCGTCCGCAAAGGCCTCCGCGAAGGCCGCCGCCCGCGTGGACAACCCGTACGCGGGTGCCAAGGTGTACGTGAACCCGGAGTGGTCCGCGAAGGCCGCGGCCGAGCCCGGCGGCAGCAGAATCTCCAACCAGCCCACCGCCGTGTGGCTCGACCGCATCGCCGCGATCAACGGTGTGGCCGGCGGAATGGGCCTGGACGCCCATCTCGCCAGGGCCGTCAGCCAGGGCGCGCAGACGATCCAACTGGTCATCTACAACTTGCCGGGCCGTGACTGTTCCGCCCTCGCCTCGAACGGCGAGCTCGGCCAGACGGATCTCGCCCGGTACAAGAGCGAGTACATCGACCCGATCGCGGCGATCCTGGCCAAGCCGGCCTACGCCAATCTGCGCATCGTGAACATCGTCGAGATCGACTCGCTGCCGAACCTGGTCACCAACGTCTCGCCCCGCCCGACCGCGGTCCCGAACTGCGACGTGATGAAGGCGAACGGAAACTACGTCAAGGGTGTCGGCTACGCGCTGGCCAAGCTGGGCGCGGTTCCGAACGCGTACAACTACGTCGACGCGGGCCACCACGGCTGGATCGGCTGGGACGACAACTTCAACGCCTCCGCGAAGCAGATCGCCGAGGCCGCGAGGGCCGAGGGCAGCACACTGGCCAACGTGCACGGCTTCATCGCCAACACCGCGAACTACGGCGCCACCACGGAGCCGTTCTTCAAGATCGGCGACACCGCCAACGACGGTCCGATCCGCGAGAAGGCCAAGTGGATCGACTGGAACCGCTATGTGGACGAGCAGTCGTTCGCCCAGGCGTTCCGCACCGAGGCCCAGAAGGAAGGCTTCTCCTCAGATGTCGGGATGCTGATCGACACCTCCCGCAACGGCTGGGGCGGCGCGGCCCGGCCGACCGCCGCGGGCCCGAAGACCACTTCGGACACGTACGTCGACGGAGGCCGCACCGACCGCCGGATCCACCTGGGCAACTGGTGCAACCAGAAGGGCGCCGGTCTCGGCGCACGGCCCCAGGCGGCCCCGGCGCCCGGTATCGACGCGTACGTCTGGGTCAAGCCCCCGGGTGAGTCGGACGGCGCCAGCAAGGTGATCCCGAACGACGAGGGCAAGGGCTTCGACCGGATGTGCGACCCGACGTACACCGGTAACCCCCGCAACGGGCACAACATGTCCGGCGCCCTGCCGGACGCGCCGCTCTCCGGCCACTGGTTCCCGGCCCAGTTCCAGGAGCTCATGAGGAACGCCTACCCGGCGCTCTGACCGACGCCCCGGGCAACTGCGGCAGCAATGCCGCCGCGCGAAAGAGGAAGGGTGCGGGCCCGGTCTCCGACCGGGCCCGCACCCTTCCCGAGCTGACGGCCTCCCCGTCCCGGAGGCCGTACCAAATCAGTGGGGCGCCGGGCCGCATGCCGTTAACGTGCTCCCATGGAGCTGACAGTCACCACGCTCGCCGAGCGTCCCCACCTCGTCGACCCGATGTGGCGGATGGCCGACACCTGGCCGGAGTTCATGCTCCACGACCCGGTGGGCTGGGCGAACATCGGCCGGATCGTCGCCGAACTGCCCGAGTTCACCCTCGTCGGCACGGACGAGGAGGGGACCGTCGTGGCGCGCGCCTTCAGCGTCCCCTTCCAACTCCGCGCCGAGGGACGTGAGACCCTGCCGGCGACCGGCTGGGACCAGGCCCTGCTGTGGGCGTTCTCCGATCTGCGGCACGGCAGGACACCCGACACCGTCAGCGCGATCGAGATCACGATCGCCACCGGCCGGCAGGGGCGGGGACTGTCCGGCACCATGCTCGCCGCGATGCGCGAGAACGCCCGGAGCCGCGGCTTCGCCGAACTCGTCGCCCCGGTACGGCCCAGCGCCAAGCACCGGGAGCCGCACACCCCGATGGAGGAGTACGCCCGTCGCGTACGGGACGAGGACGGACTGCCGTACGACCCCTGGCTCCGCGTCCATGTGCGCGCGGGCGGTGTCATCGACTCGGTGGCGCCCGCCTCCATGACGGTGACCGGTTCGGTCGGACAGTGGCGCGAGTGGACGGGGCTCCCGTTCGACACGGACGGGTCCGTCGTCGTACCGGGAGCGCTCTTGCCCGTGCACTGCGAGGCCACACGCGGATACGGTGTCTACGTCGAACCCAATGTGTGGGTGCGTCACCGGATCTGAGCGATGGGGACAGGTCCGGGGGCAGGGGGATCCATGGATGCGGGTTCGGCAGGTCGTGCCGCTGGATACCCTCGATACGCTTTCGCAGTCGTCCCCCCTGGCCTGTCAGGAGCAGCATGCACGGCCCCGGAATAGCGCAGCCTCCGCCGAACGGCACGTCCTCGCCGGGGATGCTCGCCTTCATAAGAGTGATCTTCGTGGGATTGCCGCTGATCAGCTGTGGTTTTCTCGCCTGGACGGCGACGCTGCGGCTCGCGATCGTGACCCGGTCCGCCCTGAACTGGTGGCTGTTCATCGGCAACGTGGCCCTCAACATCCTGTGGGTCGTCTTCCTCGCCCACGACGACACCGACGACTTCAGCAGCACGGCGGGCAACACCGGCATGGGCGGCATGCTGATGACCGGCGCCGCCGCCATCGCCTACTACCTGTACGCGGACTTCAAGCACTACGGGCCCCAGCGGCACGTGTACGCGGGCTACTACCCGCCGCAGGTCACACCGCAGCAGGGGTACCAGCCGCCCGCCAACACCGGTTACGGGTACGGCGGCCCCACCCGGCCCATGACCGGCCCGCAGGTGCAGCCACAGCCCCAGCCGCAGCCCCGCCCCGCCAACACGGGACCGGCGCAGCCCAACCACACCGCGCCGCCCCGCATCGACCAGGTGCGCGCCGAACTGGACGAGCTCAGCGATCTCCTGCGCCGGGACAGCGACGAGGACAACAAGCGGTGAACGCCCGCGTCGTCGCGGGCCGTTACGAGATGGCCACGCTCATCGGCCAGGGCGGCATGGGCCAGGTCTGGACGGCGTACGACCAGCGCCTGGGCCGCCGCGTCGCCGTGAAACTGCTGCGCCCCGACAAGATGGCCGCCGACACCGGCGCCGAGGACATGCGCCGCCGCTTCATCCGCGAATGCCGGGTCACCGCCCAGGTCAACCACCCCGGTCTGGTCACCGTGCACGACGCGGGCAGCGACGGCGACGAGCTGTTCCTGATCATGCAGTACGTCGAGGGGACCGACCTCGCGGCCCACTTCACCACGCACGCGCCCTACCCGTGGCAGTGGGCGGCCTCGGTCGCCGCCCAACTGTGCGCCGTGCTCGCCGCCGTGCACGCGGTGCCCATCGTCCACCGCGACCTCAAGCCGCGGAACGTGATGGTCAAGCCCGACGGCACGGTCCTCGTGCTCGACCTCGGCGTCGCCTCCGTCATCGACACCGACACCACCCGCCTCACCCACACCGGATCGGTCATCGGCAGCCCCGCCTACATGGCCCCCGAGCAGGTGATGGGCGGCGCCGTCGGCCCGTACACCGACCTCTACGCCCTCGGCGTGGTCCTGCACGAACTCCTCAGCGGCACCGTCCCGTTCCCCGGCGCGACCGCCCTCGGTGTCCTGCACCGGCATCTGTACGAACCGCCGATGCCGGTCCGCCGGATCCGCCCGGAGATCCCCGAGACGCTGGAGGCGCTCGTCCTGCGCCTGCTCGCCAAGGACCCGCAGCACCGCCCGGCCGGAGCGCAGGAGGTGTACGAGGCGCTCGCCCCGCTGCTGCCCACGCGCGGCGTGGTCGGCGCGCCCGGCTCCGGCAGCGCCGGCACCCCGCTCGACCCGACCCGGCCCTTCCTGCGCCCCCACGCGCCCTGGCCCGACCGCGCCACCGCCCCGCCGTCCGCGCCCCTGCCGCCGCCCAAGCCGGAGCACGTCCCCGCGCGGCGCCCGGACGTCGCGGCGGCCGTGGACGAGGCCAAGCGCCTCCTCGGCGAGGGCAGCATCACCCAGGCCGTCGACATCCTCGGCGGCATCCTCCCCGCGGCCGCGGCCGAGCACGGCGAACGCTCACCGGTCGTGCGCATCCTGCGCAAGCAGTACGCGACGACGCTGATGGACGACGGCCAGTACCGCCGCGCCCTGCCCGAACTGCGCCGGCTCGCCGACGACCGCGCGGCCGAGGCCGGTCCCGGCGACCCGCAGACGCTCCAGTTCCGCTACGACGCGGCGCAGTGCCTCGAACAGCTCGGCGAGGCGGGCGCGGCGCTGGAGGAGTACCGCGCGGTGCTGCCCTACTACGAAGGCACCGGGCAGCCGGGCGGCGACCAGTCGCGCGCCTTCGACATCAGACACCGCATCGGGCATCTGCTGCTCGCGGTGGGCGACCACGCGGCGGCGCAGCAGCAGTTGCAGTACCTGCTGTACGACGCGGAGCGGGTCTACGGCCCGTACCATCCGCTGCCGGTCGAACTACGGCGCGGACTCGACCGACGGCAGCAGTTCAGGGGCGGCACCACCCGGCGCAAGTAGCTCCTCCGGTACCGGCCGTTCGCGACGTCGCCTCCTCACGGAGAGCGCGGCGACGCCCAGCAGCACCAGCAGGGAGGCCCCTCCCGCGGCGGCCCCCGAGCGCAGCCCCGGCGGCCGGAACGAGCAGTCGACCGACGTGGTCGTGCCGTCCGGGTCCAGCGGGACGGCGACCAGGCCCAGGTACGAGTCGGCCGGCCGCCCGGCGCAGCTCCAGCCGGCGATCCGGGGAGCGGCGAGGACGGCCGTTCCCGTGCTGCCGGGCGGCAGTTGGGCCCGTACGCCGTCGCCGGACACCCGCACGGAGACGGCGCCCGTCTCCGTCAGCCGGTCCACGGCGGCGGCCAGCCGCGTCCGGTCCAGACAGGCCACCGACCACGCGTCCGGCGCCGCGCGGTCGAACGTGACCCGCTCACCGGCCCGTCCGGCGGTCCCGAGCGATGTCACGGCCGCGCGCCAGCGCGGCTTGTCGCCGCGCAGCATGACCGGCGGCGCGTCGCCGAGGCGGGCGGTGCCGTAGTAATCCGGAGCCCGGAGGAAGACCTCGCGGCCGGCCGGACAGGCGCCGGCCACGGGGGAGGAGTAGACGCGCGAGCCGAGCAGCAGCTCCTGGTTACGGAAGGGGGAACCTCCGTACCGCGGTCGCGCGCTCTGAGGCGGCCGTACGGTCACCAGCGGCGGGACGTCCGCGCGGCTCGGCTCCAGGGACCCATCCGCCTCCGTACGGAAGCGCGCGCCGACCGCGAACACCGCGTCCACGACCGGGTTGTCCAGGCTCTGTACGGCCCGCCCGTTCGACGTCCAGCCGGCGCCCAGCGCGCCGAGGGTGCGCGTCAGCACCTCGGGCGTGTGACTGCTGTAGTAGGAGGCGCCCTGCCCACCGAGCAGCAGCGGGTCGTTGGCGGTGATCTGGGCGCGCCCGGGATCGGTGCGGTAGCGCGGCCACCCGTCGGCGGCGGCCAGGGCGGCGGCGCGCCTGTCGTGGGCCCCGGCCCACGCGGGGTAGCTGTCCAGCCGTTTCAGCCGCTCCCGGTCGGCGTACGCGGTGGTCGCCGCCGCCTGACCGACGAGCCCGCCCACGAGGAGCAGCGCGGCGAGCGCCGCGTACTTCCGGCCCCTCAGCCGCATCACCAGCAGCGCCGCGCCCGCCGCCATGGTCCCGCACACGAACAGCGCGAGGGCACGGCGCCCGGCCGGCGCGCCGGCCGCGCCGGTCGCGGCCACGAGTCCGAGCGCGAGAAGCACACCCGTACCGCCGAGCAGCGCGCGGCGGCCCGGCCGGCCGTACGCCAGACACCGCCAGGCCGCGATCACCAGCAGCCCCGACAGCACGAACGTCTGCCGGAACGGACTGCCGTTGGGTGTCGCGAAGGCGTGCCACACCAGATGGGTCGGCCCCCACTGGAGGGAGAGCGCGACGGCGCCCGCGAGCCCCGCCCACGCCAGCCGCTCGCGCCCCGGCACCGCCCGGTTGAACGGCAGCGCGGCGGCGAGCAGCAGCGCGCCCCCGCCCAGGAAGACGGCGGGCGTGAAGAAGTCGTACGTCGCGGGCAGCGCCCGCGCGAACACCTCGCTCCACGCGGCCCGTTCGAACTCCGTCGTCCAGCCCGGATAGGCGTGCCGCGTCCCCATGACCACCGGCAGCAGCACGGGCGCGGCGAGCCCGATGCCGAGCAGCACGGTCGTCGCGCCGCGCAGCAGGACACGCAGGCGCGCGTGCAAGACCTGTCGGGTGAGCAGGAGCTGGACGCCGAGCACGAGTGCGGCGCCGAGGGTCGCCATGTACGCGGTGTAGAAGTTCGCGACCCACACGAGGGCGACGACCAGCGGTCCGAGGACCGGCCGGCGGCCTGCCCGCACCCACTCGCCGACCAGACAGAGCAGCGGGAAGCCGATGAGCCCGTCGAGCCACATCGGGTTGTACGACGCCTCGATGACGGACCATCCGCAGAGCGCGTACGTGGCGCCGAGCACCCCGGCGGCCCACCACGGTGCGGCGAACCGCTCCTGCCCGGTGCCGTGCCGCTCCCGTACGGAGGCCGGCAGCAGCCACGCCATCGCCGCGCCCGCCGCCGCCATCTTCAGCACGGTGATCACATAGACGGCGAGATCGATCCGGTCCCGGGGGAAGAGACCGACGAGCAGGGCGAACGGACTCGTCAGATACGTACCGAGGTCGGGCAGGAACGCGGTGCCGTACCCGGACTGCCAGTTGAGCAGGATCCCGCCGTCCCCGCGCCCGTGCAGCAGGTCCCACAGCTTGGCGTGGAAGGGCACGAACTGGTTGCCCAGGTCATTGACGCTCCGGGTGCCGGCACCGAACGGAAAGCTCCGGGCGGCGGCGTCACCGGCGCAGACGGCGGTCACGGTGACGAGGGCGGCGAACACGGCTGCCCGGCCACGTAAGGATTGCAGGGTCGGCATAGTGATCGAATATGTCAGCGTGGATGCCGACAAAAGGTCCATTAACGCTTCAGTTCACTCGATGGCCGCTTGTCATTCACCAAGGGACTCCACCGGTGACATTCCGGTGGGATTCCGTTCTACGGTGCTGATCTCCTTAGTTGTCCCGTGCTTCGACGAAGCGGGGATCGTCGACCGCTTCCATGACCGTGTGACCGGTGAACTCGCGCTGCTCGAAGGGGAACTCGGGCATGAATTCGAGCTCGTCTATGTGGACGACGGAAGCCGGGACGGCACTCTGGAGCGGCTGGAGCGGATCGCCGCGGCCGACCCCCGCACCCGGTACGTCTCCTTCAGCCGCAACTTCGGCAAGGAGTCGGCGATGCTCGCCGGACTCCAGTACGCCAAGGGCGCGGCCGTCGTCATCATGGACGCGGACCTCCAGCATCCGCCGGAGCTGGTCCGCCGCATGCTCGAACTGCACGAGCGGGGCTACGAGCAGGTCATCGCCCGCCGCACCCGCACCGGCGACCGTGTCACCCGCACGCTGGCCGCCCGCGCGTACTACCGGCTCATCAACCGTCTGATCGACGTCGAACTCGTCGACGGCGTCGGTGACTTCCGGCTGCTCTCGCGCCGCGCGGTGGACGCGGTGCTCGCCCTCGCCGAGTACAACCGCTTCTCCAAGGGAATCTTCGCGTGGGTCGGATTCCGCTCCACCACATTCGAGTACGAGAACGCGGCGCGTGAACAGGGCCGTTCCAAATGGAGCTTCGGAAAGCTGCTCAACTACGGACTCGACGGCTTGCTCTCCTTCAACGACAAACCGCTGCGTGCCGCGCTCCATCTCGGACTGCTGCTGCTGTCGCTCGCCTCCCTGTACGCGGCGTGGATTGTCGGCGTCGCGCTGGTGAACGGGGTCGACACCCCCGGCTATGTCACACTTCTGGTGGCCGTCACGGCGCTGTCGGGCGTACAGATGGTGATGGTGGGAGTCGTCGGCGAGTACGTCGGCCGCATCTATTACGAGGTGAAACGGCGCCCCCACTATCTCGTGGCGGCGACCGACGCGGACCGGCCGCGCGGGACACGTCCGACGGCGGACGCGGCGACGGATCAGGATCAGGAGCAGGAGCTCGTGGGCACATGACGGTGCGGGGCCAGCTGATCAGATTCGCGCTCGTCGGAGTCGTCAACACCGGTACGTACTACGCCTGCTATCTCGTGCTGCTGACCTGGCTGCCGTATGTCGCCGCGCATGTCGTCGCCTTCGCGCTCAGCATGACCGGCTCCTTCTTCCTCAACTCCCGCTTCACCTACCGGACCCGGCCGACCTGGCGGAAGTTTCTGCTCTTCCCGCTCACCAACGCGGCGAATTTCACCATCACCACCAGCGGCGTCTATCTGCTGGTCGACGTGCTCCACCTCAGCAGCCGGTACGCGCCGCTGATCGCCGCCGCCGCGGCCGTCCCGATCACCTTCGCGGTCTCCCGCACGATCATGCTCCGCCCCGACCGGGACGATCCGGCACCGGAGCCCGTCGCCGCGGGTCCGGCCCCGGCCCGTATCGAGGGATAACGGTGGCCGGGCCCGCCCGTCGTAAACGCGATCGCGAATTCGGCGAAGTTTTCGAAAAAACTCCGGCTGACTGGATCGGATCCACCGCCACTGCCTAACATCGATCAACGCACGGTCGTTGTCACGATCCAGGAGGCACCCTTTGCACCGCCGCCGTCGCACAGCGCTCACCCTCACAGCCGCGCTCCTCGCAGCGGCCCCGCTCCTCACCGCCTGCGGCAACGACGCCCACCCCGGCGCCGCGGCCGTCGTCGGCGGCGAGCGCATCGAGGTGTCCGCGCTGCAGGCCCAGGTACGGGACGTACGCGACGCGCAGGAGGCGTCCCCGCAGGCGGCCGAGCTCATCAAGAACACCGGCCAGCTCGGCCAGGTCAAGCTCAACAGCATGATCTTCGACCGGATCCTGGAGAAGGCCGCGGACGACGCGGGCGTCACGGTGTCCCGCAAGGAGATCCAGACCACCCGGCAGGTGGCGGCCCAGCAGTCCGGCGGCGAGGACCAGCTCGCGGCGATGCTGCTCCAGCAGGGCGCGCTCACCCCGGACCAGATCGACACCGCGATCCGCCGCGAGGTGCTGATGTCGAAGCTGGCGGAGTCGCTCGGCGCCAACACGACGACGCCGGAGGGGCAGCAGCAGGTCCTCGGCACGCTGGTGAAGACGTCCGAGAAGCTCGGCATCGACGTCAACCCCCGGTACGGCGCCTGGGACGTGAAGCAGGTCAGGCTCGGCGAGACGAAGACGCCGTGGCTCACCCAGGTCACGAAGGAAGCGCCGCCGGAGCAGGTCCCCGCCGGGGCGTGAGCGCCCGCGCGCGGGCTGAGCGCGCCCGCGCGTGAGGGACGGCCGGCGGCCGGGGGTAGGTTGCTTCGGGTGACTGAAGAACCCGCCGTCGACCCCGGCCGTATCGTCCTGCTGACCGTCAGCCACCGGGTCGCGCCCGGTGTGCTGTCCTGGCCCGCCTGGCAGACGCTCCACGAGGCCGACCAGGTCCTGTGCGCGGACCCCGCGCACCCCCAGCTGCCGTATCTGCGCGAGGCAGGCGTCACCGTCGAAATCTCCGCCCCCACCGCCGCGGAGCTGGTCGACGCCTGCTCCGGCGGCCGTACGGTCGTGGTCCTGCCCTCCGGTGAGGGCGACCAGGCCCTCACCGACGGCCTCTCCCGCCTCGCGGGCTCGGGCAGGGTGCGGATGCCCGACCTGGAACTGCTCCCCGGCTCCTACGACCTTCCGGGCGCCCGGCTCCTCGACCTCGTCCAGGTCATGGACCGGATCCGCGCCGAATGCCCGTGGTCGTCCACCCGGACGCACGAGGGCCTCGCCAAGTACGCCATCGAGGAGGCGTACGAACTGGTCGAGGCGATCGAGAACGGCGACCGCGAGGAACTGCGCGAGGAGCTGGGGGACGTACTGCTCCAGGTGGTCTTCCACGCCCGCATCGCGGAGGAGGACGACGACGAACCCTTCTCGATCGACGACGTCGCCGCCACGATCGTGGACAAGCTCATCCACCGCCACCCCCATGTCTTCGGCGACGAGACGGCCGAGACCCCCGCCGACGTCAAGGCGCACTGGCTGCGTACGAAGGCGGAGGAGAAGCAGCGCGACTCCGTCACGGACGGCGTCCCGCTCGGCCAGCCGGCGCTCGCCCTGGCCGCCAAACTCACCTCCCGCGCCACCGCCGCGCCCCTGGACGTCCCGCTCCCGCGCGGCGAGGGCATCGGCTACGAACTCCTCGCCCTGGCCGCCCGCGCGGAACAGTCGGGCGTGGACCCGGAAGCCGCCCTGCGCGCGACGGCCCGCATCTACCGCGACGCGATCCGCGCGGCGGAACACCGCGCGTCGGCGGGATAGCCGGCCGGGCCGGCCGGGCACCGTCCGACTCGACATCGATCACGGGGCCGCGTTCCTCGGTACGCGGCCGCATCCGGGCGAAGTACACACAGCCTCGTAGAGTCTGCGGAGCGTTCAACACCGCATCCCCCGTGGGGAAGTGGTCCACGTCTGCGTAGGAGCGGGTGATACGAGGTGTTCGACTCCACCGTCCCGCCGCTCGTTGTCGACGGTCACGGAAACGCCCTGGTCGCCTTCGCGCGTGGGGCGGAAGGCGCGCCGCCGGGTGACGCACCCCTGCCGACGGCACTTGTCGCCCTCTGGCACGCCGGCCGTGTCCTCATGGTCTTCGACCGTTTCCGCCGGCGCTGGGAGCTTCCCGGCGGGCGTACGGAGGACGGTGAGACCCCTCGTGAGGCAGCCGTCCGCGAGTTGCTGGAGGAGAGCGGCCAGGGTGCCGATGGACCGTTACGGTTCATCGGCTACGCGCGGTTCGTACTCGCGCCCGACCAGCGGGCCGAGTACGCCGCACTCTTCGCGGGCCACACCACCACTGTCCAGGACTTCCGGCCCAACGAGGAGATCGCGGCCATCCGCTGGTGGGATCTCCGGGAAGCCCTCCCCGGGCGGGTCCAGCCCCTGGACGCCCACCTCGCCCGGCTCACGCGCCGGTAGGGCTCCCTGCCGCGGGCCGACCACCCCGCGCTCTCGCTGGGCGGGAGGATCGGACTGCTGCTGTGCCCGCAGCTCTGCACTCCCGCGTGGCCGGCCGAACTGGGCCGGTGGCTGCCGCGATTGGAGAAGGGCGTCTTCGGCCGGAGCGGTGAGCGTGGCCCGTACGCGGCGGGGCGCGCCCGGTTGCGTACGGTCGTCGCATGCAGAACCCGCCACCCGCCGACGCCGCGCCCGAACTCTTCACCTGGGAGTTCGCCACCGACCCCTACCCCGCCTACGCCTGGCTGCGCGAGCACGCCCCCGTGCACCGCACCCGGCTGCCCAGCGGGGTCGACGCGTGGCTCGTGACGCGGTACGCGGACGCCCGGCGCGCGCTCGCCGATCCCCGGCTGTCCAAGAACCCCCTGCACCACGCCGAGCAGGCGCACGCGAAGGGGAAGACGGGGATCCCGGGGGAGCGCGGCGCGGAGTTGATGACGCACCTGCTGAACATCGACCCGCCCGACCACACCCGGCTGCGGCGGCTGGTCTCGCAGGCGTTCACGCCCCGGCGGGTGGCCGAATTCGCCCCCCGCGTACAGGAGTTGACGGACGGACTGATCGACGCCTTCGCGGCGAAGGGGGAGGCCGACCTCATCCACGACTTCGCCTTCCCGCTGCCCATCTACGCGATCTGCGACCTCCTCGGCGTCCCGCGCGAGGACCAGGACGACTTCCGCGACTGGGCCGGGATGATGATCCGGCACGGCGGCGGGCCGCGCGGCGGGGTCGCGCGGTCCGTGAGGAAGATGCGCGGGTACCTCGCCGAACTCATCCACCGCAAGCGGGACGCCCCCGGCGACGACCTGATCTCCGGCCTCATCCGGGCGAGCGACGACGGCGAGCACCTCACCGAGAACGAGGCCGCCGCGATGGCGTTCATCCTGCTCTTCGCGGGGTTCGAGACCACCGTGAATCTGGTGGGTAACGGGACATACGCCCTGCTCCGCAACCCCGAACAGCGCGCCCGGCTCCAGCGCTCGCTCGACGCCGGCGAGAGCGCGCTGCTCGCGACCGGGATCGAGGAACTGCTGCGCTACGACGGGCCGGTGGAGCTGGCCACCTGGCGCTACGCCACCGAGCCCGTCGAACTCGGCGGGCAGAGCGTCGCGGTGGGCGACCCCGTACTCGTCGTACTCGCCGCCGCCGACCGCGACCCGGAACGCTTCGCCGACCCGGACCGGCTCGACCTGTCGCGCGGTGACAACAAACACCTCGGGTACGGCCACGGCATCCACTACTGCCTCGGCGCGCCCCTCGCCCGGCTGGAGGGGCAGACCGCGCTCCGCACCCTGCTGACCCGCCTGCCCGACTTGCGACTTGCGGTCGATCCATCCGATTTGCGGTGGCGTGGCGGGCTCATCATGCGGGGACTGCGCACGCTCCCGGTGCAGTTCACAGCGGTGCGTGACTGACGCGACGTCAGCACTGTGACTTTCACGTGATCTCCGCTGCATCGACTTGTGACAGACGTTCGAGTACCGCTACGTTCACGACGGTCTCAGCAGTCACGTGTTCGGAATTCACGTTTCAGCAGTCTCAAGGAAGGCAACCGCATGCGCTCCGGGAACGGCCGGCACCGTCGGCCCCGCCAGGCCCCCGCACTTGTCGTCGCGGCAGGGGTGACAGGCTCGGCGATCGCCATCCCGCTGCTCGGCGCGACCGGCGCCGGCGCGGCCGACGCCACCACCTGGGACCGGGTCGCCGAGTGCGAGAGCGGCGGCATGTGGAGCGCCGACCTCGGCAACGGGTACTACGGCGGACTCCAGATCTCCCAGGAGACCTGGGCCGACTTCGGCGGTACGGCGTACGCCCCCACCGCCGACCAGGCCAGTCGCAGCCAGCAGATAGCCGTCGCGGAGAAGATCCTCGCCGCGCAGGGGCCGGCCGCGTGGCCGACGTGCGCGCTGATCACCGGCCTCACCGCGGACGCGGGCGCGGACGGCGGGTCCTCCGGCGACGCCACCCAGAAGCCCGAGGCGGAAGCGGAGCCCGAGCCGAGCGAGACGGCCGTCATTCCCGCCGCTCCCGAGTCGACGCCCCCTTCCGGGCAGTTCGGCCGGGACTCCGCCTCCGGGGCCGAGAAGCCCGCCACGCGGGAGTCGAGCGCGGAGGCGGGCACCGAGGCCGGTGCCGGCCAGGGCAAGCACCGCGGCGAGCCGGCCCCCGAGAGCGGCGCGACGGCCGGTTCGGGCGACTCGGCCGAGGCGGACGCGGGCGCGGACGCGGACGGCACGGACGGCGCGGAGGGGTCGACCGAAGCGGGCGAGCCGGGCAAGTCCGGTGAAGCGCGCGAAAGCGGTCGTCATGCCTCACGGGGTGACGGTTCGGCACGCGACGACGCCGCCGACGGCGGCTCGTACACCGTCCGTTCCGGCGACAATCTGTGGGCCATCGCCGACGAGCAGAAGGTGGACGGCGGCTGGCCCGCCCTCTACGAGGCGAACCGTGAGGTCGTGGGGGCCGACGCCGATCTGATCCTGCCGGGCCAGAGCCTCGATCTCACCGCGAACCAGGGGTAGTCAGGCGGGCTATGTCCGCATCTGCGCAAGTGAGACAAGCGTCTCTTCGTCCCAACTGACACGGTCTGCCCGGCGGCTCACCCCGGGCCCTGCCCGACCTGCGTAAACAGAGGTTTCCTCGGGGCAGGATGGGCGAATCATCCCGGATGTTCCGTCTTTGAACATCCGGGATGTCTGTGTTTACGGTCTGAACCGCTCGCACCGCGGGCACCGTCGACCGTCACGCCGAATCCTGCCGTCGGTCGGGGGGAGTACTCGTCGCGTCAAGCGCCGAAGGCAGGAGCGGGGGACCCACAGGTAAGTGCCGGTCATCACGGCCGGCTCGGGGTGCAGCCGTGCGCGGGGGGACGTGAAGACGTTCCCGGGCCGCACGGCCGGGCAACTCACTTGGCCCGAACCCGACAGCTCACCTCGCAGGCGTCGGTGAGGAGATCACGCATGCTGTTTTCCAGCAACTCCGGCAAGGGCAAGCACCGCCGTCCCTCCAAGACCGTCCGCTACGCCACGCTCGCCGGCATCACCGGTGCCGCTGTCGCGGTCCCGCTGATCGGCGCCACCTCCGCCTCCGCCGCCACCACCTCCGAGTGGGACGCCGTCGCCCAGTGCGAGTCCGGCGGCAACTGGTCGATCAACACCGGCAACGGCTACTACGGCGGTCTCCAGTTCTCGGCCTCCACCTGGGCCGCGTACGGCGGCAGCGCCTTCGCCTCCAGCGCCGACCAGGCGTCGAAGTCCCAGCAGATACAGATCGCCGAGAAGGTCCTGGCGGGCCAGGGCAAGGGTGCCTGGCCGAGCTGCGGCGTCGGCCTGTCCAACGCCTCGAACGACGCCGGCTCCGCCGACCCGGCCCCGCAGGAGGCCGCCCCGAAGGAGCAGCCGGCCCCGCAGAAGTCCGAGCCGCGCGCCGAGCAGGAGCAGCCCGCCTCGCGTGGTGAGACGCGCGGCCCGGTCAAGAAGGGCGACGGCGAGTACAAGGTCAAGGCCGGCGACACCCTCTCCAAGATCGCCGAGGCCAAGAAGGTCGACGGCGGCTGGAAGAAGCTGTTCAAGCTGAACAAGGACATCATCGAGAAGGCCGATGTCATCTTCCCGGGTCAGCAGCTCCACCTGAGCTGACCCTTCCCGGAACCCGGCCCCGGCCCGGCGCGCCTCACTCCCCCCGGACGCGCCGGTCCGGGGCCGGGCCCGTCCCGGGCCCGGTGTCCGTCCACCGCGCCTCCCTCCGCCGCGTGAATGCCCCGCCCACCATGCGACATTCGTCGCTCACCACGCATTCCGGACTCTTTTCGTCCCAGCGGGCGGGCATCTGCCGACCGGCACCCGGGAGCCGGTTAGGCTCATGCCGCAGGGCCAATGAGGCCCCGCACCAACGCGTCACATCCCAGAAGGAGATGCTCGTGCCGTCCATCGACGTCGTCGTAGCCCGGGAAATCCTTGACTCCCGAGGCAACCCAACGGTCGAGGTCGAGGTCGGCCTCGACGACGGCAGCACCGGTCGTGCTGCTGTCCCCTCCGGTGCGTCCACCGGCGCGTTCGAGGCCCTCGAACTCCGCGACGGTGACCCGAACCGCTACCAGGGCAAGGGTGTCGAGAAGGCCGTCCTCGCCGTCATCGAGCAGATCGGCCCGGAGCTCGTCGGCTACGACGCCACCGAGCAGCGGCTGATCGACCAGGCGATGTTCGACCTGGACGCGACGCCCGACAAGTCCTCGCTCGGCGCCAACGCCATCCTCGGTGTCTCGCTCGCCGTGGCGCACGCCGCCTCCGAGGCCTCCGACCTGCCGCTCTTCCGCTACCTCGGCGGCCCGAACGCGCACCTGCTGCCCGTGCCGATGATGAACATCCTCAACGGCGGGTCGCACGCCGACTCCAACGTGGACATCCAGGAGTTCATGATCGCGCCGATCGGCGCCGAGTCGTTCTCCGAGGCCCTGCGCTGGGGCGCCGAGGTCTACCACACGCTGAAGAAGGTCCTGAAGGAGAAGGGGCTCTCCACGGGCCTCGGCGACGAGGGCGGCTTCGCGCCGAACCTGGACTCCAACCGCGCCGCGCTCGACCTGATCCTCGTGGCCATCAAGGAAGCCGGCTACGCCCCGGGCAAGGACATCGCGCTCGCGCTCGACGTGGCGGCCTCCGAGTTCTACAAGGACGGCTCCTACGAGTTCGAGGGCAAATCCCGCTCGGCCGCCGAGATGACCGAGTACTACGAGGAGCTCGTCGCCTCGTACCCGCTGGTCTCCATCGAGGACCCGCTCTTCGAGGACGACTGGGCCGGCTGGAAGGTCCTCAACGACAAGCTGGGCACCAAGGTCCAGATCGTCGGCGACGACCTCTTCGTCACCAACCCCGAGCGTCTCGCCCGCGGTATCGAGGAGGGCTCGGCCAACGCCCTGCTCGTCAAGGTCAACCAGATCGGTTCGCTGACCGAGACCCTGGACGCCGTCGAGCTGGCGCAGCGCAGCGGCTTCAAGTGCATGATGTCCCACCGCTCCGGCGAGACCGAGGACGTGACGATCGCCGACCTGGCCGTCGCCACCAACTGCGGCCAGATCAAGACCGGCGCCCCGGCCCGCTCCGAGCGCGTCGCCAAGTACAACCAGCTCCTGCGCATCGAGGAGATCCTGGACGACGCGGCCGTGTACGCGGGCCGCAGCGCGTTCCCCCGCTTCAAGGACTGATCCGCGCGGGCCGGTCCGCGAGCACCTGATCCGGTCCGCGGCACGGTCCGGCACCGCCAGTCGTGCGTACGTCCCCGTCCCCGGTCCCGTACCGTGTCCGGGGACGTACGCGCGTACAGAGGCAGTACGGCAGGACCAGAGGTACGAGGCCCGCTCACCTCTGAGGGAGGCGGGACCATGGCCGCGAACCGGGACCGGTTCTCCACCGCGACCAAGATCAGGATTCTGGGCGAGCAGACCGCCGCCCGGGTCTACCGCTCGCAGACCCGCAGGCAGGCCCGCCGCTCCCGGCTCACCGGACGCGCCGCGTTCCTCGTGCTCGTCGTCTGCTCGCTGATCGTGGCGCTCGCCTACCCGATGCGGCAGTACGTGTCGCAGCGCGGCGAGATCGCCGAGCAGCAGCGGCTGGCGCACGAGGCCCGGCAGCGGGTCGAGGAGCTGCGCGACGAGAGGGCCCGCCTCCAGGACGACGCGTACATCCAGCGCCTGGCGCGCGAGCATCTGCACTACGTGATGCCGGGGGAGACCGGCTACATCATGTCCGACCCCCGGGCGGCCGAGGAGCGCCGCACCGACCAGGGCGCGGCCGACCGGCCCTGGTACTCCAATCTCCTGGACGGCGTCGACAGCGCCGACCGGACGGACAGATAGACACCAAGGAAACCGACGCAGGTATGGAAACGCCCCCTCCGCAGACCGCACGCACCGAACCCACCGAGGCGGACGTCGCGGCGTTCAGGCAGCAGCTCGGCCGGCCCCCGCGCGGTCTGCGCGCCATCGCGCACCGCTGCCCCTGCGGGCAGCCCGATGTGGTGGAGACCGCCCCGCGGCTGCCGGACGGCACGCCGTTCCCGACGCTCTACTACCTGACCTGCCCCCGCGCGGCCTCGGCCATCGGCACGCTGGAGGCGAACGGCGTCATGAAGGAGATGTCCGAACGCCTCGCGTCCGACCCCGAGTTGGCCGCCGCGTACCGCAAGGCCCACGAGGACTACCTCGCGCGCCGCGACGCGATCGAGCTGCTGGCGGGCTTCCCGAGCGCGGGCGGTATGCCGGACCGGGTGAAGTGCCTGCACGTCCTGGTCGGCCACTCGCTCGCGGCGGGCCCGGGAGTCAACCCGCTGGGTGACGAGGCGCTGGCGATGCTGCCCGAGTGGTGGCGCAAGGGCCCCTGTGTGATCCCGTTCACAAACGACGAACCCGCCGAGGGAGAGACCGTATGACCAGGGTCGCGGCGATCGACTGCGGTACGAACTCCATCCGGCTCCTGGTGGCCGACGCCGACCCCGCCACCGGCGAACTCGTCGACCTGGACCGGCGGATGACGATCGTGCGGCTCGGCCAGGACGTCGACCGGACGCGCCGGCTCGCCCCCGAGGCGCTGGAGCGCACCTTCGCGGCCTGCCGCGAGTACGCCGCCGTCATCAAGGAACACGGGGTGGAGCGGGTCCGCTTCGTGGCCACCTCCGCCTCCCGCGACGCCGAGAACCGCGACGTGTTCGTGCGCGGCGTCCTCGACATCCTCGGTGTCGAACCCGAGGTGATCACCGGCGACCAGGAGGCGGAGTTCTCCTTCACCGGGGCCACGAAGGAGCTGGCCGGCCGCGCCGACCTGGAGAAGCCGTACCTGGTCGTGGACATCGGCGGCGGCTCCACCGAGTTCGTGGTCGGAAGCGACCGGGTCTCGGCGGCCCGCTCGGTCGACATCGGCTGTGTACGGCTGACCGAACGGCACCGTCCGGCCGACCCGGCCACCCCCGCCGACATCACCGCCCTGCGCGCGGACATCTCCGCCGCCCTCGACACCGCGGCGCGGGACGTCCCGTTCGGCGAGGCCCGCACCCTCGTGGGCCTCGCCGGCTCCGTCACCACGGTCGCGGCGATCGCGCTGGGTCTGACGGCGTACGACTCGGAGGCGATCCACCACTCGCGCATCCCCTTCGAGGTGGTCCGGGAGATCACCACGACGCTGCTGTGCTCCACCCACGCCGAGCGCGCGACGATCCCGGTCATGCATCCGGGCCGGGTGGACGTGATCGTGACGGGTGCGCTGATCCTGCTCACGGTCATGGAGCGGACCGGTGCGCAGGAGGTCGTCGTGAGCGAACACGACATTCTCGACGGCATCGGCTGGTCGATCGCCTGAGCGGGTGACGGGAGGCTGTCGCGGGGGCCTTCCAGGGCTCCCCGAGCGTCTTTACGGGGGTCTTACGGGCTCTCTGCGCCACATCCCGGAACCAAGTTCGTGAAGTTCTTCACAAGGAAAAACGCCGGGTTGGGCGCACATCACTCTCCGGGGGCCGCCGGCACCGGTCCGGGGCCTGCGAACGGCCGGTCAACGGGCCGTACCGGCCGTGTTGCGGGCGTGTGAACCACCGTGTGGTCCACCACCGTCGGACCTCTCAACGGCCAGCTCACGAGGGGTGCGGAAGGTCCCGCGACACCCTCTGGTCCGCCTGCGGGACCAGGGGGTGGATCAAGCGGGCCGCGCAGTGTAGCAGAGGTATGGGGGGTGCTTGTGAAGGGGCTCACGAGCACCCCCTCCTGGGCAGGTGGATACTCGATGGCATGAGCACCACGGAGCGTCCCAGGATCCTTGTTGTAGGCGGAGGGTACGTAGGCCTGTACGCAGCTCGTCGCATTCTGAAGAAGATGCGCTACGGGGAGGCGACGGTCACCGTCGTCGACCCCCGCTCGTACATGACGTACCAGCCCTTCCTCCCCGAAGCCGCCGCCGGAAACATCTCGCCCCGGCACGTCGTCGTACCGCTGCGACGCGTGCTGCCCAAGGCTGAGGTGCTCACCGGCCGGGTCACGACCATCGACCAGGACCGCAAGGTCGCCACGGTCTCCCCGCTCGTCGGTGAGGCCTATGAGCTGCCCTTCGACTATCTGATCGTCGCGCTCGGCGCCGTCTCCCGTACCTTCCCGATCCCCGGCCTCGCCGAGCAGGGCATCGGCATGAAGGGCATCGAGGAGGCCATCGGCCTGCGGAACCACGTGCTCGAACAGCTCGACAAGGCCGACTCCACGACCGACGAGGACGTCCGCCGCAAGGCGCTGACCTTCGTCTTCGTCGGCGGCGGTTTCGCCGGCGCCGAGACCGTCGGTGAGGTCGAGGACCTGGCGCGCGACGCCGCGAAGTACTACACGAACGTCAAGCGCGAGGACATGCGCTTCCTGCTCGTCGACGTCGCCGACAAGATCCTTCCCGAGGTCGGCCCGAAGCTGGGCTCCTGGGGCAAGGAGCACCTGGAGAGCCGCGGCGTCGAGGTCTACCTCAAGACCGGCATGGAGTCCTGCGTCGACGGCCGTGTCGTGCTGGGCAACGGCCTGGAGGTCGACTCCAACACGATCGTGTGGACCGCGGGCGTCAAGCCCAACCCGGCGCTCGCCCGCTACGGTCTGCCGCTCGGGCCGCGCGGACACGTCGACACCGACGCCAAGCTCCAGGTGCGGGGCACCGACTACATCTGGGCCGCCGGCGACAACGCCCAGATCCCGGACATGGCCGCCCGCAAGGCCGGTGTCGAGAACGCCTGGTGCCCGCCGAACGCCCAGCACGCGCTGCGTCAGTCGAAGGTCCTCGGCGACAACGTGATCTCCGGTCTGCGCGGCTTCCCGCAGCAGGAGTACAGCCACGCGAACAAGGGCGCGGTCGCCGGTCTCGGCATGCACAAGGGCGTCGCGATGATCGTCGTCGGCAAGATGAAGATCAAGTTCCGTGGCCGGCTGGCCTGGTACATGCACCGCGGCTACCACGGCATGGCGATGCCGACCTGGAACCGCAAGATCCGCGTCTTCGCCGACTGGACGCTCTCGGCGTTCCTCAAGCGCGAGGTCGTCTCGCTCGGCGCGATGGAGACACCGCGCGAGGAGTTCTACGAGGCCGCCAAGCCCGCCCCGGCGGGTCGGGCCGCCGTCGCGCCGAAGTCCGGATCCGGCTCGGAGCCGGACTCGGAGAAGGTGAAGGCCGAGGCCGGGACGAGCGCCAAGGCCTCCTGACCGCGCGCTCCCCGCAGACCCGAAAGGGCCGCCCGCCATCCGTGGTGCGGGCGGCCCTTTCGCGTGCGCCCGGCCAGAAGATGGGTACGACATAACAGGTAAGGGTGCGCATCGGTAGAAGTCGGTACAAAATCCATGGCCTGTGCAGCTATCTTTGCCCACCCATTGCGCGCCGCCGGGAGTGCGACACCCCGTCGGCGGTGTTCACGTGTGAGTTGAGCATTTCTGGGATCCCCTTTCACGGAGGTGTGCGCCATGGCCGACGCCGCACTGCGGCTGACCACTCTCGCCGAGGAACTGCTGGGAGGCCCCCTCCCCGTACGCATCCGGGCCTGGGACGGCAGCGAGTCGGGCCCGCCGGGCGCGCCGACACTCGTCGTCCGGCACCGCAGGGCGCTGCGCCGTCTGCTGTGGAAGCCGGGAGAGCTGGGGCTGGCCCGCGGCTGGGTGGCCGGCGAGATCGACATCGACGGCGATCTGTACGCGGCCCTGTCACTGATCGCCGGACTCCTCTGGGAGCGCGGCGCCGACGCCAAGGACGCGGTGCACCCGCTGCGCGACCCGCGGATGCGCGCCGCCGCCAAGGGCCTCATGGAGATCGCCGGGCCCTGGCCGCCGCCCCCGCCGCCGCCCGAGGAAGTACGGCGCAGAAGCGGCGCCCTGCACACCAGGAACCGCGACCGGGCGGCGATCAGCCACCACTACGACGTGGGCAACGACTTCTACGAGATGGTCCTCGGGCCGTCGATGGTCTACTCGTGCGCCTACTTCGAGGAGCCCGGCGCCACGCTGGAGTCCGCGCAGCGCGACAAGCTCGACCTCGTCTGCCGCAAGCTCGGGCTGAGGGAGGGCGAGCGGCTGCTCGACGTCGGCTGCGGCTGGGGCTCCATGGCCATCCACGCGGCGCGCGAGTACGGCGTCCAGGTCACCGGGGTCACGCTCTCCCGCGAACAGGCCGCGTACGCCCGCAAGCGCATCGCGGACGAGGGCCTGACCGACCGGATCGAGATCCGGGTCCAGGACTACCGGGACGTCAAGGACGGCCCGTACGACGCCGTCTCGTCCATCGGCATGGCCGAACACGTCGGCTCGGTCCGCTACCGCGAGTACGCCGACGACCTCTTCGCCCTCCTCAAGCCCGGCGGCCGGCTGCTCAACCACCAGATCGCGCGCCGTCCCGAGCGGGACGAATCCGAGTACCGCATCGACGACTTCATCGACGCGTACGTCTTCCCCGACGGCGAACTGGCCCCGCTCGGGCGCACCGTCGGCACGCTGGAGGAGGCGGGCTTCGAGGTGAGGGACGTCGAGGCCCTGCGCGAGCACTACGCGCTGACGCTCCGTCAGTGGGTGCGGAACCTGGAGCGGCACTGGCCCGAGGCGGTCCGGCTCACCTCACCCGGCCGCGCCCGCGTGTGGCGCCTCTACATGGCCGCCTCGGCGCTGTCCTTCGAGCACAACAGGATCGGCGTCAACCAGATCCTGGCGGTACGGCCCCGGGAGTCGGGCGACTCGGCCCTTCCGCTGCGCGCGCGAACCTGGAACTGACACGAGCCGGGCGGCCCGCGCGCCGACGCTCCGGGACGGGCACCGCACGGGCGCCGGTACCGGCTGCGGCTGCGGTGCAAACGCAAGCGCCGGGCGGACCGCGCGATCGCGGCCCACCCGGCGCCCGACGGCACAACCCGCACTCACTCCGTCTTGATCGCCGTCAGCATGTTCAGTTTCGCCGCGCTGCGCGCCGGCCAGAGCGCGGCCAGCACACCCACCAGACCGGCGAGCACCAGGAAGATCCCGATCCGCTCCCACGGCATGACCAGCACATAGCCGGGGATCGACGAGCGGATCGTCTCGCCGATCGCCCAGGCCAGGAACGTACCGAGCCCGACGCCGACCAGCGCGCCGAAGACCGAGATCACCACGGCCTCCAGGCGGATCATGCGCTTGACCCTGCGGCGGTCCAGACCGATCGCCCGCAGCATGCCGATCTCCTGCTGACGCTCGAAGACGGACATCGCCAGGGTGTTGACGACACCGAGCACCGCGATGATCAGCGCCATCGCCAGCAGCCCGTACATGATGTTCAGCGCGGTGTTGATCATGCCGCCGAACATGTTCCTGATGTCCTGCTGGTCGGAGACGCTGATGGCGGGGTTGTCGCCGAGCGCGTTCACCAGGGCCTGTTCGTTGGCCTCGGTCATGCCGCCGTCCATCGCCACGTACACCTCGGGCGTGTACGGCTTCGCCTCGTGCGGGCCCACCAGATCGGTCGAGATCAGGACCGGCGAGACGAACTCGTTGGACTCGTACGTGGCGCCGATCTTCAGCCGCGCCGTCTTGTCGTCCTGGTACTTCACCGAGACGGTGTCGCCGGTCTTCAGACCCCGGGACTTCGCGGTGTCCGAGGCCATCGCGATCGCGTCACCGCTCAGCGAGTCGAGCGAACCGCTCTCCGTCTTCAGCGCGAGGACCCGCTCGATGTCCCCGGGGTTCACGCCCGAGACGGAGGTGTCCTCGCCCTTGATCCGGAGGTACGACGCCCGCTGCGGGGAGACCGCGCTGACGCCCGGCGCCTTCTCCAGCGCCTCGACCGCCGACTCGTCGAGACCGCCGCCGCTGGCCATCGTGACCATGTAGTCGGCCTTGATGTTGTCGGTGGTCATCTTGTCGATGGCCTGCCCGAGCGTCACACCGATGACGGTCAGACCGGTGACCAGCGTGAGGCCGATCGCCAGCGCGGAGGCGGTGGCACCCGTACGGCGCGGATTGCGCACCGCGTTCTGCCCGGCCAGCTTGCCGGCGACGCCGTACAGACGGTTCAGCAGCGGCTGTACGAGCGCGATGACCGGGCGCGACAGGAGCGGGATCAGCACGATGATGCCGACGAGCGAGAAGAAGGCGCCGCCGCCGATGATCAGCTTGCCGTCCTTCCCCGCCGAGGCGCCCGCGACGATCCCCGCGGCGCCGATGAGCGTGAGTACGGCGCCGATCGAGTTGCGCAGGACGAGCGACTTCACCGTGGCGACCGCGTGCACGCTGCTCATGGCGGCGACCGGCGGGATCTTCGCGGCCCGGCGGGCGGGCAGCCACGCGGCGATCAGGGTGATCACCACGCCGACACCGAAGGCGGCGGCGACGGCGACCGGCGTGATCATCAGCGGTCCGGCGGGCACCTTCGCACCGAACGAGCCCATGGCCGAGCGCAGCCCGACCGCGAGACCGATACCGAGGACGAAGCCGACGGCGGACGCGAAGAGACCCACGACCAGCGCCTCGATCATCACCGAGCGCTTGACCTGGCGGCGCGAGGCGCCGACGGCGCGCAGCAGCGCCAGCTCCTTGGTGCGCTGGGCGACGAGCATGGTGAAGGTGTTGGAGATCAGGAAGATACCGACGAACAGGGCGATGGCCGCGAAGGCGAGCAGCATCTGGTTGATGCCGCTGAGCTGGCGCTCGATCTGGTCCGCCTGTTCGGCGGCCAGTTGCGTGCCGGTCTGGGCCTCGGCGTCCTCGGGCAGCAACGGCTCGACCGCGTCGAGGATCTTCGTCTCGGAGGCGCCGGGGTCGGCCGTGACGGTGGCGTCCTGGAAGAAGCCGGGCTCCAGGTAGAGCTTCTGGGCGACCGCCGTCTCGAAGAGCACCAGGCTGCCGCCCGCGTTGACCGCGCCGTCCTCGGTGGTGAAGACGCCGGAGAGGGTGTACTCCTTCACCGGCCCGTTGGTCGAGACCCGTACGGGTTTGCCGACCTCGTACTCACCGCGCGACGCGGTGGACTTGTCGAGCGCGATCTCGTCGGCCTTCGTGGGGCCCGACCCGTCGGTGAAGTCGTAGGCGGTGTCCTTGCCGTTCGCGCCGGGGGAGAAGTTGGTGCCGGTGTTGGACCAGCCGTTGCCGATCAGCTTGCCGTCAGGGTCGGCCACGCCGGCGAAGCCGTCGACGCGTCCGGTGACGGAGGCGACGCCGTCGATGGCGCCGATCTTGTCGAGGGTCTTCGGGCTGAGCCCCGGCTCCGGCTTCTTCCCGTCGGAGCCCGTCTCGTTGGAGGCGTAGCTGGAGACGGAGACGGCTACGTCCTTGTAGCTCTTGGCCGACTGTTTGTTGAAGGCGTTGCCGAGGGTGTCGGTGAAGACCAGCGTGCCGGAGACGAAGGCCACGCCGAGCATCACGGCGAGCACGGTCATCAGCAGCCGGGCCTTGTGCGCGAGCACGGTGCGCAGGGCGGTACGGAACATGGTGGGAGTCCAGGTGAAGTGGGCAGGGCGAACGGACGGCGGAGCCGCGTGAGGGCAGGGCTGACCGGCCGCGGTGGAATGCGGGACCGGTCGCGGTGGAGTGCTGACGGCCGGCGTGGGCCGGCGTGGGGCGTCAGGGGTGCCGGGCGCCCGGCGTCAGCTCGTACGGCCCTTGGAGTCGAAGGCCTTCATGCGGTCGAGGACGGCCTCGGCGCTGGGGTTCTGGATCTCGTCGACGATCCGGCCGTCGGCGAGGAAGATCACCCGGTCCGCGTACGAGGCGGCCACCGGGTCGTGCGTCACCATGACGACGGTCTGGCCCAGCTCCCGTACGGAGTTGCGCATGAAGCCCAGGACCTCGGCGCCGGCCCGTGAGTCCAGATTGCCGGTCGGTTCGTCGCCGAAGATGATCTCGGGCCGGGAGGCCAGCGCGCGGGCGACGGCCACGCGCTGCTGCTGGCCGCCGGAGAGCGCGGTGGGACGGTGGTGGAGCCGGTCCTTGAGGCCGATCATCGTGATCACGTTGTCCAGCCACTGCTTGTCGGGCTTACGGCCGGCGATGTCCATGGGGAGCGTGATGTTCTCCAGGGCCGTCAGGGTCGGCAGCAGGTTGAACGCCTGGAAGATGAAGCCGATCTTGTCCCGGCGGAGCTGGGTGAGCTGCTTGTCCTTGAGCGTGCCGAGCTCGGTGTCGCCGATGCGCACCGAGCCGCTGCTGAAGCTGTCGAGCCCGGCCACGCAGTGCATGAGGGTCGACTTGCCGGACCCGGAGGGGCCCATGATCGCGGTGAACTGGCCCTGCCGGAAGTCGACGGTCACCTGGTCGAGGGCCACGACCTGCGTCTCGCCCTGCCCGTAGACCTTGGACAAGGCGGAGGCGTGGGCCGCCACGGCGCTGGCGCGGAGGAGAGGCATGGTCGTCACGGGTGGGGCTCCTGTCGGGGGACGCGTTTCGGATTGACTTCATCCTCTCCGCCGTCCGGCGCCCGGTCGTCACTCCGCATGCCCGTTCCTGTGGCCCTCTCGGGTCGGACCGGAACGCCGCTCCGTCCTCCTCGGGTATGACGTCGCCCCCTACTCGTCTCATCCGGTCGTCGTTCTGTCGCGTGACCGACGGCTCCACGCAATCCGTGTGCGGGGAGTGGCGAATAGTAGACAGAGAGCGGCGACTTTCCGTCATATCCCAAGGGGCGTATCAAGACCTTCGTCCTGCTTCCGGCATGTGCCGATGGCGTGTTACCAGGGCTGACACTCCCTCAGGTGCCAATAAAATCAGACAGGATCGCCCAGGTACTCGGCTGTCCGAGGGGTCCTCCCGGATAGGCTCGTAAGCCAACGCGGAGCCGCGTACGCCCGGATGGTGGAATGCAGACACGGCGAGCTTAAACCTCGCTGCCCCAAATGGGGCGTACCGGTTCAAGTCCGGTTCCGGGCACACTCTCTGAACGTGTGCTGACCTGCGAAGATCGATTCTTCCCCGCTTTTCCTGCCTTTGGGGCGCAGTGCTGCTGAAACGTGCCTGCAGATCGTTCCGATCGACCAACTCGGTTGAAGTGTAAAGCTCTTGACGAATAGTCAGCTCAAAAACGCGAAGAAGTCGCAGCTCAGGGCCATGATCATCTTGTCGAGTGCGCGTCAATCTGCTGAATCCCGCACTCCGGACCGGTCACCGGCGGGAGCGCTCTCCGAAGATCCCCGGAGAGTCGCGGACACGCCACCGGACGACACTCCGGGCCGGCCCGCCGTCCCCGGCTCGCACCCCTCGCGTCACGATCGAGGAAAGATCCTCCTGGGGCACTAGGGTGTTCCCTTTGCTCCCGCATTACTCTTGTGCCAAGGCCGCGCAGGGTGGCCGCCATGGAGGAGTGAGATGAGGAGCAGTAACCCGGTCTTCTCGCGACGGGGCTTCAGCCGCGACAACGGCCAAGCGGGCTTCAACGCGGCGCCGCAGGCCGGGGGCCCCGCCGTAGGAACCGCGCAGAACCCGTACGCGACGAACCCGTACGCCACCAACCCCTACGCCCCGCAGGCCGACGGCCAGTACGGCGGCGCCGGACCGCAGGCGCCCGCACGCGCCGGGGTCATGACGATCGACGACGTCGTGACGCGCACCGCGTCGACGCTCGGCACGGTCGTCCTCACCGCCGTCCTCGCCTGGGTCCTGCTCCCGGTCGACCAGGACAACGTCGGCAAGTCGTACGGCATCGCCATCGGCGCGGCCCTCGTGGCCCTGGTCCTGGCGCTCGTCCAGTCCTTCAAGCGCAAGCCGGTCCCGGCGCTGATCCTGGGCTACGCCGCGTTCGAGGGTGTCTTCCTCGGCGTGATCAGCAGCGCGGTGAGCACGTATCTCTCACCGGGCGTGGTCGTCCAGGCGGTGATGGGCACGATGGCGGTCTTCGCCGGTGTGCTGATCGCCTACAAGATGCGCTGGATCCGCGTCACGCGCCGTTTCTACGGCTTCGTGATGGCCGCCGCGATGGGCTTCGTGCTCCTCATGGTCGCCAACCTGCTGTTCAGCGTCTTCGGTGGCGGTGACGGCCTCGGCTTCCGCAGCGGCGGCCTCGGCATCCTCTTCGGTGTGATCGGCATCATCCTCGGCGCGTGCTTCCTGGCGCTCGACTTCAAGCAGGTCGAGGACGGCGTCACCTACGGCGCGCCGCGCGAGGAGTCCTGGATGGCGGCCTTCGGCCTCACCATGACCCTGGTGTGGATCTACCTGGAGATGCTGCGGCTGTTCTCGATCCTGAGCGGCAACGACTAGCTGGTGCGTTGATTGGATCGGTTTCACCGGGTCCGCCCGGTGGCCGGTTCGTCCTCAATCGCCGGACGGGCTGCAAATGCAGCCCGTCCGGCGATTGAGGACAGGCGCGGCCCAAGAGCCGCGCAAGCTGGTCGACGCAGGTATGACGAAGGGGTCAACGGGCTCTCGCCCGTTGACCCCTTCCGTCTTTCATCGTGCGGCCGGGTTTCAGCCGAGGCGGCGCGCCGCCCGCCTCAGGTCGTGCTCGTGGATGATCGCCTTCGCGTGTCCGTACGCGAGGTCGTGCTCGCCGCGGAGCCAGGCGACCTTCTCGTCGAAACGGACGAGGGCGGGACCTTCGTCGACCGTGCGGAGCCAGTCGGAGATCTCGCGACCGGTGCAGTGTGGGATGCGGGACAGCAGGTTGCGATGGGTCTCTTCGGAGAAAACAAGGGACATCGGCGCCTCCGGACGCTGCTTCACGTACTGGTCCTTCACGTCACCGTGCCTGAGCGTTCGTCCGTTGGCAACAGTTCGGCAAGGGCGCGTAGGGTCGCGGCGTGCTTGATACGACGCGCCTGACCGCCGCCGTGGACCGATTCGCCGACCGGCTGCGGGCAGCCCCGCAGAGCAGGTTGCAGCGAGGGGCCGCGGCCGAAGGGCTGGCTCTGGCCAGGGAACTGTCCGCGACGGCCCAGCGCCTGGAAGCCGTGGGCGGCGGTGCGCCGCAGCCGCCGCGGATCATGCCGGACGTCGGTGTCTTCGTCGTCGCCGATCAACTGACGGTCGCGGCGGGTGATTTGGCCGAGGCGCTGAGAACGGCCCCGTCCGTGGCGGAACTGGACGAGGCCGTGAGGGCGGTGGAGCGGGCGGTGGCTAGAGCGAAGCTATGACCCGGTCGGCGAGGATGTAGATGTGGTCGTCGGCCGCGGTGCTCTCACCCGTCGCATCCGTGTTCCCGGCGCTGTCGGCACCGTCCGCGCCGGTGTTCGCGCCGCAGGAGAACGTGAGGGCGTACGCCCCCGAGATGCCCGAGCCGCCGAGCAGGAACGGCGTACCGCCGTCACGCAGCGCGCCCGCGAGGCGTTCCGCGGTCTCGCGGTGGCCGGGGGTCATGCAGAGCGTCGTACCGTCCGTGAAGACGTACACGTCCAGCGTGCCCAGCGGGCCGGGGCGGACGTCGGCGAGCGCGGTACGGGCGTCGGCCAGCTCCTCCAGCCGCGCGACCGTGCGCTCGTGGTCGGTGACGACCGGGGTGCGGACCGGGACGAAGTCCGGGTGCGAGGGGTGCCTGCGGCGGGCGGCGGCCAGCTCCGGGGAGTCATCGGCGAACTCGCCACCGATCTCGCTGACCTCACTCACCTCGCTCAGCTCGGGCAGTCCGTCGTAGTCCGCGAGCTCGTCCAGCTCGTCCAGGTTGTCGAAGCCGGCGAGGCCCGCGGCGTCGGCCCGGTCGTCCAGCTCGCCGTGCTCCCGCAGCTCGGCGAGTTCGGCCAGCTCCGTGAGGTCGTCGTAGTCGTCGTCCGTGATCCGGCGGGCCCGGTCGGCGCGGTCGAGGGCGTCGAGGTCCAGTGCCTCCAGGCCCACGAAGTCGGCCTGGCGCGGCACGTAGAACGGCCCGTCATCGGTGCCGGGGCCGGTCAGGCCGCCCAGCAGCGACGGTGCGTCGCCCGCGTCGCGGGCCTCCTGCGCGGCCCAGAAGGCGCGCGCCTCGGCCAGCTCCCGCTCGCGCTCCTCGGCCAGGGCCTCGGCCACCGCGAGCCGTATGTCCTCGGTGGAAGCGGCGGCCGGTGCCGATTCGCCGGAGCGGGCCTGCGGTACGGCGGCGTGGCCGCCCGGATTGGCCAGGGACAGCTCGCCGCGCAGGGCCGTGACCTCTCGCCGCAGCCCATGAGCGGCGTGCAGGGCGGCGACGCCCACGGCCGTGGCGGCGGCCGTGGTAAGCAGCAGGGCAATAGACATGGCGCTCACTGACTTACTCCCGGTCTTCAATGGTCCCCCGACTTCCTACATCAGCTTGTCGCGGGGGCGCGCACGTCGGCAGTGCATTACGTCATGAATTGGACAGGTCTTTCGACCCGAGGGCCAGCCTCAATACTGCTGTGACCAGCGTAAATGGGTCTCCCCCAGGAGTTAGGTCACATCCTGGGGGAGATTGAGTCACGACTGGACCTCGACGGGATTCGGCTCAGCTCAGCCGCTGGTGGGCGTGGGGCAGGTGCCGCCCTTGTACCTCGGGCGACCCCTACCCTCCGCTCCGGCTCAGCTCAGCCGCCGGGCGTCTGTGGTCGCGTTCGCTTCGCCACCGCTGTGGGCAGGTGCCGCCCTCGTACCTCGGGCGACCCCTACCCTCCGCTCCGGCTCAGCTCAGCCGCTCGATGACCATCGCCATGCCCTGTCCGCCCCCGACACACATGGTCTCCAGGCCGAACTGCTTGTCGTGGAACTGGAGCCCGTTGATCAGCGTGCCCGTGATCCGCGCGCCCGTCATGCCGAAGGGGTGGCCCACGGCGATGGCGCCGCCGTTGACGTTCAGCTTGTCGAGGTCGACGCCCAGGTCCCGGTAGGAGGGGATGACCTGCGCGGCGAACGCCTCGTTGATCTCCACCAGGTCGATGTCGCCGATGCCGAGGCCCGCACGGCGCAGCGCCTGCTTGCTGGCCTCGACCGGGCCGTACCCCATGATCTCCGGCGAGAGGCCGGAGACGCCGGTGGAGACGATCCGGGCCAGCGGGGTCAGGCCCAGCTCGCGTGCCTTGGTGTCCGACATGATCACGAGCGCGGCGGCGCCGTCGTTGAGCGGGCAGCAGTTGCCGGCGGTGACCAGTCCGTCGGGGCGGAAGACGGGCTTGAGGCCCTGGGTGCCCTCCAGCGTGACGCCCGCGCGGGGGCCGTCGTCCTTCGACACCACCGTGCCGTCGGGTGTGGTGACGGGGGTGATCTCGCGCTCCCAGAAGCCGTTCTTGATGGCTTCCTCGGCGAGGTTCTGGGACCGTACGCCGAACTCGTCCATGTCGCGCCGCGTGATGCCCTTGAGACGGGCCAGATTCTCCGCGGTCTGGCCCATCGCGATGTACGCGTCGGGGAGCAGGCCGTCCTCGCGGGGGTCGTGCCAGCCGGCGCCCTCGGAGGCGGCGACGGTGGCCGTACGGGCCTCCGCGTCGGCGAAGACCGGGTTGTGGGTGCCGGGCATGCCGTCGCTGGAGCCGTTGACGGAGCGGGACACCATTTCGACACCGGCGGAGATGAAGACGTCGCCCTCACCGGCCTTGATGGCGTGCAGCGCCATCCGGGAGGTCTGGAGCGAGGAGGAACAGTAACGGGTGATCGTGCAGCCGGGGAGATGGTCCATCCCCATCTGTACGGCGACGATCCGGCCCAGGTTGTGGCCCTGCTCGCCGCCGGGGAGGCCGCAGCCGAGCATCAGGTCGTCGATGTCGCGCGGATCGAGTTCGGGGATCTTGGCGAGCGCGGCCTGGATGATGGTGGCGGTCAGGTCGTCGGGCCGCAGCTCCTTCAGGGAGCCCTTGAAGGCCCGGCCGATGGGGGAGCGGGCGGCAGAGACGATCACGGCTTCGGGCATCACGGCTCCAGTGGGGCGGGTGCGGTACGGCGGAAGTGCCGTCTGGTGAAGTTACCCGCACGTACGGCTCGGGTCACCGGGCCGGACGTGTGACGAGTGCCGCAGCGTGCCGCGCCGGAAGCTGCTAAGCAAGCGCTCAGGCGCGACGGGCTGTGTCCTCAATCGCCGGACGGGCTTGAATTGCTCGCCGGACGCGCTTGCAATGCTCGCCGGGACGGGCTGCGAATGCAGCCCGTCCGGCGATTGAGGACAGGCGCGGCCCGCAGGCCGCGCGACCCGTCCGGCGCTCCCCGGCCCCGACACCGGCGCCGGCACCGGGCGCCCGGCCCCGGTGCCGGGGCCGGCCCGTGGGCCCACCGTTGCGCGTCAGCGGCGGTTTGCGTTCTCCTTCGACGGCGGCGGCGGGGCCGGCTCCGTCTGGGCCGGCTCGGGCGCGGGCAGGCGCCGGCGCCTGCGGTGCTTGAGCAGGGCCCACGGCGCCCGCGCGCCCGTGACCTCCGTACCCGCCTCCGCCGCCGCGGCGGACGCCGCCTTCGCCACCGGCAGCATGTCCTCGTCGCGCGAGGAGTCCAGATGGTCCGTCTCCGGCCACAGACCGAGCACCGCGCAGAGCGTCGGCAGGACGGCCATCGCCGCCGTCGCGTACCCCTCCGTCGACGGGTGGTAGTTGTCGGCGCCGAACATCTCCCGGGGATTGGCCGCGAACTCCGGCCCCAGCAGGTCGCCGAGCGAGACCGTACGGGCGCCCTGCTCGACCGCCACGATCGTCTGGGCCGCCGCGAGCTGCCTGCTCACCCGGCGGGCCAGCCAGCGCAGCGGCTGGTACACCGGCTCGATCGTCCCCAGGTCGGGGCATGTACCGACGACGACCTCCGCGCCCGCCGTCCGCAGCCGCCGCACCGCCGTCGCGAGATACCGGACCGAGGCGGTCGCCGACATCCGGTGGGTGACGTCGTTCGCGCCGACGATGATCACGCAGACGTCCGGGGTCCGGAACGTGTCCGAGAGCAGCTGCGTCACCTGGCGTTCCAGATCGTCCGACTGCGCCCCCGGCTGCGCCACGTTCCGCAGGTCGACCGGGCGCTCCGCCACCGCCGCGAGGCCCGAGGCGAGGAGCGCTCCGGGTGTCTGGCCCGCCCGCCGCACGCCCTGGCCGGCCGCCGTGGAGTCACCGAGGATGCCCATCCGCAGCGGATCGGTGTGCCCGTACGCCAGCCCGTACCAGCCGTTGCCGCGGGGCGGGATCGGCGCCGTACCGCCACCGACCGACCGTTTCGCCAGCTGGACCTCGGCCAGGACGAGACCCACCCCCGCCGCTCCCAGCAGACCGACACTTCCACCGCCGAAGGCGGCACCTGCCGCGATCCGCCGAGCCACCCTCGCTCTCGACACAGTCCGGGTCACCTCCCTCTCGTCCCGCCAGTACCCCTGGCCGTACACACGATGTAGCGATTCGCTCACCGGTATGAGACCAGCAAGAGGTAATTGCCCCGTAACGGGCGTGGCCCAATCTCTTCCGCGTACGCATACGCTGGCCGGACCATCACGGAGACCCCGGAGACAACGGTGCAATTCCACGACTCGATGATCAGTCTGGTTGGCAATACCCCGCTGCTGAAGCTGGGCAATGTGACCTCGGGCATCCAGGCGACAGTCCTGGCCAAGGTCGAATACTTCAATCCGGGCGGTTCGGTGAAGGACCGGATCGCCCTGCGCATGATCGAGGCGGCGGAGGAGAGCGGCGAACTCCGGCCCGGTGGCACCATCGTCGAACCGACGAGCGGCAACACCGGTGTCGGACTGGCGATCGTGGCCCAGCAGAAGGGCTACCACTGCATTTTCGTCTGCCCCGACAAGGTCTCGACGGACAAGATCAACGTGCTGCGGGCGTACGGCGCGGACGTCGTCGTCTGCCCCACGGCGGTCGACCCCGAGCACCCCGACTCGTACTACAACGTCTCCGACCGGCTGGTACGTGAGACTCCGGGCGCCTGGAAGCCCGACCAGTACAGCAACCCGAACAACCCGCGCTCGCACTACGAGACCACCGGTCCCGAACTGTGGGAGCAGACGGACGGGCGCATCACCCACTTCGTCACCGGTATCGGCACGGGCGGCACGATCAGTGGCACCGGCCGGTATCTGAAGGAGGTCAGCGAGGGGCGCGTCACGGTCGTCGGCGCCGACCCCGAGGGATCCGTCTACTCGGGCGGCTCGGGCCGGCCGTATCTGGTCGAGGGTGTCGGCGAGGACTTCTGGCCGAGCGCGTACGACCGGACCGTCACCGACGAGATCGTCGCCGTGTCCGACAAGGACTCCTTCCAGATGACGCGCCGCCTCGCCAAGGAGGAGGGCCTGCTGGTCGGCGGCTCCTGCGGCATGGCGGTCGTGGCGGCGCTGCGGGTCGCGGAGCGGCTCGGCCCCGACGACGTGGTGGTCGTGCTGCTGCCCGACAGCGGCCGGGGCTACCTCAGCAAGATCTTCAACGACGAGTGGATGAACGACTACGGCTTCCTGGAGCAGGCCGGGGACGCCCCGCGGGTCGGTGACGTCCTGCGGTACAAGGAGGGCGGCAGCCTTCCCTCCCTCGTCCATATGCATCCGGAGGAGACGGTCGGCCAGGCGATCGAGGTCCTGCGCGAGTACGGCGTCTCGCAGATGCCGATCGTGAAGCCCGGCGCCGGGCACCCGGACGTCATGGCCGCCGAGGTCATCGGCTCCGTCGTGGAGCGCGAACTGCTCGACGCGCTCTTCGCTCAGCGCGCCTCGCTCGGCGACCCGCTGGAGAAGCACATGTCGGGCCCGCTGCCGCAGGTCGGCTCGGGCGAGCCCGTGGCCGACCTGATGACCGCGCTGAGCGGCGCCAACGCCGCCGCGGCCGCGATCGTGCTGGTGGAGGGCAAGCCCACGGGCGTGGTGAGCCGTCAGGACCTGCTCGCGTTCCTCGCGAAGGATGCCAAGTAGGGCCGTGCGGGCCTTCGTGAAAGTGGTACCAGCGCGACATCTACGCGCAGCACGCGCTTAACACGGCTCGGCCACAGTAGGTGTTGTCGGCGTCAGTGATCTCCGGAGCGGCTCCCGGACCCACATGGACGCCCAGGACACGGTGCCGGTACTGACCCGGCCCCGGGTCCCTCGCGGGGACCGCCGTCGTCCCGCCCTCCGGAAACGGGGGTGCGGCGGTCCTCGCGACCAAACCCGTCAGCCATCGGCCGGTCCGCCCGCGGACCGGCCGATGGCGTGCGGCGGGGTCAGGACTCCCAGTCGGACGACTGCTTGGAATCGCGCGAGCGCCCGCGCGCCCACGGCACACCGCCGGCCGCCTGTGCCACGTTCACCCCGACGATGCCGAGCCAGGCCACGCACAGACCGGCGAAGTCGGCCTGCACCACGGCTATCGCGGAGAGCGGGATGGCCAGCACCAGCGAGATGACGCCGAAGCCGTACCGCGCGGCGAACGTCTCCTCGGCGGTGCGCGGGCGGGCGCCGCGGGCGACGACCATCTGCTGTTCGGCGAGCTGACGCCGGACACGGCGGTCGGTCGTGCTGTCGAGGCGCTGATCGAGCTTCTCCAGGAACGACTCGATGAGCGCGGACTCGTACTCCGGCCCCAGCTCTCGGCGGGCCTGAAGGGTGGCGTCGAGCTCTTTCTTGAGCTCAGGGTCGCGGGCTTCCATGACCCCAACGGTACGAAGCCGAGGGCCCCCGGAACACTGGGGTTATCCCCCCTCTTTACCTGCGGGGTCCCTCAGGCCGGCCGCCGTCGCGCTCCCCGCCGGGACAGCTCTTGCCGGGCTGCATATCGTCATGCAGAGTTCTCGTTGACTGAATACTTTGTCGATGCCCGGAGTCCCGAGGAGGGCGACACCCATGCCGGACGACCGTGCCGCCGTCCCCGTACACCCCGCCCTCGTCGTCCTCGACGGCCAGAGCCTCCCCGTCGCCGACATCGTCCGGCTGGCCGACGGGACCGCCCGGCCCGTGCCCGGTACCGATGCCATGAAGCGCGTCGAGCAGTCCTGGCACACCGCGCGCGAACTCGCCGCCTCCGGGCGGGTCTACGGGCGTTCCACCGGTGTCGGAGCCAACCGCACCGAGACCGTTCCCTCCGAAACCGCCGCCGACCACGGGCTGCGACTGCTGCGCAGCCACGCGGGCGCGATCGGGCGTCCGCTGCCCGCCCGTGAGGTCCGCGCCATGCTCGCGGTACGGGCCAACCAGCTCCTCGCCGGGGGCGCCGGACTGCGCCCCACCGTCGTCACCGCGCTCTGCGACGCACTGACCTCCGGCGCGCACCCGGTGGTCAACGAGTTCGGCTCGGTCGGCACCGGCGACATCGCCGCCCTCTCCCAGCTGGGCCTCGCCCTCGTCGGCGAACACCCGTGGCAGAGCGGCCCGCCGCCCGAGGCGCAGCCCCTCGACAACAACGACGCGCTCGCCCTCATCAGCAGCAACGCGCTGACGCTCGGTCAGGCCGCCCTCGCGCTGGATGAGTTGGGGCGTCTCATCACGGCCACCGAACTCGTCGCCGCGCTCTCGCTGCTCGCCGTCGACGGCAGTTACGAGACGTACGCCGAACCGGTCCACGCCGCGCGCCCGCACCCCGGCTCGTACGCCGTCGCCACCCGGATGCGGCACATCCTCGGCGCCCCCGAGCGCCCCACCCCGCCGCTCGGCCGTATCCAGGACCCGTACGGCTTCCGCTGCGTCCCGCAGATCCACGGGCCGGCCAGGGACGCCGCCGACGCGCTGGAGAGGGCGCTCGCCGTCGAGATCAACTCCGCCGCCGAGAACCCGCTGATCTGCCCCGGCACGGACGACGACCTGGCACCGGCCGCCTACCACCACGGCGGTTTCTACCTCGCCCAACTCGCCCTCGCCCTGGACCACTTCAGACTCGCGGTCACCCAGACCGCGCGGCTGTCCACCTCCCGGCTCTCCGCCCTGAACGAACCCGGCTTCACCCGGCTGCGCCCCTTCCTCGCCGACGCCGAGCCCGCCAGCTCCGGCGTGATGATCCTGGAGTACGCCGCCGGTGCCGCCCTCGGTGACCTGCGCGCCTTCTCCGCACCGGCCTCGCTCGGCCACGCGGTACTGTCCCGTGGGGTGGAGGAGCAGGCCAGCTTCGCCTCGCTGGCCGCGCGGCAGACGCTGCGGGCGTGCGAGGCGTACCGTCTCGTCGTCGGGTGCGAACTCGTCGCCGCCGTCCGGGCGTTGCGCCAGCGAGGGCTCCGGCCCGAGGCCGGACTGCCCGTCGGCAGAGCCTTCGTCCTCGCCGAGTCCGTACTGGACGCGGAGGTCGCCGACCGGCCGCTGACCGACGACGTGACGGCGGCGACTCGGCTGCTGGACCGACTCGCCACCACGGCGGACGACATGACACCCACGAGCACGGTGGGTGGCACCGGCATGACAGGCACCACAAGGGGGATCGCGTGAGCGACAGTCCGGCCGCCCGGCTCCAGCAGCTCTTCGAGGGGCACCGGCTCACGCCCACCCAGCGGCGCATCGCGCACAGCATGGTGCGCCGGGCCGCAGACGCGCCGTTCCTGTCCAGCGTCGAACTGGCGGAACTGGCCGGTGTCAGCCAGCCCTCGGTGACGCGTTTCGCCGTCGCGCTCGGCTTCGACGGCTACCCGGCGCTGCGCAGGCATCTGCGGGAGGTCGCGCCCGCCGGGCGGGCCGCGGGCACGTCCGAGTACAACGAGTACCAGCAGGCCGTACACGCCGAGTTGGAGAATCTGCGCCAGCTCGCCGAGCTGCTCGCCGATCCGGGACCGGTCGAGCGGGCCGGCCGCGTACTCGCCGCGTCCACCCCGCTGCCCGTCCTCGGTCTGCGCGCCGCCTCCGCCCAGGCCACGGGCTTCGCCTACTTCGCCGCCAAGGTCCATCCGGACATCCGGCTCCTCGACGAGGGCGGCACCATGCTCGCCGACCGGCTCGACGCCGCGCGCCGCGCCGGTGCGAGCGCGCTGCTCTGCTTCGCGCTGCCGCGCCATCCCAAGGAGGTCGTGGAGGCGCTGGACCACGCGCGCGAGGCCGGACTGTACGTGGTCACCGTCGCCGACTCCGCCTTCGCGCCCGTCGCCGCCCACAGCGACCTGCTGATCCCGGCGGCCGTCGGCACGGGCCTCGCCTTCGACACGGCGTGCGCGCCGATGCTCCTGGGGCGGGTGCTGCTGGAGGCGATGTGCGACGACCTGCCGGACGCGCAGGCGCGCCTGGAGGACTTCGACGCACGGGCCGCCGCCCGGGGCCTGTTCGTCGAATAGGGCCCTCCCGCTTCGCCGTTCTCAGGAAATGTTCAGGAAACGGCATTAATCTGCCCGCCAAAACTTCTGTGAGCTTCTGTGAAGAGGAGGCGGCCGTGGGGCGCGGAGGACAGCAGTCGCTGGCACGGGTGACGGTGATCGTGAGGGCCGGTGCGGCCCCGATGTGGTGGCTCGGGATCCTGGCCGCCGCGACCGGGGCGCTGATCCCCGGACTGACCGGCCGCTGGGTCGGGTTGTACACGGGGGCGGCGCTGTTCGTGCTGACCGCCGCGGCCGTCGCTTTCGGACGGCGCCGCCGCTACGACGGCTGGGCGAAAGCGGCCTCGCGCGCCGCGAAGTCCGACTACCTCCAGGACCGTTCGGTGACGCTGCGGGTCTGGCGGCGGGCCCGTGTGTGGTGGCTGGTGGGCGGGTTCCTCGCGGCCGTGGCCCTCTCGTTCGCCGTACCGGTCGCGGGTGGCGCGGCCCTCGCGGGCGCCGGCGCCGGACTGTGGCTCAAGGCCCTGCTGCTCGGCCGCGGTGAGCGCGCGAGGGAGGAACTGCTGTGGGTCCGCACCGACTGGGCCGGGCGTGGCAGCCCCGTCGGCGCGAAGGTCAAGGGCTTCCGTACGACCGGACTCGAAGCCGGGGACGCCGTGCCCGGTGGGGCGCGGCGCCCCCGCGACAAGAAGGCCGGGGGCGCCGGGCCGGTCAAGGCCGCCAAGGGCCCCAGGGCCGCCAAGGGCGCCGAGGCGGCCGGGCCCGTGAAGGCCGGGGAGGGGACTCCCGTCACACCTCCAGTTCGTTCTCGATCTTCTTGAGCTGGTGTCTGGCCATCGCCAGATTCGCCCGCTGCTTGTCCAGCGCCAGATAGAGGAACAGGCCGTTGTTCCCGCGCCCCTTCAGCAGCCGGAGCAGGTGGTACTGGCCGCCCAGGGTGATCAGGATGTCCTCGATCTCGTCCTTGAGACCCAGCATTTCCATGGTGCGCACCTTGGCGCGCACCACATCGGTGTTCCCGGCGGCGGCGACCGTCAGATCGAGGTCCTTGCCGCCGCCGACGGTGCCCAGCGCCATACCGCTGGTGTAGTCGACGAGGGCGGCCCCGACGGCGCCTTCGATGGAGGTCGTCGCTTCTTTGAGAGCCGCTTCGGTGTTGGCCATGAACGTCGCACTTCCTTTTCGTCTCTGGGTTGTCCGGGTCTGGGTTGTCCGGGGCCCGGTCGTACGGGCGGCGGGTGTTGGGGTGGGTGTTCTGCCGGCGGCCATGGGTCAGGCGTTCTCCGGTCGTTCGAGGGCGCTGTCGACCAGGGCCCCGATGCGGGCGCCGGACCGGCGGGCCTCCAGATGGAGCCGGCCGACGTTGATCCGCGGCTCGGCGAGCACGGTGAGGACGGCGGAGCCGCCGGCCGCGTACGTGGCCACATAGCCGCGCTCGCCCCTGATGAGCAGTTCGCGGAAGCCGCCCTGTCCCGTGCTGTCGGTCAGCCGCAGGGAGACGCCGAGCGCGGCGGCGGTCAGGGCGGCGACGCCCTCGGGCTCCGCGCCGGAGGCGCCCGCGCTCCCCGCGCCGGTCAGCTCCTCGGCGAGGACCAGACCGTCGGTGCTCGCGGCCAGCGCGCCCGTGAGCTGGGGGAGCCGGGCCCGCAGGCGCCGCAGCTCCCCGAGGACCTCGGCCTCCGCCGTCATCAGCTGTCTCCTCTCGCTGCGCAGCCGCAGGGCGCGTCTCACAGGTTTGCCTCCAACGCGTCACGGAGCCGGCGGAGCAGGGCGATGTCCGGGTCGGCCGAGACCTCGGCGATCCAGGCGGGAAGGACGGGGCGGGCGGGACGGCCCGCGCGGCCCGGGCGGGCCCCCGGCGGCGGATCGGGAGGCGTGTCGATCAGCCCGGCCGCCGCCAGTCGCCGTACCTCCAGGAGGGTGTGGAACGCGGGGCGGCCCAGGGCCCAGGCGATGCCCGCCGGGGTCCGTAAGCCGTCGGCCAGCTCCAGCAGCGCGCGCTGCCGGCGGGTGACCGACTGGCCGGGCGCGGGCGACCGGGGCACCACCGGCGCGGTGTCGACCGCCGGATACGGCCAGACCTGGTCGAGCAGCTCACGGCGGCGCAGCGTCTCGCGTTCGACGGCCGCCGCCGGGACGGGGCGCACCTGACCGATCCAGTGGCCGACGCCGTAGCGGAACCGGGTGGGGCCGCTGCCCGGCGCCAGCGCGAAGAACGCGGCGTCGTACAGCGCGCCGAGATGGCAGATCTCCAACTCACCGCCGCCGATCCGGCCGCTGTCGACGAGGTACCGCCCGACCTCGCGCCGGGCGCCCGCCTCGTCGATCGCCCGCTGCCACCCCTCGTGCGGCAGCCGGCCACCCGTGGTCAGCAGGATGTCGATGCCGGGCGCGGCGGGGCTCTCGGCGTGCACGACGCGCCCTTCGGCGAGATACAGGGTGCCGTGGTCGCGCAGGAGGGCGCCGGTGGCGCGCTCGTCGGCCAGCCGGAGCAGCATGGGCGAGACGGGGGAGGCGGAAGGGATCGGGGAGACGTGCGGTGCGACGGGAGCCGCCGTGTCGGCGTTCATGCGAGTACCAGCCGTTCGGCGAGCTGCTGGAGCCGGAGCCGGGCGAGAGCGAGGTTCCCCGTGTCCCGGTCGAGCCACAGATGGAGGAAGACGCTGCTGTCGAAGGTCGTCTCGACGAAACGCAGGACGTGGTAGCCGGTCCGGGAGGTGACGATCAGGTCCTCGACCGGCGGGCCCTTGCCGTCATCCGCCGCCTCCCGTGTCGCGGGGCCGGCCGGGGCGGGCGCGGGCCCGGCGTCCGGCGCGAACGCCGGGTACTCGGCGGCGGCCCGCGCCAGTTCGGCGGTCTCGGCGGCGGTCGTCTCGTGATCACCGTTGGGTGACTCGCCCGCCGTACCGAGCGCCAGGCCGCTGGTCCAGTCGACGATCGCCGCTCCGCGGGCGCCGGGCAGGGCCATGATCTCGTGCAGACATGCGTCGATTCCGGGCACGCGGACTTCCCTCCCAGCCGGTCGTGCGTAAGGCACCGTCGTGCGGCAGTGACGGAGAGATTACGCAACGTCCTTGGTGTGGAAGGGATTTCGGGCATTTTCCGTTGGAACATGCCCCGCGGGGATAGGGTCGGCGCACGGAGCGCCCGTGTGGGCGCCCCGTGCGCGGTGCTGCCCGCCCTACTTCGTCACCTCACCGCCGGTCTTGGCGTGGTCTTCCGAACGCGCCTTGAGCACCAGCTTGTTGACCGCCCACAGCGCGATGCCGATCGCGAGCAGCACGCCGGCCCTGACGTAGACGTCGGCCGCGCGGTCGGCGAGCGGACTGGCCAGGATCAGCGCGGTGACGGCGCCCAGCACGGGCACGATCGTCGGCGCGCGGAAGTGCTTGTGCGGGACCGGGTCGCGGCGCAGTACGAGCGCGGCGACGTTGACGACGAAGAACACGCACAGCAGCAGGAACGACGTCGTGTCGCCGAGTCCCTGGATCTCACCGGTCGACACCAGTCCGATGGCCAGGACGGACACGAAGACGATGCCGACGACGGGCGTACGGCGCGCGGGGAGCACCCGGCCCATGGCCTTGGGCAGGATGCGTTCGTTGGCCATCCCGTAGCAGAGCCGCGAGGCCATCATGATGTTGATCAGCGCGGAGTTGGTGACGGCGAAGAGCGCGATCAGCGCGAAGAGTTTCGGTGGGAAGTCGACCCCGCCGGCCTTCACGACCTCCAGCAGCGGGCCGCTGGAGCCCCCCAGGGTCTTGTGGTCGACCAGGAGCGACGAGACGAGGGCGACCAGGACGTAGATGGTGCCGGTGACCGTGACGCCGATGAAGATCGCGCGCGGGAACGTACGGCTCGGGTCCTTCGTCTCCTCGGCCATGTTGACCGAGTCCTCGAAGCCGACGAAGGCGAAGAAGGCGAGGGCCGTCGCCCCGAGCACCCCGGTCATCAGGGAGAAGCCGGTGCCGCTCGCCTCGAAGTCGGTGAGCCGCGACGGTTCGCCGTCGCCGGACATGACGGCGTACGCGCCGATGCCGAGGATGATCGCCAGACCGCTCAACTCGACGAGTGTGAGTACCACGTTGGTCTTCACGGACTCCGAGACACCGCGCAGGTTCAGCGCGGCGAGCGCGAGGATGAACAGGATCGCGATCAGGGTGGGCGGCACCGCGTCGGTGAACTCCGCCAGGTAGTCGCCGCTGAACGCGCGGGCCGCGGCGCTCGCCGACGACAGGCCCGAGCACATCACCATGAAGGCGACGATGAAGGTCAGGAACGGGACCTTGAACGCCTTCTGCGTGTAGAGCGCGGCGCCGGCCGCCTTCGGGTACTTGCCGACGAGTTCCACGTACGAGGCGGCCGTCAGGACCGCGACGACGAAGCCGATCGCGAACGGCACCCAGAGCGCGCCGCCGACGCGGCCGGCGACCTGGCCGGTGGTCGCGTAGATGCCGGTGCCCAGGATGTCGCCGATGACGAAGAGGATGAGCAGTTTGGGGCCGAGGGCGCGTTTGAGTTCGGGCGTCTCGCCGGGCGGTGCCGGTGCCGGTGCCGCTGTGTCCGACGCCGTCGGTGTTTCGGATGCGGACATGGAATGACCTTCCCCCGATCGATGGTGGGAAGTGTTCTGCCCGGTGCGGCCGGTCTGATTCCTCTCCCGTCCCGCTCCGCCCCCCATTCGCCTCAACCGGGCCCGGTGGTCAGTCCCGCACGAGCGCGTCCGGGTGCCCGCCGCCCGACTCGGCGACGATCTCCGCCACGGTCTGCGGCGCCCGTACGGTGGCGAACCGCACGCCCCGCGCCGCCCTGTCCGTGTCCGTCGGGATGTCCGTGCCGGTGGGCGTCCCCGTGTCCGTCGCCGGCGCCGTGAAGCCGTAGACGCCGGGCCGGGCGAGGCTGTTGTACGCGTAGTGGTTGGCGAAGTAGTACGCGCCGGTGTCCAGCGCCGCGACGAGATCGCCCCGCTCCAGCAGCGGCAGGGGCCGGTCCGTGGCCAGCACGTCGCCCGCGAAGCACGCCGGGCCCGCGATGTCCTGGGCGACGTCCGGGCCGTCCTTGGGCCGGCCCTCGGCACCGTACGCGGCGATGCGCAGCGGCCACGACTCCGGGTTGTAGACGGTGCGGGTGGCGACCTGCACGCCCGCGTGGGTGACGGCGATGGGACGGCCGCCGGCGGACTTCGCGTACTCGACGCGGGCCAGCACCGTGCCGTGCTTGGCGAGCAGGGAGCGGCCGAACTCGGTGACGAGCCCGTAGCGGCCGTCGAACAGGCCGGGGACGGTGGACTTCAGCAGCCGCGCGTACTCGGCGTGGGTGGGGGTCTCGTCGTCGGAGGCGAAGTTGACCGGGAGGCCGCCGCCGATGTCGACGGTGTCGACCTGCTGCCGGCCGGCCGCCGCGTTGATCTCCTCGGCCAGCTCGTAGACGGCGCGGACGCCCTCCGCCATCAGGGCGAGCGGGACGCCCTGGGAACCGGAGTGGGCGTGCAGCCGGGTCAGCCAGGGCCGGTCCAGGTACGCCTGTACGACCCACGCGCGGGCACCCTCGTCGCGCAGCGCGACGCCGAACTTCGAGGTCGCCGTCGCCGTCGACAGGGCGCCGATGGAGCCGCTGCCGGTCTGCGGGTTGACCCGCAGACCGATCGGGGAGCGGGTGGGCGCCGAGCGCGCGAGCGAGTCGAGGCGGGTGAGCTCCTGCGGGTTGTCGGCGTTGACGGCGATACCGAGCGCCAGCGCCTCGCGCAGTTCGGCGGGCGTCTTGGCGGGCGAGTCGAGGACGGTGCTCCCGGCCGGGATCCCGGCGGCGCGGGCCAGCCCCAGCTCGCCGGGGCTCGCGACCTCGGCGCCGATGCCCTCGGCGTGCAGCAGGCGCAGGACGGGAACGAGGGGCGACGCCTTCACGGCGAAGGCGTGCAGCACGCGGGTGCCGGGTGCGCCGACGGCGGCGAACGCGGCGTGCAGCGCGGCGGCCGAGGCGCGGATGCCCGCCACGTCGAAGAGCGCGACGACGGGGGCGGCCTCGGTGAGGAGCCCCTGCTCGACGGCCGCCCGTACGGCGAGATCGCGCCTGCCGGCGGCTCGCGCTCGCCCCTGTCCCTCGGAGTCGTCGCCTGCTTCCGCGTCCCTGCCGGTGTACTCGACCATGCGTGTCAGCCAATCATCCGGCCGCCGGTTACTCCACTGTTGACTACATCTATTCACCCGGCGAGGATGTGAATAGTTTGACCAACAGTGGAGCAGCGACGGAGGAGGCACCGCCATGTCAGGACCCCGGCCCGTACGGGCACCGCGCGGTACGGAACTGAGCGCCCTGGGATGGCAGCAGGAAGCCGCCCTCCGCATGCTTCAGAACAACCTCGATCCCGAGGTCGCCGAACACCCCGACCAGCTCGTCGTCTACGGCGGCACGGGCAAGGCCGCCCGGGACTGGCGCTCGTTCGACGCGATGACGCGCACGCTGCGGACCCTGAAGCAGGACGAGACGATGCTCGTCCAGTCCGGCCGCCCGGTGGGCGTCATGCGGACCCACGAGTGGGCGCCGCGCGTGCTGATCGCCAACTCCAACCTCGTCGGCGACTGGGCCAACTGGGAGGAGTTCCGCCGGCTGGAACAGCTCGGCCTCACCATGTACGGCCAGATGACCGCGGGCTCCTGGATCTACATCGGCACGCAGGGCATCCTCCAGGGCACCTACGAGACGTTCGCGGCCGTCGCCGCCAAGAGGTTCGGCGGCACCCTCGCGGGAACGATCACGCTCACCGCCGGGCTCGGCGGGATGGGCGGCGCGCAGCCGCTGGCCGTCACCATGAACGACGGCGTCGCGATCTGCATCGACTGCGACCCGCGCGCCATCGAGCGCCGTATCGAGCACCGCTTCCTGGACGTGCGGGCCGACTCCCTGGAGCACGCGCTCCAGCTCGCCACCGAGGCCCGTGACGCACGCAGGCCGCTGTCGATCGGGCTGCTCGGCAACGCGGCGGAACTGCTGCCCCGGATGCTCGCGCAGGGCGCGCCGATCGACATCGTCACCGACCAGACGTCGGCGCACGACCCGCTGGCCTATCTGCCGCTCGGCGTCGACTTCGACGACATGGCGTCGTACGCCGCGGAGAAGCCGGCCGACTTCACGCTGCGGGCCCGCGAGTCCATGGCGCGGCACGTGGAGGCGATGGTCGGCTTCATGGACGCGGGGGCCGAGGTCTTCGACTACGGCAACTCCATCCGGGGCGAGGCCCAACTGGCTGGATACGACAGGGCGTTCGCCTTCCCCGGGTTCGTACCCGCGTACATCAGGCCGCTGTTCTGCGAAGGGCGGGGACCGTTCCGCTGGGCGGCGCTGTCCGGGGAGGCGTCGGACATCCACAAGACCGACAAGGCGATCCTGGAGCTCTTCCCCGAGGGCGACTCCCTCCAGAACGCGTCCCTGCACCGCTGGATCAAGATGGCCGGCGAACGCGTCCACTTCCAGGGTCTGCCCGCGCGCATCTGCTGGCTCGGCCTCGGCGAGCGCGACAAGGCCGGTGAGCGCTTCAACGACATGGTCGCGAGCGGGGAACTCGCCGCGCCGGTCGTCATCGGCCGCGACCACCTGGACGCCGGATCGGTCGCGTCCCCGTACCGCGAGACCGAGGCGATGCTCGACGGCTCGGACGCGATCGCGGACTGGCCGCTGCTGAACGCCATGGTGAACGTCGCCTCCGGCGCCACCTGGGTCTCCGTCCACCACGGCGGGGGTGTCGGCATGGGCCGCTCGATCCACGCCGGCCAGGTGACGGTCGCGGACGGCACGGAACTGGCCGGCGAGAAGATCCGCCGCGTCCTGACGAACGACCCGGCCATGGGCGTCATCCGCCACGTCGACGCGGGCTACGACCTCGCGGAGTCCGCCGCCGCCGACCGCGGTGTCCGCGTCCCGATGCGGGAGGGCGAGTGACGACGCCGGGCGCCCCCGGCCCGTCCCCCGCCCCGGACGGGCGCCCGGCCGCGCCGACGGCCTCGGACCACGCTTCGGGCGCTGCGGCGGCGGGGCGGGACGCCGACGCCGGGGCCGGAGCCCCGGGCGCCGGGCCCGGCGCGGGTTCCGGGCGATCCCTGCCGGGCGGTCGGGCGGCCGGCCCGGCGCCGGACGCCAGGCCGGTTCCTGCCGGGGTGTCCTTCCAGGAGATGTGGCGGGAGCTGGCGCCCATCGGGCGGGACGCCGGAACTCGCGGGTACCGGCGTTACGCCTGGAGCGGTGCGGACCGGGACTGCCGGGAGTGGTTCCGGGGGCAGGCCGAGGCGCGCGGGCTGGTGTACGAGACCGACCGGAACGGCAATCAGTGGGGGTGGCTCGGTGACCCCCACGGCGGGGACGCCGTCGTCGTCGGATCGCATCTGGACTCCGTGCCCGACGGCGGCGCCTTCGACGGGCCGCTCGGCGTGGTGTCCTCCTTCGCCGCCCTCGACGAACTCCGCCGCAGAGGCGTCCGGTTCACCCGTCCGGTCGCCGTCACCAACTTCGGTGACGAGGAGGGCGCCCGCTTCGGGCTCGCCTGCGTCGGCTCCCGGCTGACCGCCGGACAGCTCGGTGTCGCGCAGGCCCACGCCCTGTGCGACGGCGACGGCGTCCCGCTGCCGCGCGCCATGGAGGCCGCCGGATACGACCCGGACGCCATCGGACCCGACCCCGAACGCCTCGCCCGGATCGGCGCGTTCGTCGAGCTGCACGTCGAGCAGGGGCGCGCGCTCGACCTGACCGGTGACCCCGTCGGTATCGCCTCCTCCATCTGGCCGCACGGCCGCTGGCGCTTCGACTTCCACGGCGAGGCCAACCACGCGGGCACCACCCGCCTCGCCGACCGCCGCGACCCGATGCTCAGCTACGCGCAGACCGTCCTCGCCGCCCGCCGCGAGGCGGAACTCGCCGGTGCCCTCGCCACCTTCGGCAAGATCGCCGTCGAGCCCAACGGTGTCAACGCCATCCCCTCCCTGGTACGCGGCTGGCTCGACTCCCGCGCCGCAGACCAGGCCACCCTGGACACCGTCGTCACCGCGATCGAGGCGGCGGCCCACGAGCACGCCGAACGCGCGGGCATCGACCTGCGCGTCGTACGGGAGTCCTTCACGCCCGTCGTCGAATTCGCGCACACCCTGCGCGACGAACTCGGCAGGATCCTCGGCGGCGGGATCCCTGTGCTGGGCACGGGTGCCGGTCACGACGCGGGTATTTTGTCCGGATCCATTCCGACCGCCATGCTGTTCGTACGGAACCCCACCGGCGTCTCGCACTCCCCGGCCGAGTTCGCGGCCGAGGACGACTGCGTGGCCGGGGTCCTCGCACTCGCCGACGTACTGGAAGGGCTGGCGTGCACGTGACCACGTACTGGCTGGAGCACGCCTGGCTCGGCACGCACGTCGAACCCGGCGTGAGCGTGACCGTCGCCGACGGCCGGATCACCGGCGTCCGCACCGGGGACGACACCCCGCCGCCCGGCGCCACCGTCCTGCGCGGGATCACGCTCCCCGGCCTCGCCAACACCCACTCGCACGCCTTCCACCGCGCGCTGCGCGGCAAGGTCCAGGTCGGCTCCGGCACCTTCTGGACCTGGCGCGAGATGATGTACCGGGCCGCGGCCAGGCTCACCCCGGACAACTACCACGCGCTCGCCCGCGCCGTGTACGCCGAGATGGCGCTGGCCGGTATCACCTCCGTCGGCGAATTCCACTATCTGCACCACGCCCCCGGCGGAACGCCCTACGACGATCCCAACGCGATGGGCGAGGCGCTGATCGCCGCCGCCGCCGACGCCGGGATCCGGATCACCCTCCTCGACACCGCCTATCTCTCCTCCGGCATCTCCAAGCGCCGCGGCGGCAAGCCCCCGGACCGGCACCAGGTCCGCTTCTCCGACGGCACCGCGCACGCCTGGGCGGAACGCGTGTCCGACCTCGCCGCCCGGTACGCCAAGGACGACGGCCTCGTGCGGATCGGCGCCGCCATCCACTCCGTACGCGCCGTGCCCGCCGAGCAGCTGTCCACCGTCGCCGAATGGGCCGAGGACCGGCAGGCCCCGCTCCATGTCCATCTCTCCGAACAGACCGCCGAGAACGACGCCTGCCTCGCCACGCACGGCCGCACCCCCGCCGCGCTCCTCGCCGACCACGGCGTCCTCGGCCCCCGCACCACCGGTGTCCACAACACCCACCTCACCGACGACGACATCACCCTGCTGGGCTCCACCCGCACCGGCACCTGCATGTGCCCCACCACGGAACGCGACCTCGCCGACGGCATCGGCCCCGCCGCGCGCCTCCAGCAGGCCGGCTCCCCGCTGTCGCTGGGCAGCGACAGCCACGCCGTGATCGACATCCTCGAAGAGGCCCGCGCCCTGGAACTCAACGAACGCCTGCGCTCCCGCACGCGCGGCCACTGGACGGCCGCCGCGCTCGTCACCGCCGCCACGGCCGACGGTCACGCGGCCCTCGGCAGGCCCGACGGGGGCCGGATCGAGCGGGGAGCGCTCGCCGACCTCGTCACCGTCGCCCTGGACTCCGTCAGAACAGTGGGGCAAGTACCCCGACTGGCCGCGGAGACCGCCGTATTCGCCGCGACGGCCGCCGACGTGCGCCACACGGTCGTCGCCGGCCGCCATCTCGTACGCGACGGTGCGCACACCCTGATCCCCGACGTACCAGAAGCCCTCGCCCGGTCCATCGCGGCCGTACGCGGCTGAAGGAGAGCGCCCCCACGATGACGCCCACCAACGCGCCCACCACCGCCGTCACCAACATCGCCGCTCTGGTCACCAACGATCCCTCCCTCGGTGACGGATCCCCCATCGGTCTGATCCAGGACGCGGCCGTCGTCATCGGCGGCGACCGTGTCATCTGGGTCGGTGAGTCAAGCAAAGCACCCGCCACTGACAACGCGGTCGACGCGGGCGGCCGGGCCGCCGTCCCCGGCTTCGTCGACTCCCACTCCCACCTCGTCTTCGCGGGCGACCGCACGCAGGAGTTCAACGCCCGCATGTCGGGCCGCCCCTACTCCGCCGGCGGCATCCGCACCACCGTCGCCGCGACCCGCGCCGCCACCGACGACGAGCTGAGCGCCAACGTCGCGAAGTACCTCGCGGAAGCGCTCCGCCAGGGCACCACCACCCAGGAGACCAAGTCCGGCTACGGCCTCACCGTCGCCGACGAGGCACGCGCGCTGCGCGTCGCGGCCCGGCACACGGACGAGGTCACCTACCTCGGCGCCCACATCGTCGCGCCCGAACTCGCCGACGACCCCGCCGCCTACGTCGCACTCGTCACCGGCGACATGCTCGACGCCTGTGCCCCGTACGCCCGTTGGGTGGACGTCTTCTGCGAGAAGGGCGCCTTCGACGGCGACCAGGCCCGCGCGATCCTCACCGCCGGCCGGGCGAAGGGCCTGGTCCCGCGCGTGCACGCCAACCAGTTGTCGTACGGGCCCGGCGTCCAGCTCGCCGTCGAGCTGGACGCCGCGTCCGCCGACCACTGCACCCACCTCACCGACGCGGACGTCGACGCGCTCGCCCACTCCCGCACGGTCGCCACGCTGCTGCCCGGCGCCGAGTTCTCCACCCGCGCCCAGTGGCCGGACGCCCGTCGCCTGCTCGACGCGGGCGCCACCGTCGCGCTGTCCACCGACTGCAACCCCGGCTCGTCCTTCACCTCGTCGATGGCCTTCTGCATCGCCCTCGCCGTACGCGACATGGGGATGACACCCGACGAGGCGATCTGGTCGGCCACGGCGGGCGGCGCCGCCGCGCTGCGCCGCACCGACGTCGGACGCCTCGTCCCCGGCGCCCGGGCCGACCTCGTCCTGCTCGACGCCCCGAGCCATGTCCATCTCGCCTACCGGCCGGGAGTCCCGCTGACACACGCGGTCTGGAAGGCCGGCGAACGCGTGCGTTAGGGCCTGACTTCAAAGTAGCGCCGTCCGCCCGCAGGGTGGGCCAGGCGGGACTTTGAAGACAGGCCCTAGGGATCCGGAACGCGCGAACCCCGGCGGCGGGCAAGGGACTTGCCGCGCCGCCGGGGTCCGTGAGCGGATGGAGCCGGGGTGTTACGCGTTCACCGACCACTTCTGGTTGGGGGCGCCCGTACACGTCCAGATCTGCGCCCGCGCCCCGTTCACCGAACTGCCGCCGGTCACGTCCATGCACTTGTTCGCCTGGATGTTCACGACATCGTTGGCGCCCGACACGGCCCAGCGCTGATTACCCGTGCCCGCGCAGTCCCAGAGCTGGAGCTGCGCGCCGTCGGCGGTGCTGTTGTCCTTCACGTCCAGGCACTTGCCGAGCGCCCGCAGCGAGTCGTTGGCGCCCCTGCTCCACTGCTGCGCGGCGGAGCCGTTGCAGTCGTAGAGCTGAACGGCCGTCCCGTTGGCGGGATTCGCCCCCGCGACGTCCAGGCACTTGCCGCCGAGACCGGTGATCGAGCCGCCCGTGCCCCCGCCGCCGTCGGTGGTGACCCGCACGTAGTCGACGGTCAGTGTGCTCGGGAAGGGTGTGCTGCTGTTGGGGTCGCCGGGCCAGTAGCCGCCGACGGCCAGGTTGAGGATCAGGAAGAACGGCTTGTTGAACACCCATTCCCGGCCGCCCAGATCGGCGGGCGTACGGGTCTGGAAGACGTTTCCGTCGACCGACCAGCGGATGGAGTTGGGCGACCAGTCGATGGCGAAGGTGTGGAAGGCGTCGGCGAACGCCTGGCCGCCGGGGAGGCTGTAGCCGGCGCCGATGCCGCCGGAGCCCGAGTAACCGGGGCCGTGCAGGGTGCCGTGCACCGTGCCGGGCTCGAAGCCGACGTTCTCCATGATGTCGATCTCGCCGCTGTTGGGCCAGCCGACCTGGCCCATGTTGTTGCCGAGCATCCAGAACGCGGGCCACATGCCCTGGCCGCGCGGGATCTTCATACGGGCCTCGACCCGGCCGTACTGTGCCGTGAACTTGCCGGCCGTGTTGAGCCGGGCGGAGGTGTACTCGCAACGGCCGTACCAGCACTGGTAGTTGCCGGGGTTGTTCTTGCGGGCGGTGATGACGAGATTGCCCTGGCCGTCGAGGGCGGCGTTGTTGTTGCCCGGCGTGTAGTACTGCCGTTCGTGGTTGTTGACGTTGTCGCCGGTCTCGATCTGCCATCTACCGCTGTTGACGGCCGATCCGGCGGGTCCGTCGAAGTTCTCGTCGAACGTCACGGCCATGGGCGCGGCGCTCGCGGCGCCGGTACGGGGCTCGGGGGAGGGCGCCGCCGCTCCGGCGGGCACGGCGGTGGCCACGCTCGTACAGCAGAGGAGAGCCAGGGCGTACAGCATCACACGACGCCGCAGGGGGGTTCGCACAGGTCATCACTTCACTTCGTGTGGAGGCATGAGCATGACATTCGGGACAACGGAACACGGAGTTCGACGCGGTTATTTCAATACTTGATTTAAGGGAGGGCGGGTGGGGCCGTCAAGGCGTTGGTATGGACCAAAGTCCTGACGGCTCGTCACCGACTGCCACCGGGGCGGCCTCCGGCGCCCCGGCCAACTACCCCAGAGTCACCGGAAGTTGCTGCACGCTGTTGCCCACGAAGCTCGCGTGGCGCGGCAGTTCCGCCTCCGTGACCGCGACGTCCAGGTCCGGGAAGCGCGTGAACAGCCGCTCCAGCGCGATCGTCGCCTCCATCCGGGCCAGCGACGACCCCAGACAGAAGTGGGCGCCGTGCCCGAGCGAGAGATGACGGGTGGCGGGCCCCGTGTACCTGGTGAGGTCGAACACGTCCGCGTCCGCGCCGTGCGCGGCCTTGTCGCGGCCCGCCGCCGAGTAGCCCGCGAGGACCGGCGTCCCCTGCGGGATCACCGTGCCGTCCACGGTCAGGTCCCGGGTCGGGTAGCGGAACGGGAAGAAGCTCACCGGGCTGTCCCAGCGCAGGGTCTCCTCGACCACGTCCGCCCAGCTCGCCTTGCCGTTCTGGACGAGTTCGAGCTGATCGCGGTGGCGGCACAGCGCGCGCACCGCGTTGGTGATCAGGTTCAGCGTCGTCTCGTGCCCCGCGATGATCATCAGAAGCAGGGTGCCGATGAGTTCGTGCCCGCTCAGCCGGTCGCCGTCCTCCTCGCGCACCGCGATCAGCGCGCTCGTCAGGTCCTCGCCGGGCCGCTCGGTACGGGAGGCGGCCACCGCGCCCAGTACGGCCACGATGTCCCGGTTGGCCGCCATCGCGTCCTCGGGGGAGATGTCGGTCGCGACGATCTGGTTCGACAGATGGTGCAGCTGGTCCTGGTACTGCGGGTCCACGCCCAGCAGTTCACAGATCACGCCCATCGGCAGCGGCAGCGCGAAGTGCTCGCGGAGATCGACGGCGTGCCCCCCGTCCTTGGCGCCGGCCGCCTCCAGACCGTCCAGCAGCTCCGCCGTCACCTCCTCCACCCGGCCGCGCAGGGCCTCCACCCGCCGCGTCGTGAACGCCTTGCTCACCAGTGAGCGCAGCCGCCGGTGGTCGTCGCCGTCCGCCGTCGTCATGCCCTGCACGGTGGCGAACGTCTTCAGCGGCCATCCGTCGGGGATCAGCCCTTCCTGGAGGGCGGTGAAGTGTGTGGCGCCCTTCGCGACATCGGGGTGCGACAGGAACTCCTTCAGCGCGTCGTGCCCGATGACGGCCATGGCCTCGACGTCGCCGGGGAGTACGACGGGGGCCACCGCGCCCCGCGCGAGCAGGCGCGCGTTGGCGGCGTGCGGGCAGCCGCCGGCCGGATCCATCCGGTGCGGGGCCGCGGCGGAAACGTCCGGGGACGTGTCGGGGGTCGTGCTCGGCTCGGGGCTCAACAGGCTCTCCTCAATTCCGCGTCGCCCGCGGGTCACGCGGCAACTGCGGCTCGGTGAAGCGGACGGGCAGGGCCGCCAGGCCCTTGCTCCAGGGCGACTTGATCCAGGCCAACTCGCTCTCGGGGACGGCCAGTTCGAGATCCGGCAGCCGGTGCCTGATCGTGTCGACCGCGGTTCGCGTGATCAGCCTGGCCGGGTCCTGGGCCGGGCAGGTGTGCGGCCCGGCCCCGAACGCCAGATGGGACCGGTTGCCGACGACGGGCGTACCGTCCTCCGGCAGGATGTCGGGGTCGGCGTTCGCCGCCGCCAGACCGAGGATCAGCATGTCCCCGGACCGGATGTCACGGCCGCCGAAGCGCAGATCGCGGGTGGCGTACCGGGCGGGGAAGTTCTGTGTCGGCGGGAAGCGCCACAGCACCAGGTCCAGCGCGTCGTCGACACTCAGATGACCGCCGCTGAGCGAGGACCGGAACGCGGGGTCGCACAGCAGGATGCGCAGGGTGGTGGCGATCCAGTTCACCGTGGTCTGGTTGCCCGCGACGAACATCACCACCAGGTTGTGCAGCACCTCCTCGTCCGTCAGCCGCGCCGGATGGTGCAGCAGCGCGGACGTGACGTCATTGCCGGGACGGTGCCGCTTCTCCTCGATCAGGGCGAGCAGGATCGCGCCCATCCGCTTGCTGGCGTCGGCGGAGTCGGCGTTCGCCACGACCAGCCCCGCGATCGCCTGGACGAGCTTCTCCCCGGTCGGCCCGTCGAGCCCGAGCAGACCGGTGATCACCATCAGCGGCAGCTTGCGCGCGTAGTCGGACACCAGATCCGCCTGCCTGCCGTCGGCGAACTCCGCGATGAGCCGCTCGGCCGTCGCCCGTACGCCGCGCCGCAGTTCGTGACCGTTGATCCGGCCGAGCGCGTCCGACACGGCCGCCCGCATCCGGCGGTGCTGTTGACCGTCGGCGAACAGCAGCGCCGGCCGCCAGCCGACCATCGGCAGGATCGGCGAGTCCGCTGGCACCCGGCCCTCGCGCAACAGGCTCCAGCGGCGCGGGTCGTGCGAGAAGTCCTGCTCCTCACGGGTCAGCCGCAGCACCTCGCGGTGCCCGAGCACCAGCCACGCCTCGATGCCCGGCGCGACGGTGACGGGGGCCACCGAACCGTGCTCGGCGCGCAGCCGCTCGTACAGGCGCGGCATCCCGTCACCGTCGAGCTGGTCCCCGTAGATCGCCGTCGCGGGCGAGTCCGGCGACAGCGGCGTGGGCGCGTACCCGTTCCCGTGCGCGGGTGCCGGGGTGGGCGTGGGCGTGGTCATGTGGACTCCGTGGTCATGCGGGCTCCGTCGTCATGAGGACTCGGCGGCGAGGACGAGGTGGCGTACGAGGGCGATGAGCGCCATGACCGAGGACCGCTCGTCCCGCGCGTCGCAGGAGACCAGCGGTGTCTCCGGCAGCAGGTCGAGCGCCGCGCGCAGTTCGCCGTCGCTGTGCAGGGGGCTGCCCGGGAAGACGTTGACGGCGACCGCGAACGGCAGCCCCAGGTCCTCCAGATGACCGAGCGCGTCGAACGACGCCGTCAGGTCGCGGGTGTCCACGAGGGCGAGCGCGCCGAGCGCGCCGTGCGCCAGATCACGCCAGGCGGGCAGGAAGCGCTGCTGCCCCGGCGTACCGAAGAGGTAGAGGACCAGCTCGCCGTCGAGTGTCATACGGCCGAAGTCCAGGGCGACCGTGGTGGTGGCCTTGGTCCGGTCGACCGGTACGTCCACCGAGGCGCCGGCCCGGGTCATGACCGCCTCGGTGCTGAGCGGTTTGATCTCGGAGACCGTACCGATGAACGTCGTCTTGCCGACGCCCAGCGGCCCGACGACCATGATCTTGGCCGCGCCGGCGACGCTGGACCTGACGTACTTGCCGGCCGTGTCGACCTGGCCGGCGGCGGTGTCGCCGGCGGTGTTCAGCGCGGACGCCTCGGCCTCAGAGGCGGCTTTCGAGGCCATGGAGGACCTTTCTCAGCATGGTCACATCGGCACGTTCGGCCGGCGGTATGGGCGGACGGGTGACGATGAGTCCCCAGTCGATGAGATCGGCGAGCAGCACCTGGACGACGGAAGCGGGCTGGCCGAGATGGGCCGACACCTCGGCCACCGACAGCAGCCCCTGACAGTGCGTCAGTATCGTCCGGTGCTCGGGCTGGAGCGTCGTCGGCGGGTCCGCTTCCCTGGCCACCACCAGCGACTCCAGGGACAGTGGCTCGCCGCCGGCGTCCGTCCTGCCACCCGTGATCACGTACGGGCGTACCGCCGACGTGGTGGCCCGGTCGTCGGAACGCTCCGTCATGACGACGGGCTCACCGGATCCCGGGGCTGGCTGCTCAGGTGGCTGCCGATCTTCACGACGAGGAGCTGCATCTGCTGGGCCACCAGGCCCACATCGGCGTCGGTCTCGGTCGCGGCGCCCAACTGCGCGCCCACGCCCGCCGACGTGAAGAGGATGAAGCCGTGGTCGGACTCCAGCATCAGCTGCCGTACACCCGCTCCGCCGCCGAACATCAGTCCCGCCGTCGACCGGCCCGTCATGGTCAGCGCGGCGGACGCGGCGGCGAGCGATTCCGCCTCCGCGACGCTCAGTTCGGACACGGCGCCCTTCAGATTCTCGGCGGACGCGTGGCCGAGCCGCAGCCCGTCCTCGGAGACGACCACCGCGTGTCTGACCCCGGGGATGTCCGTCAAGGGGCGGAGCATCCATCCCAGGTCGGGCAGTCGGGAGATCGTTCCGGTCACTCTTCCGGTCACTGCCGGCCTCCGTCGTGTTGGTCGGGCACTTCGGTGTCCTGGACGGCCTCGGCACGGCCACGACGCGAGCCGGACAGCACGCTGGTGATCGAGGCGCGCGCCGCTTCGGGGGTCCAGGGGCGGTCGGGCGGTGCCTGCTGCGGCTGCTGCTCCTGCGCGTCCCGCTCCTGCGTCCGGTCCTGGTCCGCTGCGGTGGCGGGGGTCCGGCGCCGGCTGCGGCGGCGCGGCAGCGCGCCGGGCTCGTCCTCCGCGGGTACGGCGACGCCCGGCCGCTCGTGCTCGCGTTCGCCGCCCGACGGCGAAGCGCCCGCGGACGACTTTCGCGCCACCGGGTCGCCCGCCGTCGCGGGCGCCGTCTCCCGTACCGGCACCGGCTCCGCCGGGAAGTGCGACAGCGGTTCGGTCAGCAGCCGGTGCGGTACGAAGGTGACGGCCCGGGTCCCGCCGTACGCCGACGCCCCCGTCAGCTCCACGTTGAAGCCCATCTCCCGGCTCCAGCGCCCCACGCACGCCAGCCCAAGCCGGGGCACGGCCCCGAGCCGTGTCAGGTCCAGCTCGTCCCTGAGCTGGGACATCGCCTGGTGCAGTACGTCCGGCGGCATACCGAGGCCCGCGTCGTCGATCTCCACGACGGCCCCCGCGCCCACCTCGCGGATCGTCACGATCACCTGTGTGCGGGAGGGCGAGAACACGGTCGCGTTCTCCAGGAGTTCGGCGATCGCGTGCATCAGCCCCTCGACGGCCGGGGGCACCACGAACAGCGTCTGCCCGCCGTGCACCTCCACCCGCCCGAACTCCACGATCCGCGACTGTGCGCCGCGCACGCAGTCGTACAGGGAGACCGGCTGCGACTCGCGCCTGGCCGGCCAGATCCCGCACATCACCAGCAGTGTCTGGGCCTTGCGGGTCATCTGCGAGGCCGCGTGGTCGGCCTTCATCACGTCCGCCATCAGACGCGGGTCGTCGATGGCGCGCTCCACGTGGTCGAGCACCTGCTGCTGCACCGTGGCCATCGCGTGCATGTTGCGGGCGACCGACTCGAAGGCCGTCTGCACCGAGTCGCGCAGCCCGCGCTCGCGCCGTACACCCTCGTCCGAGCCGAGCGCGGCGACAACCGCGGCCAGCGCCCGCGCGAAGTCCTCGCCGGTGTCGGCCTCGGGGGCGACAGGTCCGGGGACTCCGTCCAACCGCCGTCCCGTGCGCACCCGTTCGGCGATGGCGGGGACACGTACGGCGGCCAGATGGGCCACCTCGGCGCCCCGCGCGGTCGCGGTCCGCCGCTCCCGGTCCCGCTCGGCGCGCTCCGCGCCCAGCCGCCGGTGCAGCACCAGGACCCAGGCCACGAGCAGCACCGCCAGGGCCGCGCAGGCGCTCGCGAGTGTCTGTCGCCACTCCGCCGTGGACGCCTGTCCGATCAGCACCGCGGCGACGGCGGCGGCCACGAGGGCCCCCAGCCACCAGAGCGCCTGTTGTTTCCGTCTGTTCGGCTGCCGGCTCAACACGGTGACCCCGACATGGCAGGCGTGGCTAGGGCTGACACGGGGACCGGGCCTCTTCCAGGGACTCGTCGGACACGTGGGGGTGGCGAGGGTTGATCGACTCGCGTGATCGTGAGCACCCAGATACTACGAGCAATAAGCGTGATTAGGGCAGGAGTTGCGCAACTCCTGTCACTCGACGGCACGAGCCGGGCACCATCCGCACACGTGCCGGAGACCGGCCGCCGGGCATATGTGCTGGCCGCGCGTGTGAACCCGTCCCGCACACCGGAATCCCCCACCTCACCCGCCCCGTGTACAGGTCGCTCCGCGATGTCGGTCGCGTTTCGTATCCGTCATGACATGGCCGACTGGCCCTGTACCGGAGTGATTTGGCCCGGTACCGTCCTGTTCGAGTGACCGGGGGGTCGAGTTGAGCGACGTACGTGTACGTGGCGGGGCAGCCGCGCGCATCCGGGTGATGCGGCCGGGGGCGCTGGACGCGGGCCACATCGAACGCTGGCGGGAGTTACGGGCGCTGTCCGGCACGCCCGCCAACCCGTTCATGGAACCCGAGTTCACCCGGGCCGTCGGACGCGTCCGGCCGGGCGCCCGGGTCGCGGTCGTCGAGGGGGCGGGAGATACCGTCTTGGGCTTCTTCCCGTACGAGAGAGGGCCGTTGGGGCAGGGCCGTGCGATCGGGCTCGGGGTGTCCGACTGCCAGGGGCCGGTGCTGGCCCCCGAACACGGCCTCACCGCACGGGAGTTGCTGCGCGCCTGCTCGCTCGCCAGCTGGGAGTTCGACAACCTCGAAGCGGGACAGACGCTGTTCGCCCCGGACGCCACCGAGGAGTTCGACTCCCCTGTCCTCGACATCGGCCAGGGGTACGCGGCGTACGAGAAGGCCCTGCGCGCCGGATCGCCCAAGTTCTTCCGGACGACGACCGCCAAGGAACGCAGACTGGCCCGGCAGGCCGGCGAGGTCAGATTCGTCTTCGACGAGCGCGACCCGGCGGCGCTGCGCACGCTCATGGAGTGGAAGTCGGCGCAGTACCGCAGGACGGGCCGCCGCGACCGCTTCGCGAAGGAGTGGATCAGCACGCTGGTACGGCAGTTGGCGGCCGACCACACTCCCGGGCGCACGCCCGGCTGCTCGGGGGTGCTCTCCGTCCTGTACGTCGGGGACCGCCCGGTCGCCGCGCACTTCGGGCTCCGCTCGCGCACGGTCCTCTCCTGCTGGTTCCCCGCGTACGACACCGACTTCGCCAAGTACTCGCCGGGTCTCGTCCTTCATCTGCGGATGGCCGAGGCCGCGGCCGGCGCCGGGATCCGCCTGCTGGACCTGGGACGCGGCGCCGCCGAGTACAAGGACGCGCTCAAGACCGGGAACCTGCGGGTCGGTGAGGGGGCCTCGGTGAGGCCGGGGCCACGGGCCGCCCTGTACCGGCTCGGCCGCGAACCGTCGCGCCGCGCGCACAGCTTCGTACGGAACCGGCCCAGGCTGGCCGGATACGCCCAACGCGCCCTGAACCAGGTGGGCCGGCTCCGGGACCGGTGACCGGCGAGTCGTACGCAGCGCACACGAGCGGAGGCATGATGCCGCACACTCCGAGCACGTCCCCTCGACCGACCTCGACGCCGAAGCCGGGTCCGCGTTCGCCGCTCCGCGACATCGGCGTGGCAGACCTGGATCTGGACCTGGATC
>NZ_JAAPBF010000129.1 GCF_022695985.1 Streptomyces sp. NP-1717 | reverse complement strand
CCCCGGTGGAACCGGCGCCCGAGGCCCCGTCGGACCCCGCGACGACGCAGAGCACGGACAGTACGCAGAGCACGCAAGGCCCCGCCGGTACGGACACGGCGTCGCCGGTGATCTGACCGGCGCCGCGCCGCCCGGGGCGGTCAGGCCCCGGGCCCGGCGGCCGTACCGACCCAGCGTCGATAGGCGTCCACATCGACGTTGCTGCCGCAGACGACGGTGACCACCCGCCGTCCGGCGAAGCGGTCACGGTCCTCCAGGATCGCCGCGACGCCGAGCGCGGCCGACGGCTCGACGACGAGTCCGGCGTCGTCGAGCAGCATCCGCATACCGGCGATGATCGACGCCTCCCTGACCAGTACGGCGTCGTCGGCGACGAGCAGCAGGTCGTCCAGGACGGCCGGGAGGGGACACCGGCCGGCGACACCGTCGGCGATGGTGTCGGTCGACTCGGTGGTGACGACCCGCCGCCCACGCCACGAGTACGTCATCGCCGGTGCGCCCAGCGGCTGGACGCAGATCACCTCGACCCCGGGGGCGAGGGTCTTCAGCACATGCCCCACGCCGGTGGCCAGCGCCCCGCCGCCGAGAGCGATCAGGACGGTGTCGAACGACGGCGCGCCGTCCACCAGTTCCAGGCCGATCGTCGCCGCGCCTTCGCACGTCTCGATGTCCAGACTGTCCTCGACCAGCCGGATGCCCTCGTGCCGCGCGATGTCCGCCGCCCGCTCACGGGCCATCTCGTGGTCACCGTCCACCAGTTCGAGCCCGGCGCCCAGCGCGCGTATGCGGTCGAGCTTGACCGCCGCCGCGAAGCGCGACGCCACCACGGTCACGTCGAGCCCCCGGCCGCGCCCGGACCACGCGAGGGCCTGACCAAGGTTGCCCGCACTGGCGCAGACCACGGCCCCCTGGCCGCTGTCCGCCAGCAGACTCGCGACCACCTCCGTGCCGCGGCCCTTGAAGCTGCGCACCGGATTCGCCGTTTCGAGCTTGACGCTCACGGCGCACCCGATTCGGGCCTCCAGCGCCTCGCACCGGTACAGCGGAGTATCGAGAAAAACCGGATCGATCATCCGACGGGCCGCCCGGATGCGATCGATGTCGAGCCGAGTCTTTTTCATGACACGAGAGCGTAGCGCCGAGGCGTCGGCCGGGTGACCGGGAATCCCGGGCACCCCCATCTCCCGGTTTTACTGCTTATCCGGACCGCGTCCGGACAAATCAATGCATCGGTCACCCATGGCGATTCCCGCCCCTGGTCGGAGGGTATTCTTCGCCACCATTGGCTTGAACTGTGCGTTGATCGGGGAATGCTTGACACTCCCTGAATTACAACCGTAGCTTTCTGAATTTCCGCGCATGAATCGTCCCGGTATCGGGATTCAGTCCATCATCCTCAAAAGAAGGTTTTCGATGAAACTGGCGCTGATATCAGGAGATGGCCTGCCCGTGAGCGGCCTGCTCACCATCTTCCGGAACGTGATCGAGTCCGAGCTCGGAAACGGGACTCTTGAGCTGCCGGTGGTGGCCGATCTCGGCTTCTCCTGGCGGCCCGACAAGCAGCACTTCTTCCCGCGGGGCTCCGAGCGGAGCGTGTATCCCGACTGGATGGCCACCAGCGACGCAGTGCCCCTCGGCGCCGGCCGCGCGGAGCTGATGCGTGAACTGACCGGGATCCGCGGCGCGGTGGCGCGGGCCGCCGCACTGGACGAGGAGGAGCGCGCGGATCTGCGCCGCAGGGTGGAGTCGCTCGCCGGGCCGTACGAGGAGTACTTCACGCGCTGGTTCGAGGAGCACGGCGTCGACTGGGTCTGCGCGGTCAACATGACGCTCTCCGACGCCGTGCCCGTGACGCTCGGTCTGCACCGGGCGGCCGCCCGGCGCTGGCCCCCGGGTGTGCCGGGCGGAGTGCTGTTCTGGGACCACGACCTCTTCGGCACCTGCGCGATCTTCGAGGACGGGGCCCGTGTGTACCCCCCGTCGCCGAACGAGTTCACCCCCGTGCCCGGTACGCATCCCTGTCACCGCTGGGCCGTCATCTCACCCGCGCTGGCGGAGGAGGTGAAGGGGTACCCGACGCGGCTGGAGGCGACGACGCTGCCGAACGTACTCCCGACGCCCGCGCCGGAGGGGCCGGGCGACCGGCACGCGTCGTTCCTGGCGCAGCGCGGACTGGCCCCGGACCGGCCGCTGTTGCTGGTACCCGTGAGGGTGTTCCAGGTGAAGGGGGTGGAGATAGCGGTCGCGATGTTCGCCGAGATGAAGCGGATCTGTGCGGAGCGGGGGACGCCGGCGCCCTGCCTGCTGGTGTTCGGCAGTCTGGACGAGGACCCGCCGTACGCCAAGGAGGTGGTCTCCGTCGTCCAGGAGCTGAACGTCCAGGACGACGTGGTCTTTTTGGACGGGGTGCCGCTGTCGAGCCACAGGGACGCGGCGGGCCACTGGCGGCTCGACGAGATCGACCTGCTCGCCCTGTGCCGGGCGAGCGGGGGAGCGGTGCTCTTCACCCCCAACACCTCGGACGTGGAGAGCGTCGGGCTCGGCCCCGCGTTGGCGGCCATCGCCGAAGTGCCGTGCGCCGTCACCCAGTACGCGTGCTTCGAGGACATCTACGGGACGCGGAGCAGTTGCGTCAGGATGTCGGGCGGCGCGGAGATCCCGGCGGCGGCCGGCCGTCTCCTCGACCTGATGGCGAAGAACCGTCAGGGTGACCCGGAGGTCCGGCAGGCCCTGAGGCGGGACAGGGAACAGGTGCTGCGGGCGTTCGATCCGGATCCCTGGCGGAAGCTCCTGCGGGAGATGGCGGACGAGGTCGACGGCCCCGGGCCCGCCCGCCACTCCCGTAACGGCGTCTAGAACAGCCGCAGTTTGTCGTCCTCGATGCCCCTGAGCGCGTCGTAGTCCAGCACCACGCACCCGATGCCCCGGTCCGTCGCCAGTACGCGGGCCTGGGGCTTGATCTCCTGGGCGGCGAACAGGCCGCGTACCGGGGAGAGATGGGGGTCGCGGTTCAACAGGTCGAGATAGCGCGTCAGTTGCTCCACGCCGTCGATGTCGCCGCGGCGTTTGATCTCGATGGCGACCGTCGCGCCGTCCGAGTCACGGCACAGGATGTCCACCGGGCCGATGGCGGTCGGGTATTCGCGGCGGATCAGGCTGTAGCCGTCGCCGAGTGTCTCGATGCGGTCGGCGAGGAGCTCCTGGAGGTGTGCTTCCACGCCATCCTTGATCAGACCCGGATCGACCCCGAGTTCATGGGACGAGTCGTGGAGGACTTCCTCCATCGTGATGATCAGTTTCTCGCCCGCTTTGTTCACGACCGTCCATACCCCGACATCGTCACCCGTGCCCTCTTTCAGGGTGCAGGGCGGGGACATCCAGTTCAGAGGTTTGTACGCCCGGTCGTCCGCGTGGATCGACACGCTCCCGTCAGCTTTGACCAGGATCAGACGGGGGGCGGCGGGCAGGTGGGCGGTGAGCCGGCCCGCGTAGTCGACGGAGCAGCGGGCGATGACGAGGCGCATGGTCCGCAACGCTACTCGACTGTCGGCGTACGCCGTGATTCGCCCCTCAAGCCCCGTTCGTTTGTGGCCGGTTGTGTTCCCATTCGCCTGGTGCGGTCCGGACAGCACGCATAACGTGGATGCAGGAGGTCGCCGGTCGTGCACGCTGCGTCGTCGTCTCCCCCTTCCCTGCCCGTAAGGCCCCGATTTTTCGGGGTCGCGAGAGGAGAACCCATGTCGCTCGACGTCTCACCGGCACTCTTGGAGCAGGCCGAGCGAGGCGAGGTCGACGAAGCCGAATTCGTCGACTGCGTCCGGACCTCCCTGCCCTTCGCGTGGGAGATGATCAGCTCCTTGGTGGCCCAGCTGAAGGTGGACGGCGGAGAGTTCGCCGACAACCAGACGCCGCCGCCGGACGAGCAGGCACGTGGTCAGCTGCTGCGCGCGCTCGCCAGTGACGCGATCCGCGGTGCGCTTCAGCGCCACTTCGGGGTGCGCCTGGCATTCCAGAACTGTCACCGGGTCGCGGTGTTCCCGCTGGACCCCTCGGTCGACGAGAGGCTCGCCCGCTTCACTTCCATCAGGGGGCAGTTGCTCAACCAGTCGCCGGAGCTCCGGGACTGCTGACGGCTCCGGTCCGCACGGCTTCGGTCCGCCGGCGGATTCCTGGGCCGACACAGGGATCCGTCCGACGACTGTCGTGCGCCCCGGGGGGACGGGCCCGCCGCCGCCTCAGCGGAGCTGTGGCAGTACCTCGGCCCCGATCCTCCGTACGTTCTCCTCCGTGGCCGCCAGGTCCCCGGAGCCCTCGACGAGCAGCGCGAAGCGTGTGATTCCGGTGCGTTCCGCCGTGGCCGCGAGGCGGTCGGCGGCGAGCCGGGGGGAGCCCACCGGATGCAGCCCGCACAGCAACTCCGTGTACGCGACGGGATCACGCATGGACCGGTGCCTGCCGTCGACCGTCACATGGGCTTCCAGTCCCTCCCGCAGCCAGCCGGGCATGGCCTTCACCAGTGTCTCGGTCGCCTCCGTGCGGTCGTCGGCGATCTGCGCCACGCCCGCGGACACGTGCCCGGCGCCGTCGGCCTCCTCGGGGGTGCGGCCGGCGGCGATGGCGTGGGTACGCCACAGGGCCACCATCTCGGCCTTCTCCTCGTCCCCGCAGTGCATGCCCAGCAGCATCGGCAGTCCGTGCCCGGCCGCGAGCCGTACGCTCTTCGCGGACGTGCACGCGACGACCACCTCGGGACCGCCGGCGCCCCCGATCAGCTCGTCCGGCCTTGGTACGACCGGGACTTCACGGAAGCGGTAGCGCTCACCGTCCGCCGACACCCGTGACTCGCGCAGCCACCGCAGCAGCAGGTCGAGCGATTCCGGGAAGTCCCGTTCGTACGCCCGCAGACCCGATCCGAAGACCTCCAGATCGACCCACGGGCCGCCCCGGCCCACGCCGAGCGAGAACCGCCCGCCGGAGAGCAGATGCAGCAGCGCCGCCTGCTCCCCGAGTGCCACCGGATGTGTGTTCGGCAACACGCTGACCGCCGTACCCACCCGTAGACGCTGTGTGCGCCCCAGGAGCAGGCCGGCCAGTGTCACCGCCGACGGGCACGTGCCGTACGGCACGAAGTGGTGCTCGGCCAGCCAGACCGAGTCCAGCCCGGCCTCCTCGGCGACCTCCGCCGTACGCACCGCTCGGTGCAGTGCTTCCCCCTGGCCCTGGCCCGGGAACTGGGCGGCCAGTACAAAAGCTCCAACTCGCATCGCCTTCTGCCTCCTTGCGGCTGACGCGTCTCCCCCTGCAGGCATTAACGTCTGACACGTGCCATGGGCACGGGCACCGAAGAAGTTGTTGCGATTGTCCGCTAACTGCACCGTGCGGGTGCCCACGGTCTCACGAGGTGCGGGCCCGGTACCGGGAGAGCGGCCCGTACGCTGGAGGGGAACCGTGCTGTCTGCCCCGTGAGGTGTCATGTGTCCCCGCGTCGCAACCGCCCCCGAGGCGGCGAGACCCCGACCGGCCACGACGGGGAGGTGTCGGACCGGTACGGCGGGTTCCAGCGCACCGAGTCCTGGCAGGGCGAGGAGTGGGCGGTCCGTCAGGTGGCGGGCGCCGGCGCCGCGGGCAAGCGGTACCGCTGCCCCGGCTGCGACCAGGAGATCCCCTCGGGTGTGCCCCACGTGGTGGCGTGGCCCGAGTACGGCGGCGTGGACGACCGGCGGCACTGGCACAAGGCGTGCTGGAACGCGAAGGACCGCCGCACCTCGCGGGTGCAGCGGTCCCGTAACGCGCCGAAGTTCTGAGTCCCGGCGGGCGTCGCGCCTACACGTCGCGCCGGTCGAGCGAGAAGAACGCGAAGGCCATCACCACGGCCGAGACGGCCGTCCCGATGAACAGCGGATCCCAGCCGCTCGGCCCCGACCCGGTCATCGAGGTGTCGTAGAGCACCGCGATCTGGCTCGGGATCGAGTACTCGAACAGGGCCTGCTGCACGTCGACCAGCGACGACGAGAACATGAACATCGCCAGCACCAGCGGCAGCAGCACCACCCCGATCATGATGGTGATCGCGCCCGCCGAGTGCCTGATGAGCGCGCCCACGCCCAGTGACATCAGCCCCAGCAGCGCCAGGTAGAGGCCGACACCGAGCGTGGCCTGGAGCCACTCCTGGCCGGTGGGCGCGCGGCCGTCCAGCAGCGCGACCTGGACGCCGCCCACCAGGGCCGCCGTGACCGTCGTGATCGTGAGGACGAGCAGGAAGAAGACGAGCGACTTCGCCGCCAGCACCCGGCCGCGGCTGGGGCAGGCGGTCAGGGTGGTGCGGATCATGCCCGTGCCGTACTCGGACGCGATGGTCAGCACGCCGAGGGTGATCACACAGATCGAGCTGAGCAGCGCGCCGAAGAAGCCCAGCGGCAGCGCCGACTCCGCGCCGAGATCTGCCTCCGAGAGGGAGACGGCCCAGGCGGCGAGACCTCCGACGCCCACCATCAGGACGATCATGACGCCGAGTGTCCACATGGTCGAGCGGACGGAGCGGATCTTGGTCCACTCCGAGGCGAGCGCGTCGCCGAAGGTGGCAGGACGGACCGGGATCGGGGAGGTGTACGACCCGAGGGGCTGCCCGCCCTGCCAGATCGGCGCCTGCTGCTCGTGGGGGGCTGTCATCGGTCGTCCTTGTCGGTCGTAGCGGTCTTCCCGTCGCCCGCGCCGCCCGCTCCCGCGTCGCCGCCGCGCTCGGTGGGATCAGGTGCGGCCGTCTCGGCGGGCACGGCCACGGGCGCGTCCGCCGGCACAGGCACAGGCGCCGGCGCGTGCGCCACGGCGGCGGCGTCGGCCGGCCGCGGGCCCGCCGGGCCGCCCTGCGCCGCGTACGGGTTCTCTCCGGGCGGCGGCGGCGCGTACCAGCCCTGCGTCGGCACCTCGGGCACGACCGGCGGCTGGTACAGCTGCCCGCCGTAGCCCGGCTGCGGCGGCGGCGCGAACCCGGCGAGCTGGTCGGCCGTCGACCGGTAGTCCACGGCGCCCTGCGTCAGCCGCATGTACGCCTCCTCCAGCGACGCCTGGTGCGGGGACAGCTCCCAGAGCCGTACGTCCGACTCGTGCGCCAGATCGCTGATACGGGGGAGCGGCAGCCCGGTGACGCGCAGCGCCCCGTCCGGCTCGGACAGCACCTGGCCGCCCGCCTCACCGAGCGCGGCCACCAGCTTCTCGCGCGCCTCGGGATCGCCCTGCGCGGGGCGGACCCGCGCGAAGTCCGCCGAGTTGTGCGAGATGAATTCCTTGACGCTCATGTCGGAGAGCAGCTGCCCGCGCCCGATCACGATCAGGTGCTCGGCGGTCAGGGCCATCTCGCTCATCAGGTGCGAGGAGACGAAGACCGTACGGCCCTCCGACGCGAGCTGCTTCATCAGATTGCGGACCCAGAGGATGCCCTCGGGGTCGAGACCGTTCACCGGCTCGTCGAAGAGCAGCACCTGCGGGTCGCCGAGCAGCGCGGCGGCGATGCCGAGCCGCTGCCCCATACCGAGCGAGTAACCGCTGGAACGGCGGCGCGCCACGTCCTGGAGGCCGACCACGCCCAGCACCTCGTCCACGCGCGCCGCCGGGATGCCGGAGAGCTGCGCGAGCGAGAGCAGGTGGTTGCGCGCGCTGCGCCCGCCGTGCACCGCCTTCGCGTCCAGCAGCGCGCCGACCTGGCGGGGCGCGTTCGGAAGCCGGCGGAAGGGGTGTCCGCCCACGGTCACATGACCGGCGGTCGGCCGGTCGAGGCCGAGGATCATCCGCATCGTCGTGGACTTGCCGGAACCGTTGGGGCCCAGGAACCCGGTGACGGTACCGGGCCTCACCTGGAAGGAAAGGTTGTACACGGCCGTCTTGGCGCCGTAGCGCTTCGTCAGGCCGACTGCCTCGATCATTCTCCAGCCCCATCGACAGCTCGGTCAGGTGTCGGGGCGGTGGCCTCTTCGGACCGAAAGCCCCCGTAGGAGTTAGGAGGATATCCGGGCCTTGACGGTTCCGGCCAAGTCGTTACGACGGGGCGGCGGCCGGTCCGACCGCCGCCGCTCCCGGGACGGAGCCCTACGCGTCGCGCTTCTTCAGTACGAGATAGCCGCCGATCAGCGCGGCGACGACCCACAGCACCATGATCCCCATCCCCTCCCACGGGGTGTAGGGACCGTCGCTGGAGTTCATCGCGCCGGGAACCACCTGCATGATCTTGGAGCCCGCCTGGTCGGGGAAGTACCGGGCGACCTCCTTCGCCTTCGGTACGGAGGCGAGGATCTGCGAGACCAGGAAGAAGAACGGCATCAGGATGCCGAGCGACAGCATCGAGCTGCGCAGCATCGCCGCGACACCCATCGAGAACAGCGCGATCAGCCCCATGTAGAGACCGCTGCCGATGACCGCGCGCAGCACGTGCGGCTCACCGAGGGACGTCCCGTGTTCGCCGAGCACCGCCTGCCCGAGGAAGAACGAGACGAAGCCGGTGAGGAGCCCGACCACCAGGGCCAGCGCCCCGGCGACCGCCAGCTTGCTGAAGAGGAACGCGCCCCGCTGCGGTACGGCGGCGAGCGAGGTGCGGATCATGCCCGAGCTGTACTCGGATCCGACGACCAGGACACCGAAGACCACCATCGCCAGCTGTCCCAGGATCATCCCGGAGAAGCTCACGAAGGTGGGGTCGAACGTGACGCGCTCGGCCTGCGACAGATCGTCGAACGTGGTGCTGAGCAGCGCCGACAGGGCGACGCCCATGGCCACGGTGACGAGGAACGCGACGGCGAGGGTCCAGATCGTGGAGGAGACCGTACGGATCTTGGTCCACTCCGACTGGAGGACCGCTGGTACCGATGCCATGGGTCAGACTCCCTTGCCCTGGTTGTCGTGCTGCCCCCACCGGGGACCCGGGGCCGTGCCCGGCGGCGCGGGGGCCGCCGGGCCCGTGCCGGGGGCGGAGTGGGCGTGGTACTCGACCGACTCGGCCGTCATCTGCATGAACGCCTCTTCCAGCGAGGCGCGTTGGGAACTCAGCTCGTGCAGCACGAGACCGTGCCGGGCGGCCAGCTCACCGATCTCCTCGGAGGTGGAGCCGTCGATCTCCAGCGCGCCGTCGCCCGCCTCGACGACGGTGAAACCGCCCCCGTGGAGCGCGTCGCGCAGCTGCTCCTGCTGCGGGGAGCGGAGCCGTACGAAACTGCGCGAGTTCTCCTGGATGAAATCCGCCATCGAGGTGTTCGCGAGCAGCTTGCCCTGACCGATCACGATCAAGTGGTCAGCCGTCAGCGCCATTTCACTCATCAGATGGCTGGAGACGAAGATGGTCCGGCCCTGCGCCGCGAGGGCCTTCATCAAGTTGCGGATCCAGTGGATGCCCTCGGGGTCCAGACCGTTCACCGGCTCGTCGAACATCAGGATCTCGGGATCTCCGAGCAGCGCCGCGGCGATTCCCAGCCGCTGCCCCATCCCGAGCGAGAAACCCTTCGACTTCTGCTTCGCCACGGCCGTCAGACCGACGGTGTCGAGCACCTCGTTGACCCGGCTCACCGGGATGCGGTTGCTCTGCGCCAGACACAGGAGGTTGTTGTACGCGCTGCGCCCGCCGTGCATGGCCTTCGCGTCGAGCAGGGCGCCGATGTACTTCACCGGCTCCTGCAGCTCGCGGTAGTGCTTCCCGTCGATGCGGACGGAACCCCCGGTGGGGATGTCCAGGTCCAGCATCATCCGCATGGTCGTCGACTTACCGGCTCCGTTGGGACCCAGAAAACCCGTCACCACCCCAGGCCGGACCTGGAAGGAGAGCTGGTCGACCGCGATTTTCTTCCCGAAACGTTTGGTGAGCCCTTCGACCTCGATCATGCGGACAAACCTATGGGTGCGCAAAGCCCCCCGCCACTCCGGTGGCGGGGGGCTTGCACGATCGTTACTTGCGGAAGCGCTCCGTCTGTGACTAGCGCGACTGCTGGGCCGGGACCCCGCGGGAGATCGGCTCGTCCTCCGCCGGCGTACCCGCCGCGGCGACGGCCGCACCGGTCAGCGTGGCCAGCATCTCGCGGACGTTGGTCAGCTGGGCGTTGATCGAGTCGCGGCGGTTGGTGAGCGCCGCCAGCTCGCGCTCCGATTCGCTGCGGATCCGGTCGGCCTTGGCGTTCGCGTCGGCCACGATGTCCTCGGCCTGGCGCTGCGCCGTCTCCACCGTCTGACGGGCACGGCGCTCCGCGTCCGTACGGAGCTTCTCCGCCTCCAGACGCAGCTGCTCGGCGCGGTGCTCGATCTCCGCCAGGCGCTTCTCGGCCTTCGCCTGACGCGAGGCCAGGTCACGCTCGGACTGCTCACGCCGCTTGGCGAGGTTCGTCTCGAAGTCCGCGGCGGCCTGGGCGGCCTTGGCGCGGGTCTCCTCGAAGAGCGCGTCCGCCTCCTCGCGCTTCTGCTGCGCGTCCTTCTGCGCCTCGGAGCGCAGGGTCTGGGCCTCGCCCTTCGCCTTCTCGACGATGCGGACGCCCTCGTCCTCCGCCTTCGCCTTGCGGTCGGCGGAGAACGCCTCGGCGTCGTTGCGCACCTGCTGGGCCGCCGACTCGGCGAGCTCACGGTGCTGTTCGGACGCGCGACGGGCCTCCTCGCGCAGGTCCTTCGCCTCCTCCTCGGCGAGGCGGAGGATCTTCTCGACGCGCGCTCCGAGGCCGGCGTACGACGGCTCCGCGTCGGTGACCTGGGCCTGGGCGTTCTGCGTTTCGAGGTGGAGCTCCTCGATGCGCTTTTCCAGTGCGGTGATCCGTGCGAGAGCGCTGTCACGGTCGGCGACGAGTTTGGTAATGCGGTCATCCACCTGACCGCGGTCGTAACCACGCCGCACGAGCTCGAAGCCGAATGGGGAGGAAGTGTCGCTCATGGGGTTCCTGTCGAATGAGACCGGTGAGGTGATAGGGGGAATCCTAGGTGCCGAAGCGGCGTGTCATCGTGCGGATGCCGGTTTGGTCTGGAGAATGTCCAGCCTTTTGAGTGGTGAGGGCCTGTCGTGCGGAACTTGCCGGGCTCGCGTGCCCCGGTGCCGCGCCTCGCCGAGTCGTCGGTGGAGTCGAGGAGGCACGGCTCCGCCATGTCTCCCTCCTCCGCCTCGCGATCCACGACACCAACGCGGACATCAGCCGCCGCGCGGCGGGCGCTCACTGATCCGGCCCGCCCCGCACGACAGGCCCTAACCGTCGGACTGCTTGCCACCCGAACGGGTAACACCCGCCGTCGCACCCGCCTTGACGTTACCCCCGCCGGAGCCGCCACCTGAACCCGTCTTGCCACTCGCGGCCGGAGTCTCGAAGGATTCCAACGCTTCCAACACGTCCTGCACACGAGAGATCTCGGCCTGGATGTCCTCGCGCCTGCGCACCAGTACGTCGAGTTCACGCCGGCCCTCCTCGACGGTCCGGGCCGCCTCGGCCTCGGCGTCGGCGAGCAACTTCTCACCCGCACGGGTCAGTTCGGCCTTCTTCAGCTCCGCTTCCTTCAGCAGCGCCTCGGCCTTCTTCACCGCCGCGATCCGGACCTTGCTCGCCTCCGAACCGGCCTCCGCCACCAGCGACTTGGCCTTCTCCGCCGCCTCGGCCTGCTGTTCGGTGGCCGCCTTGACCAGCTTGTCGACGCGCTCGCCCGCGTTCTTCATCTGCTCGGCCGTCTCACGGCGCGCCCGCTCGTGCAGCTGGTCGATCTCGCCCTCGACCCGCACCCGCATCTCCTCGGTGCGTTCGCGGATGGCAGTGGCGTCGTTGCGCGCCCCGACCAGCAGCTCGTCGGCGTCCGTACGGGCCTTCTCCACCAGGGAGTTGCCCTCGACCGTCGCGTCCGCGTGGATCCGCGCCGCCTCGGAGCGCGCGGCGCCCACCATCGCGTCGGCCTGCGCCTCCGCCTCGGTGGCGGCGCGCAGCGCCTCCTCCTGGGCCTTGTTGATGAGCTGGTCGGCCTGCTCGGCCGCGTCGCCGCGGCGCTTGGACGCGCTCGCCCGCGCGTCGTCGAGCAGCCGGTCCGACTCCGTGATCGCCTCGCTGATGGTCTGTTCGGCCGCGGCGTCGGCGTCCGACTTGACCCGTTCCGCCTCCGCGCGCAGCCGTTCGGCCGCCCGCTGGGCCGAGTTGACCGTATCGGCGGCCTCGGCGCGCATCCGCTCCGACTCGCTCGTCGCCTCGCCGATGAGCCGGTCCGCCTGCTCCGCCGCGTCGCCCCGGATGCGGTTGGCGTCGTCGCGCGCCTCCTGGCGGGCCCGTGCGGCGTCCTGCTCGGCCGTGGCCAGGGAGTCCGACGCCTCGGTCCGCAGCCGCTGCGCGTAGTCGGAACTCTCCGCGCGCAGCCGCTCCGCCTCCGCGACCGCCTCGCCGACGGTGCGCTCGGCGTGCGCCCTCGCCGCCTCGGTCTCCTCCTGGGCACGGGTCCGCAGCCGCGACACGTCCTCCGCGGCGCGCTCGCGCTCCGCGTACGCGTCGGAGCGGACCCGGTCCGCCTCCTCCTGCGCCTGCGACCTCGTCCGCTCGGCGGCGTGCTCGGCGGCGGAGCGCAGCCCCGCGATCTCCTGCTCGGCCTGGTCGTGCAGCCCCGCGACCGCGTCGCGCACCTGCTGCGCCGTCTGCTCGGCGGCCGACACCATCTCCGTGGCGCGGAAATCGGCCTCCTCGACCAGTCGCGCCGCCTCGGTCTGCGCCTCGTCGACCCGCTTACGGGCCGAGGCCAGCAGTTCCTCGCTCTGCTCGCGGGCCCGCTCGCGCTCCTGGTCCGCCTCCGTACGGGCGGCCGTCAGCAGCTCCTCGGCCTCGCGCCGGCGTCGGCTCGCCTCCTCCTGCGCGGCGTCCAGCGCCTCGGCCGCCTCCGTCCCCACCCGCTCGGCCGCGGCCGCGGCCTCCGCGCGCAGCCGGTCGGCGCTCGCCTGGGCCTCGGACTTGACCCGCTCGGCCTCCTCGGCGGCCTCGTCCCGCAGCCGTTCCGCCGCCGACTCGCCCTCCGCACGGGACCGGGCGGCGTCCGCGGACGCCTCGTCCCGCAGCCGCTCGGCCTCCTGCTCGGCCTGGGCCTGGAGCGTACGCAGCCGCTCGGCGGCCTCCGCGCGCAGCCGCTCCGTCTCCTCGGCGGCCTCACGGCGGATCCGCTCGCTCTCGGCGCGGGCGTCCGTCAGCGCCGACTCCGCGCCGCTCAGGCGCTGTTCGGCCTCGGTGTGCAGCCGTGTCAGCTCGCCGGCGGCCTCGGACCTGCGGGTCTCGACCCCGCGCTCGGTCTCCTCGCGCAGCTCGGCCGCGGCCCGCTCGGCGGCGGCCTTCGTCTCCTCGGCCTGCTCCTCGCCCTCGGCGCGCAGCCGGTCCGCCTCGGCGCGGGTGCGCTCCAGGGTCTCCTCGGCCTGCTTGCGCAGCGTCGTGGCGCGCTCGATGGCCTCGGTGCGCACCCGCTCGCTGTCCGTGGACGCGGTGGCGCGCAGCTCGTCGGCGTCGGCGCGGGCCTTGGTCAGCAGCTCCTCGGCGGTGCTGGCCGCCTCCTCGATCTGCTGGACGGCCTCCCGGCGCGCCTCGCCGCGGATGCGCTCGCCCTCGGCGACGGCCTCGGAGCGCAGCGTCTCGGCCTCGCCGCGCAGCCGGCGTGCCTCCTCCTGGAGCTCGACCGTCTTGGCGCGGTACTCCTTGGTGTCGTCCTTGGCCGCGCCCTTCAGCTGGTCGGCCTGCTCGGCCGCCTCGCCGCGCAGCCGGTCCGCCTCGGCCTCGGCCTCGCGCCGGATGCGCTCGGCCTCCTCGCTCGCGGCGCGGGTGGTGGCCCTGGCGTCGTCGGAGGCCTTGGTGAGGACCTCCTCGGCGGTACGGGCGGCCTTGGCGAGCTGGGCGGCGGTGTCCTCGGAGGCGGCCGTACGGGCCTTCTCCGCCGCCTCCTTGACCATTTTCTCGGCCTCGGCGCGGGCGTCGGCGAGCGCCTGCTCGGCCTCCGCCTTCAGCGCCTCCGACTCCTTCGTGGCCTCGCCGACGAGCCGGGCGATCTCGGATTTGGCGGTACGGGTGCGCTGCTCGTACTGGGTCTCGGCGCCGGCCAGTCGCTTGACCGCGGCCTCCTTGGCCTCGGCGACCAGCTTCTCGGCCTCGGCGCGGGCCTCGCGCAGCCGCTCGTCCGCCTCCTGTATGCGCGCCTCGGCCGACCGGCTCAGCTCGCTCGCCTGCTGGCGCGCCTGGTCGGACTCGGCGGTCGTCGTCGTACGGAGCTGCTCGGCGTGGCTGGTGGCCTCCTGCGCCTGCGTGGACGCGGCGTTGAGCAGCCGCTCGGCGTCCTTGCGGGCACGCTGGAGGATCGCCTCGGCCTCGGCCCGCGCGGTCTCGGTCTCGGCGCCGAGCCGGCGGCGGGCCTCCTCGGCGACCCTCGTGGCCTCCGCGCGGGCGGCACCGAGGGCCTTCTCGGACTCGGCGCGCGACTCGTCGAGCAGCCTGCGGGCCTGCGTCTCCGTACGGCCGCGCAGCTGCTCGGCCCAGGCGACGTTCTCGTTGACGTGCGACTCGACGGTCTGGCGGCGCTCGGCCAGCTCCTGGTCGAGCCGCTGGCGGCGCTGGACGGCCTCGGCGTGCAGCTCGGCCTGGAGCCGGGCCTGGTGCTCGGCGTGCTCCTGGAGGATGCGCTGGGTCTGGGCGCGGGCGTCGCGCAGCTCACGCTCGGCGTCGGTGCGCAGCTGGTCGGCCTGGATCTGCGCGTTGCGGAGCATCTGCTCGGCCTGGTAGCCGATGTCGGCGTTGTCGTAAGAGGGCCGGGACGCGAGATTGCGGCGCGCCTCGTGCAGTTTCGCGCGCAGTACTTCGACCTGGTAACCGAGGTCCTCGGCGTGCTGGACGGCCTTCTCCCGCGCGGTCTTCAGCCGATCCATCTCGGCTTCGAACCGCGAAAGGTGGTCGTCGTCAGCTCGGTGGCTCTCCTGGCGTTCGTAGCCCCGCACTGCGCGGTCCCATCCGTCCCCTGGTCGCAACTCTGGCAACTCCGCATTCGACACCGCCCGACGGGCGAACGGCCCCCGGGGAATGGTGACAGATCATCGGCCGAGGCGCCGCCCCGACCCGGCCCCGGCCCGGAGCGGCCCACTCTACCGGGCCGGGAATCGTTCGGGTCAGTGCTCCTGGGGCTTCGCCGCCGAGGTGACGAGTTCCGTCAGGACCCCGTGACAGTCCTTGGGATGGAGAAACGTGATGCGGGAGCCCATCGAGCCGGTGCGCGGCTCGTCGTACAGCACCCGTACCCCCTTCTGCCTGATCGCCTCCGAGTCCCCGTCGACATCGGCGGTCCCGAAGGCGATGTGGTGGACCCCCTCGCCGTTCTTGGCCAGCCACTTGCCCACGGCCGAGTCCTCGCGGACCGGTTCGAGCAATTGGAGGTACGAGGCGCCGCCGTCCGACGTCTCGTTGATTTTGAGCATGGCCTCCCGTACGCCCTGCTCCTCGTTGACCTCGGTGTGGAACACCTCGAAGCCGTAGGTGGCCCGGTAGAACTCGACGGTGGCGTCGAGGTCGTGACAGGCGATTCCGATGTGGTCGATTCGCGTCAGCATGCGCACAGTGCAGCGCCAACCGGCCGGTTACGCAACGTGCGCGCCGTCACACTCGTTGCCAGGTGACCCGGGACCTGAGTGGTCAGTACATTTGGTGAACCCTCGTTAACCACCGATCGTCAGGCAAAGGGGCCCCATCTCATGCCCGATTCGAACCCCACCACCTCCGTCATCGTCGCCGGCGCGCGTACGCCCATGGGCAGGCTGCTCGGATCGCTCAAGTCCTTCTCCGGCGCGGATCTCGGCGGCTTCGCCATCAAGGCCGCGCTGGAGCGGGCCGGTGTCACCGGCGCGCAGGTGCAGTACGTGATCATGGGACAGGTGCTCCAGGCCGGGGCGGGGCAGATCCCGGCGCGACAGGCGGCGGTCAAGGCCGGTATTCCGATGGACGTTCCCGCGCTCACGATCAACAAGGTCTGTCTCTCCGGCCTCGACGCGATCGCGCTGGCCGACCAGCTGATCCGCGCGGGCGAGTTCGACATCGTCGTCGCGGGCGGCCAGGAGTCCATGACCAACGCGCCGCATCTGCTGCCGAAGTCCCGTGAGGGCTACAAGTACGGCGCGATCGAGATGCTGGACGCGATGGCGCACGACGGACTGACCGACCCGTTCGAGTCCATCGCCATGGGCGCCTCCACGGAGAAGCACAACACCCGCCTCGCGATCGCCAGGCCCGAGCAGGACGAGGTCGCGGCGCAGTCCCACCAGCGGGCCGCCGCAGCGCGGGAGAACGGTGTCTTCCGGGCCGAGATCACGCCCGTCGAGATCCCGCAGCGCAAGGGCGACCCGGTGGTCTTCGACCAGGACGAGGGCATCCGCCCCGAGACCACCGTCGAGTCCCTGGGCGGGCTGCGGCCCGCCTTCGCCAAGGACGGCACCATCACGGCCGGCTCCTCGTCGCAGATCTCCGACGGCGCGGCGGCCGTCGTGGTCATGAGCAAGGCCAAGGCGCTGGAGCTGGGCCTGGAGTGGATCGCGGAGATCGGCGCCCACGGCAACGTGGCGGGTCCGGACAACTCGCTCCAGTCGCAGCCGGCGAACGCCATCAGGCACGCGCTGAAGAAGGAGGGCCTCGCCGTCGACGACCTGGATCTGATCGAGATGAACGAGGCGTTCGCCGCGGTCGCCGTCCAGTCGACGAAGGAGCTGGGCGTGTCCCCTGAAAAGGTGAACGTGAACGGTGGTGCGATCGCCCTCGGTCACCCGATCGGCATGTCCGGCGCCCGGCTGGTGCTGCACCTGGCGCTCGAACTCCAGCGGCGCGGCGGCGGCGTGGGCGCGGCGGCGCTGTGCGGCGGCGGCGGCCAGGGCGACGCCCTGATCGTGCGGGTGCCGAGGGCGTAGCCGGCAGCACCGTGGCCGGGGTCGCCGGCCACGGATCGGATCGGATCGGAACGGAGCGCGGTACGGATGACGGTGGACGTCCCCCAGCTGGTGGCCCAGGCACGTGAAGGCCGGCCCCGGGCGGTGGCGCGGCTGATCTCGCTGGTCGAAGGGGCGTCGCCGCAACTGCGCGAGGTGATGGCGGCGCTGGCCCCCCTGGCGGGCGGCGCGTACGTCGTCGGGCTCACCGGTTCGCCCGGTGTCGGCAAGTCGACGACGACATCGGCGCTGGTGTCCGCCTACCGGAAGGCGGGCAAGCGCGTCGGCGTCCTGGCCGTCGACCCGTCGTCACCCTTCTCCGGCGGCGCGCTGCTGGGGGACCGGGTCCGGATGTCCGACCACGCGTCGGACCCCGGCGTCTACATCCGCTCCATGGCGACCCGCGGCCATCTCGGCGGGCTCGCCTGGTCGGCGCCGCAGGCGATCCGGGTGCTCGACGCGGCCGGCTGCGACGTGATCCTGGTAGAGACCGTCGGGGTCGGGCAGTCGGAGGTGGAGATCGCCTCCCAGGCCGACACCTCGGTGGTGCTGCTCGCGCCCGGTATGGGGGACGGTATCCAGGCGGCCAAGGCCGGGATCCTGGAGATCGGTGACCTCTACGTCGTCAACAAGGCGGACCGCGACGGCGCCGACGCCACCGCGCGCGAGCTGAACCACATGCTCGGCCTCGGCGAGGCCCGCGGCCCCGCCGACTGGCGCCCGCCCATCGTCAAGACGGTGGCGGCGCGCGACGAGGGGATCGACGAGTTCGTCGAGGCCCTGGAGAAGCACCGCGCGTGGCTGGAGAAGCACGACGTACTCGACCAGCGGCGTACCCGCCGCGCGGCCCGCGAGGTGGAGACCATCGCCGTCACCGCCCTCCGGGAACGCATCGACGACCTGCGCGGTGACCGGCGCCTGGGGGCGCTGGCGCGGCGGATCGTCGCGGGCGAACTGGACCCGTACGCGGCGGCGGACGAACTGGTGGCGGGGCTGACGGGCGGGTAGCGCGGCGCCCGGTACGCACCGGGGCGCCGGGGGGGAGGACGCGTACACGTCCCCCCCGGCGCCCGAAACCCACCACGGCCCGGGGCCGCGGACTCAGTCGTCGTCGCCGTCGTCGTCACCCCGGTCGTCGTCGTCACGGTCGTCGTGGCGGTCGTCGTCCCGGTCGTCGTCGTCCCCGTGGTCGTCCCGGTCCGCGGCCACCGCCCCGGAGGACATGTCGACCGTCACCTCGTGCGTGCGGCCGTCGTCGCCCCGCACCGTGACCTCCCAGTGGCCGGCCTTGCGGTCGTCGTCGTCCGAGTCGACCGACGTCACCGCGCCGGGGTGCTTCTTGAGGGCTGCGGCGGCCGCTCCCTGGGCGTCGACCTCGGCGCCGCGCACCGCCGCGCGCTCCTGGCGGTCGTCGTCGTCATCGTCGTTGTCGTCGTCGTTGTCCGCGCGGACCGCGCCGGTCGAGGCGTCGACCCGCAGGTCGTACCACTTGCCGTCCTGGCCGATGATGTCGACCTCCCAGTGCCGGCCGGCGGACGAGCGGTCGTCGTCATCGTCGTCGTCCAGATCGACGGACTCCACCTTGCCGGGGTGCTGCTTCAGCGCCGCGGCGGCGGCCTGGGCCGCGGTGAGCTTCTGGCCCGCCGCCGAAGTGCCGTCCTTGCCCTTGCCACCGGCGTCGTCGCCGCTGCCACCGTTGTCGTCCCGGTCGTCCCGGTCGTCGCCCGGCTCGTTCCGGTCGTCGCGGTCGTCGTCGTTCACGAGCGACGCCGAGGAGACCGTCTTCGGCGCGGTGTCCGCGCCGGTGTCGGTGGCGCCCGTCGCGACCGCGGTGTACGTACCGCCGCCGATCAGAGCCGCCGCGGTGATACTGGCGATGACAAGATTGCGCTTCATGAGGGTTCCTCCCCGTCGGGCCGTTTCGCTTGACCACAATCTGGCTGACGGAAGCTGAAGGCAGCCTGAAGCCACCTGAAGCTTTCTTCAGGTTCGTTTTGGGAGGCTGTCCGCATGCGCCTGTTGATTGTCGAGGACGAGAAGCGGCTCGCGGTGTCGCTGGCCAAGGGCCTGCGGGCCGAGGGCTTCGCCGTGGACGTCGTGCACGACGGCCTCGAAGGGCTCCACCTGGCCGGTGAGGGCGCGTACGACCTGATCGTGCTCGACATCATGCTGCCCGGCATGAACGGCTACCGCGTCTGCGCCGCCCTGCGCGCCGCCGGCAACGACGTACCGATCCTGATGCTGACGGCCAAGGACGGCGAGTACGACGAGGCCGAGGGCCTGGACACCGGCGCCGACGACTATCTGACCAAGCCGTTCTCGTACGTCGTGCTCGTCGCCCGGGTCAAGGCGCTGCTGCGCCGCCGGGGTTCGGCCGGGGCCTCGCCCGTCCTGCGCGTCGGCACCCTCAGCGTCGACACCGCGGCCCGCCGCGTGCACCGCGGGGACACCGAGATCACGCTCACCGCCAAGGAGTTCGCGGTGCTGGAACAGCTCGCCGTCCGGGCCGGACAGATCGTCGGCAAGCCGGAGATCCTGGAGCACGTCTGGGACTTCGCGTACGACGGCGACCCCAACATCATCGAGGTCTACATCAGCGCGCTGCGCCGCAAGCTGGGCGCCACGACGATCCAGACGGTGCGCGGCGCCGGGTACCGGCTGGTCGCCGTATGAGACGCCCCTTCTCCTCCGTACGGTCCCGGGCCGCGCTCGCCGCGACCCTCGTGGTGGCCGTGGCCCTGGTGGCCGCCGCGTTCGCCCTGCTGTTCGCGCTGCGCTCGAACCTGACCGACCAGGCGGAAGGGCAGGCCGACCAGTGGTCGAGCGAGGTCGCCCAGCAGATCGCGAGGCACGTGCCCATCGGCGAGCTGGAACTGCCGGACAGCGAGGACCACCCGACCCAGGTGACCGACGCGAAGGGGCGGCTGCTGATCGCGAGCGACGACATGGAGAGCAT
>NZ_JAAPBF010000128.1 GCF_022695985.1 Streptomyces sp. NP-1717 | reverse complement strand
CCCAGTTGGAGCACCTCGCCTCGCGGGAGATCTCCGAGCTGTTCGGCCCGAGGTTCGCCGAGCAGGACGGGTACGCGGTGCAGACGCGGATGCCGCAGCCTCCGATGCTGTTCGCGGACCGGGTCACCGGTATCGACGCCGTGCCCGCGGCGCTCGTCGCGCCCGGCCCGGTGCGCACCGACGGGATGATCTGGACGGAGACCGATGTCCGGCCCGACAGCTGGTACCTGGACTCGACCGGCCGTATGCCGCCCGGTCTGCTGATCGAGGCGGGCCAGGCGGATCTGCTCCTGCTCAGCTGGCTGGGCGTGGACCTCCTCAACCGGGGCGAGCGCGCCTACCGGCTGCTGGGCTGCGAGGTGACGTACCACGGCAGCCCGCCGGAGGCGGGTGACACCCTGCGCTACGAGATCCACATCGACGGCCACGCGGAGCACGACGGTGTCCGGCTGGCATTCTTCCATTACGACTGTTACGTGGACGGCGAACTGCGGCTGAGCGTCCGCGAGGGCCAGGCCGGGTTCTTCACCCCCGCGGAGCTCGCCGGCAGCGGGGGTGTGCGGTGGGACCCCGCCGAGCGGCGGCCCGGCGACGACCTGCCGCTCGACCCGCCCGCGGTGCGCTGCGAACGGAACCGCTTCGGCGCGGACCGGGTGCGGGCCCTGACCGAGGGACGGCCGGCGGACTGCTTCGGCCCCGGCTGGGAGGCGACGGCGGCCCACGTCCGCCCGCCCCGGCTCGACGGGGGCCGGCTGCGGCTGCTCGACGAGGTCACCGCGTTCGACCCGGCCGGGGGGCCGTGGGGCCGCGGCTACCTGCGGGCCGAGACGCCGCTGTCGCCGGACGACTGGTTCTTCGAGGGGCACTTCAAGAACGACCCCTGTATGCCGGGCACCCTGATGCTCCAGGGCGCCCTCCAGGCGATGGCGTTCTATCTGACGGCCATGGGCTACACCCTGGACCGCGACGGCTGGCGTTTCGAACCCGTCGGTGATCACCCGTGCAAGGCGATGTGCCGGGGACAGGCGACTCCGGACGCCGGACGCGTCGTCTACGAGGTGTACGTGCGCGGGGTCTCGGCCGGGCCGGTGCCGACGCTGTACGCCGATGTGGTGGGCTCGGTGGACGGGGCGAGGGCGTTCCTGGGCCGGGACGTGGCACTGCGGCTCGTACCCGACTGGCCGTTGTCGCACTGGCGGCACTCGGGCCCGCCCCTCGTACAGGACAGCGGGACGCCGGTGCCGCTCCCCCTGCTCGGCGGGCTGGCCGGGCACCGGGAGAAGCGACCGGTGGCGACGGCGGCCGACGGGTTCCCCTTCGACCACTCCTCGCTGCTGGCGTGTGCCTGGGGCAGACCGAGTGAGGCGTTCGGCGCCGCGTACGAGCCCTTCGACGGCACCCGCAGGCTCGCGCGGCTGCCCGGTCCCCCGTACCACTTCATGAGCCGCGTCGTCTCGGTGGACGGACCGCAGGGCGGTATGCGGGAGGGCAGCGGTGTCGTCGCGGAGTACGACGTGCCCGCGCGGGCCTGGTACTTCGAGCAGAGCGGCGGCCGTACGATGCCGTTCGCGGTCCTGATGGAGATCGCGCTGCAGCCCTGCGGGTGGCTGGCCTCGTACGTGGGCAGCGCGCTGACGACCGGCACGGATCTGCTGTTCCGCAACCTCGACGGGGCGGGGACGGTCACCGGTGAGGTCACTCCCGCGACGGGTACGGTCCGCACCCACGCGGAACTGACGCGGGTGTCCCGGAGCGGGGACATGATCATCGAGTCGTTCCGGGTCAGGTGCACGGCCGACGGCGCGCCGTTGTTCGAACTCTCCACGGTCTTCGGTTACTTCCCGCCGTCGGCCTTCGACCACCAGCAGGGCCTCGCCGCGTCGGCGGAGGACCGGGCCCGCCTGGACGAGCCCTGCGACCGGGAGGTCGATCTGACCGCCCGGCCCGCTCCTCACCGCTCCGGGCAGCCGCGCCTGCCGGGCCCCATGCTGCTGATGCTGGACCGGATCACCGGTTCCTGGCCGGACGGGGGCAGCGCGGGGCTCGGGCGGCTGCGGTCGGAGAAGGACGTGGTCCCGGGCGAGTGGTTCTTCCGCGCCCATTTCTTCCAGGACCCGGTGCAGCCGGGATCGCTGGGCGTCGAGGCCATGTGCCAGCTGCTCCAGTACCACCTGCTGGAGCGTGGCGTGGCGGACGGCGTTCCGCACCCCCGGTTCGAACCGGTGCTGCCCGGCCGCGAGACGACCTGGACGTACCGCGGCCAGATCACCCCGGCCAACCGGCTGATCCGGGTGGACGTGGACATCGTGGAGAGCGGCACGGACGCCCTTGGGCCGTACGCGGTGGCGGACGCGTCCCTGTGGGGCGACGACACGTGCATCTACCGGGTGCGCGGGCTGGGCATGCGCGTGGTGTCCGACGCCTCTCCGGGGCCCTCGCCCGCTCCCTGACGCCAGTGCCCGGCCCGGGGCCGGGCACTGGCGTCAGGCGCGGAGAACGGGCGGAAGAACCGGGTGGCGTTCGCCGTGGAGATCAGGAAGGCTCGGCGCATGGTCTCGGTATTGCAGAACGTGGCGGTCGACTGTGCGGATGCCTATGAGCTCGCCCGGTTCTGGAGCGGGGTGACCGGCCGTCCACTGCATCCGGAGGACGGGCCGGGCTCCCCGGAGACGCAGGTGATGCTGGCGGAGGGCCCGGTGCTGCACTTCAACCAGGTGCCCGAGAGCAAGACGGTCAAGAATCGGATCCATCTGTGTCTGCGCCCCGAGACCTCGCGGGACGAGGAGGTGGACCGGCTGCTGGGACTCGGTGCCGCCTTCGTCGCCGATCACCGGAACCCCGATGGATCGGGCTGGGTGATCCTCGCCGATCCGGAGGGCAACGAATTCTGCGTCCTGCGCAGTGAGTCCGACCGGGCCGCCGCGCATTCCTGACTCTTGCGCGCTGTCCGGCCGGTTCTGCCCGGCGGCCGGTCGGCCGCGGCGGATGTTCCCGCCGCCCGCGGAAAAAGTGCGCGCGGGATGTCGATCCGGGCAGGGTCCGTACGACGTAGAGGTGAGAGAAGAACACCGACACAAGAGGTGAAGGACATGCCCAAGGTCCGCGTACACAACGTGACCATCTCCCTCGACGGCTTCGCGGCCGGCCCGAACCAGCGTTTGGACGCCCCGTTCGGCGACGGCGTCGGCTGGGGCGACGACCTGCACAGCTGGTTCATGTCGGCGACGGAGGATCTGGCCGCCGGGAAGACCGGAACGGACGTCGAGTACTTCGTCCGGGGCGAGCGGAACATCGGCGCGACGATCATGGGGCGGAACATGTTCGGGCCCCAGCGCGGGCCGTGGGAGGACGAGTCCTGGCAGGGCTGGTGGGGCGACAACCCGCCCTACCACCACGATGTCTTCGTGCACACCCACCATCTGCGCCCGGCACTGGAGATGGCGGGCGGAACCACCTTCCACTTCACCGACGAGCCGCTGGAGACGGTGCTGCGGCGCGCGTTCGACGCCGCGGACGGCAAGGACGTCCGGATCGGTGGCGGGGCGGCGGTCATCCGGCAGTATCTGCGCGCCGGACTGATCGACGAGCTCCATCTGGTGATCGCGCCGATCCTCATCGGGCGCGGGGAACGGGTGCTCGACAATCTGGGTGACGGGATCGACGGCTACCGGGTGTCCGAGCTGGTCAGCTCACCGAAGGTCACCCACGCGACCCTGGTACGCCGCTGACGCCACGCCGGTGCCCGCCGGCGAAGGAGGCGGTGCGGGAGGCCGTGCGCGCCGGTCCGCCGAACACCGGCACACTGGTCGGTGTGAAGCTTCCCCGCGTGAACTGCGCCGCCTGCCACCGTGCGATCGCTGCCGGGCCGGTCGCCGGCCAGTTGAGGAGGGGCCGCGTCCGGCGGCACGACGCACCGGGCACGCACCGCGATCCGGACGGCTCGCTGGTGTCGTGCCCCGGGTCCCTGGCGGTCGTGGATCTGCCGATGCCCGGTGAACAGCCCCTGTTCGACCTGCCCGAGGACGAGCCCGAGACGCCCGGGGACGACCCGGTTCTGTTCTCGCTCCCGTAACCGCTCCTGATCGCACCGGTCCTGATCGGCGGGACCGGGGAGCGGCGGGGCGGTGGCCCTCACCTCCGCTCCTCGTCCTCCTCGTCCTCCTCGTCCTCGTCGTCCGGCTCTTCCTCCTCTTCTTCGTCTTCCTCTTCCTCGTCGTAGTCGTCGGCTTCGTCCTCGGGCTCCTCCGGCCCCTCGTCCTCCTCGCCCCCTTCCTCCGGTTCGTCGTCCTCAAGCCCTTCCTCGTGGCTCCGGACGACCTCGCCCTCGCGGATCTCGCCGCGCCAGCCTTCGACGTCCTCGTCGTCGGTGAGTGTGGCGTACCGCTGGAAGTGCTTGAGGTCCAGGCGCAGTCGGCGTCCTTGTGCGCGCCAGATGTTGCCGGTCTTCTCGAAGAATCCGGACGGGGTGTATTCGACGACCGCGACGATTCGGGTCAGGCTGGGGGCCAGTTCGTGGAAGGTGATGGCGCCGTGCGTCGTCCCCTTGGCGCCTTCCGATGTCCAGACGATGCGGTCGTCGGGGACCTGTTCCTGCACCGTGGCCTTCCAACTGCGGTTGGAGAACGCGACCTTGAGCTTCCAGTCGCTCTCGATCTCGTCCGACTGTTTCACGTCGGTGACGCCCTTGGTGAAGGTGTTGAACTCCTCGATCTCGGTCCAGCGGTCATAGACCGTGCGCAGCGGTTTGCCGACGTCGATGGCTTCGATGATGTTGGTGACCTTGGGGCTGCCGGATTTCTGGTCCCCGCCGCCGAAGGCGTTCTTGACGGAGTCCACGGCCTTGTCCTTCATCGAGCCGGCCTTCTCGCCCACGAGGGCCTTGACCGGGTTCTCGCCGCCGAGCACCCGCTTTCCGACATCGAGGATGCCTCCGGTGCCGCCTTTGTCGGCGCCGTCCCCGAGGCCCTGCGCGAGGTCGGTGAGCTTGCCGCCGGCGGAATCCAGCAGTCGCTGGCCCCGGGCCCCGACGTAGGCGGAGAGTTGTTCCTTGACCTGCTCCAGGCCGGATGAACTCGTGTCCGTGGGTTTGCCGGGCTGTTTGGCCATGAGAGCTACCTCCTCCGGCCGTCACTCTGCGCGGACTTCTTCGCGGCGGGCTTCTTCGCCGCCGCTTTCTTCTTGGCGGGCGCCTTCTTCACCGGTGCCTTCTTGGCCGCGGACTTCTTGGCGGGCGCCTTCTTCGCCGGCGGCCGTTTCTCCGCACGGCGGCGGGGGCGTTCCTCCTCTTCTTCCTCGTCCTCCCCGGGCTCTTCGTCCTCGTCCTCGAACTCCTCTTCTTCTTCCTCTTCCTCGTCCTCCTCGACCGGTACTACGAGCAGTGCCTCGGTCCGCTGCTGGAGCGCGTCCGCCACCGCTTCGAGACGACGGTTCGCGGTCGCGGACAGCGCCGATCGCCCCGCCTCCAGCACCTCACCCCGCGCCTGCTCCACCAGCGGCCCCACCGTGGGGTTCTCCGCCAGCTTGCGCATCGCCAGGATGAGCAACTCTCGTGGATTCATCGGCAGTTGCTGTCCCGCGACAAGGGGAGCGAGGCCGAGCGCCAGCTTCCCCTTCTTGGTCCGGCCAAGGACGTAGCCCGCCGCCACAGCGGCGGCGAGACAGACCTTCTTGCTGTTCTCCATGAGTGCCTCGCATTGCTGGGAGGTTGCGCCGCGTGCCCTGCGGGCGACGGGAGCGGAGGGAGTGAACGGCGACGACGCCGTCACTGGACCCGGTCGCTACGGCGGCCGCCGTCCTCGCCCTCGTCGTCCGATCCGGGCAGGTGCACGTCGAGCACGTTGATGTTGATCTCGACGACTTCCAGACCGGTCATCGTCTCCACCGCGTCCGTCACACGGGTGCGGATGTCCTTCGCGTCCTCCGCGATGGGCTCGCCGTACTCCACGATGACGTCCACGTCGACAGCGGTCTGTGTCTCGCCGACCTCGACCTTGACTCCCCTGCTCGGGTCGGGAGTCTTGGCCATCCTGTCCCGTACCGATCCCAGAGCCCGCGAGGCGCTGCCGCCCAGCGCGTAGATCCCGTCGGACTCACGGACCGCTATGCCCGCGATGGTGGCGACGACGTTGTCGGCGATCGTGGTCGTGCCGCCCGGTCCCCCGTTCTTGCCGCTCGTGTGGGTGGAGATGCCGCTGCTGGTGTCGGTGCTGGCCATCGGATCCTCCAGGAAATGAAGAGGGAAAACATCTTCGAGTGACCCGTCGACGTGGCAGCGGGCGCTGCCCGCGTCGCGGTGGGCACTCCCACATCCACTGTCCTCCGGACCTGGCCAAGCCGCCATTCGTGTGGTTTCCGGCGGCAGCCCGTTCGGTCCATCACCGCATGCGGAGCGGTCAGGGGGGCGAAATGCTGGGGATCATGTCAGAGCACCGTGCCGGGCATGCCCGGACCTCTCGATCCACCCGCTCCCCCGCGGGCGACGGACACGTGCGGGGAGCGGAGGAGGCGGCCGAACGCGCGTGCCAGAGCCTGAGGAAACTGATCAGGCACCGGCCCGAAGGCGTCTCCGCGGTCTCGCGGACGGACGACGGCTGGCACGTCGACGTCGATGTGCTGGAGCTCCCACGCATCCCCGACACCACCAGCCTGCTCGCCACCTACGAGGTGGACATCGACGAGGACGGGTCGCTGCTGCAGTACCGCAGGGTCCGCCGCTACCGCCGGGGTCAGGCGGACACGTGAGCGCCCAGAGCCTGCCCCAGATTCCGAGAGACGGTCACCTCTTGAGCACATACAGTGAGGAAGTTGTCCGCGTCCCCCGCGCCGGCACCCTCTACGACGTCCTGGAACTCATCCTCGACCGCGGCATGGTCATCGACATCTTTGTGAGGGTGTCCCTGGTCGGCATCGAAATCCTGAAGATCGACGCGCGCATCGTCGTCGCCAGTGTCGACACCTACCTGCGGTTCGCCGAGGCCTGCAACCGGCTGGACCTGGAGAACGATTCGGCCAGCAGGACGGTGCCGGAGCTGTTCGGCGGTGGCATGACGAAGAGCGTCGGCAAGGCCGGGGCGAAGAAGGCCGCACGTTCCGTGGGCGAGAAGGTCAAGAAGGCCGTGGGCCCCGGCGGCGACGACGAGGACGAGGACGAGTGGGAGGACGACGAACGCCCCCGCAGGTCCCGGACGTCCCGGTCCGGCACCGGACGCGAACGATCCCGACGCCGCAAGGAGGAGCGCTGACCCATGACCGCTTCAGGTATCTACGTGTACGGCATCGTGGGCCGCTCCCATTCCCTTCCCCCCACCGTCGACGGCATCGGCGAGCCGCCGGCCCCGGTGCGTCTGCTGCCGGTCGAGGACCTCGCGGTCGTGGTCAGCGCCGCGTACCCGGGGCTCAGGGCCCGGCGACGCGACCTGATGGCGCATCAGGGTGTTCTCCTGGCGCTGGCCGAAGCCGGGCCCGTACTGCCCATGCGTTTCGGCATGGTGGCACCGGACGAGGCCACGGTGATGGCGGGCGTCGCCGCGCGCCGGGCCGGGCACGCCGCCGTCCTGGAGCGGCTGGACTCCCGCGTCGAGATGAACGTCAAGGTCATGCCGGTGCAGGACGGGCTGGCCGCGCTGATCCGTGAGGACCCGGTGGTCCGGCGGATTCGCGAGGAGACCCGCCGGCATCCCGGTTACGAGGCCAACGTCCGGCTCGGCGAGGCCGTGGCGGCGGGCCTGCGGCGCAGGGCCGCGGCGGCGGCCGCCCTGCTGCCGCCCCTGTTCGCCCCGATCGCCGACGACATGTGTCAGGGGCCGGACGTGGAGGGATGTGTCCTGAACGCGTCCTTCCTCGTGCCCCGCCGTGAGGAGGGACGATTCCGCGGTGTCGCCGAGCGATTCGCCGCAGAGCATCCGGACCAGGCCGAACTGCGGGTGACCGGCCCGCTGCCCTGCTACAGCTTCGTTGCTCCCGAACCCGTCCCGGCCAGGGCCTGACATGGGTCTGTTCTCGGGTGTGCTCCTCCTTCCCCTGGCACCGGTACGCGGCGTGGTCTGGATCTCCGACCGGCTGGTGGACGCGGCGGAGGCGGAGCTCTACGACCCCGCGGTGATCCGCGTGCGGCTCGCCGAACTGAACCGCGCCCTGGACGACGGCGAGATCGACCTCGTGCGTTTCGAGCGCGAGGAGGAGCGGCTGCTGGACATCCTCGACAGGAAATCGCCGGTACCGGGAGCTGGAGTGAGACCGTGACGGAACTGGACAGCTGGACCACGGAATCCCGGTCGCACCCGCCCGCCACGGCCAACCTGGCCGAGATCCTGGAGCGGGTGCTGGACAAGGGCATCGTCATCGCCGGTGACATCAAGATCGACCTGCTGGACATCGAACTGCTGACCATTCGCCTGCGGCTGTTCATCTCGTCCGTGGAGACGGCGAAGAAGGCGGGCATCGACTGGTGGGAGACCGATCCCGCGCTGTCGTCGCGGGCCGCCCACGACGCCCTGTACGAGGAAAACAAGCAGCTGCGTGAGCGGATCGAGGCGCTGGAGGGCGACGACTCCCGGGAAGCCGGCAGCCTCCCGCGGGCCGGCGGCGGAAGGGAACCGCGCCGCCGATGAACTCTGTCCCGCGACCCGCGCAGACGCCCCCACCCACCGTCGAGGACGTGGGCTCCCGGGCCACGTACGTCTTCGCCGTCTGCCGATCGGACCACCCCGGGTTCCTTCCCTCCACCCGCGGCCACCCCGGCGGGGGGCCGCCGCGTCTGCTGACGGTCGGGTCACTGTGCGCCGTGGTCCAGGACGTGCCGGCGGCGGAGTTCTCCGAAGCGGCCCTGCGCGAGCGGCTCGGTGACGCCGCCGAACTCGAACGCTGCGCACGCGCCCACCACAGCGTCGTCACCGCCGCCGCCGGGGGCGGCCCCACCGTGCCCATGCCGCTGGCCACGCTCTACCTCGGCGACGAGCGGGTGCGCACCGCCGTCGGGGAGCACGCGGAACGCTTCCGTATGGCGCTGGAGCGCGTCGCGGGCCGGGCCGAATGGGCGATCAAGGTCCATCTGACGCAGGCGGGCACGTCTCCCCGGTCGGCCGCGCCCGGCACCGGGGAGACCTCCGGCCCGGGACCCGGCCCCCGGCGTGTCTCGGGCCGTGACTACCTGGACCGTCTGCGCAGCCGCCAGCACCTGCGCGAACAGCACCGGGAGAGCGCACTGGCCGCGTCCGAGCAGGTGGACGACGCCGTGCGGAGACTGGCGGTCGCCGCCGTCGCGCGTCGGCCGCACGGCCCCGAGGTCACCGGCAGGGACCGCACGCAGATCATGAACACGGCCTATCTGATCGCCGAGGAGAGAAGCGAGGAGCTGACGGCCACGATCGGGCGGCTCCGCGCCTCTCAGGAGTTCGACGGCGTCGAGATCGACGTCTCCGGGCCCTGGGCCCCCTACTCGTTCACCGACGGAGGAGATCTTGCAGGGCACCCGTAATCCCGTTCCGTGGCAGGGCCCGGAGGCCACGGCCCCCATCGGCGTCCCCCTGGTCGACCTGCTCGACAGAGTGCTCGGCACCGGTGTCGTCATCAGCGGGGATCTCGTGATCGCCATCGCGGACGTTCCGCTGGTCCGGCTCTCCCTGCACGCCCTGCTGGCGTCCGTCAGCGAGCGCGTTCCCGCGCCGTGGGCCGACAGCGGGCCGCTGTGAGCGACACCCGTGTGGACATCGATCCGCACAGCGCGGGCCGTGATCTGGCGTCTCTGGTGCTGACCGTCGTGGAGCTGCTGCGACAGCTGATGGAGCGCCAGGCGATCCGCCGCTTCGACAGCGGCGAGCTGACGGAGGAACAAGAAGAGCGCGTGGGGACCACCCTGATGCTCCTCGACGAGCGCATGACGGAACTCTGCGAGCTGCACGGACTGCGCCGCGAGGACCTCAACCTGGACCTCGGACCACTCGGCAACCTGCTCTCCCACGAGACGCGGTGAGGGAGCGTCGCCCTCCCTCCCCCGTGTGGGGAGGGGCGGTGGGGGCAGGCGCATGGGCATCAGTTGTCGTCTCCCGGTGAAGGGTCGTTCCCATGTCGGTCTCGAAACTCGCGCACGCGCCGTCGGACGCGTCGACGAACGGGGCGGTGGTGGGCTGCCTGCCGTGGATCGAGGACGCGGGAAGAGTCGCGCCGAACGACGCACGGGCGCTGTCGAAGGTCTTCTTCGTACGGCTCCGGGAACTGGACGAGGGGACGCGGGAGTTCCAGTACGCCCGGAACACGCTGATCGAGATGAACGTGACACTGGTCCGGTACGCGGCGCGCCGCTTCCGCAACCGCGGCAACGGCGAGATGGAGGACGTCCTACAGGTCGGGACGGTCGGACTGATCAAGGCGATCGACCGCTTCGACATCGACCGTGAGGTCGAGTTCGCCACCTTCGCCGTCCCCTACATCGTGGGGGAGATCAAGCGGTTCTTCCGGGACACGAGCTGGTCGGTGCACGTTCCGCGCCGTCTCCAGGAGCTGAGCGGCGACATCAAGACAGCGCGGGAGGAGCTGGGCGGGCAGCTCGACCGGACCCCCACAGTCACCGATCTCTCCGGTCACCTGGATCTGTCCGAGGACGAGATCTCCGAGGGCCTCGTCGCCGCCGCCGGTTACACCGCCGGGTCGCTCGACACCCCCGCGGGCGACGACGGCCGGACCACCGACGACATCACCTACGCCCGGGCACTCGGTGAACGCGACCCGGGCATGGAACTGGTGGAGAACCTCCACGCGCTGGCCCCGCTGCTGGACCGGCTGGACGAGCGGGAGCGGCACATCATCGAGATGCGCTTCGGCCAGGAGATGACCCAGCTTCAGATCGCCACGGAGCTCGGCTTCTCACAGATGCACGTCTCCCGTCTCCTGAGCCGCATCCTGACCAAGCTCCGCACCGGGCTCCTCACCGACCGCTGACCCGCCGTCAATTCGGGGCCTCGAAGGGGACGAGTACCGGGGGTTTCGTGTCGTCCATGCCCCCCGAGTACCCGTACGCGTCCGGGCAAACGTGCGTCGACGGCGGGGTTGTCACCCGACTCGTTCGGCGCGGATGATCGCCAGCTCCTCCTCGTCGGCACCGGGCGCGATCAGGCCGCGGTCCAGCAGCCACTGGCGCCGCGAGGTCAGTACGGGGCCGAAGGGCACGCGGCGCCGGTCGGTCACCTCGGCCGGCAGGCCCGCGCGTTCCAGCCGCTCCAGGGTGGCGGGCACCCCGCACAGCGCCGAGTGGACGAGGAGCAGTGCCCCGCCGGGGCGGAGCAGGTCCGCGGCCCCGTCGCAGAGCCGGTCGATGATCAGGCGTCCGTCGTGTCCCGCGTCCCACGCCCGAGCGGGGCCCCGCTCGGGCAGGGCGGCGTCGGGTGCGGGCATGTACGGCGGATTGCTGAGGATGAGATGGAACCGTCTGCCGACGGCGGGGGCGAGGAGGTCACCCCGGACGGCTTCGATCCGCAGCCCGGCGAGCGCCGCGTTCAGACGGGTGGCGAGCACGGAACGGCGGGTACGGTCCACGGCCGTCACCCGCGCGCCCCGGCGCGCGGCGGCGAGAGCGAGAAACCCGGACCCCGTGCCGACGTCCAGGACCGTCGTCCCGGCACCGACGGTCTCCCGTTCCAGTGCTTCCCGCAGCAGCAGAGTGTCTCCCTGGGGCCCGTAGACCCCGTGCGGCAGCATCACCCGGCCGCCCTGGCCGTACGTACTCATCGGACCGGGCATCGGCTCACCTCGTCACTCCGCCACCGGACGGGCGTTCGATCCGGCCGCGCGCGGGTGCGCTGGGGCGTTCTCCACCACGTCCGCCAGACGGGCGAGCATGCTGCGGTGACGGAGCTGGAGCAGCGTGTCCACGGCCGTGTTGTGGAGCAGCCCGCCCGGCCCGCGCAACGGGTGCTCGTCGATGATCACCAGGGCGTTCTCGCCCCAGGGCCGGACCTCCACGGCGATCCGCGCGGTGCCGAGCCGCCCGCTGTCGGCCTCCAGCTCCAGCACACCGGGCTCCTCGCACCGCCGGACGACCGTGCTGCCCGACGCCGACCACCGCCCCAGCCGGATCGTGTACGTGATGCTGGATCCGACCTCCGGCCACACCCCCTCCTCCGGGCGCGAGCCGGACGTACCGACCACCCAGTCGCCGTAGCGCGAACCGTCCGCGAGCACCGCCCAGACGTCCGCCACGGGCCGCTCGATCAAGCGATGTCGTACGGCCATCGGCCCTCCAGCCCTGGTCAACGGCCCCGAGTGGGCCGGTCACCAGCTCCCTGGCGCATTCGGCCGCATGACTCTCACTGTCGCAGGGGTTCGGGAAACCCGCCGCCCGTCCGGGGCCGTGCGGCGCCTTCGACGCCGTGGACGGGGAGGGCTCCGGCGTCCGCTCAGGCCGGTGGCGGCGCGGTGGTGCGCCGGGCCACCAGGGAGGGCGTGAGCTTGACCTGGGCGGACGGCTTTCCCCGGTCGGTGAGACGGGCCAGCAGAAGGCGTGCGGCCTCGGCGCCGATGTGCCGGCCCGCCTGGTCGACGCTGGTGAGTGAGATGGGGCCGAGCGCGGCGAAGGTGGTGTTGTCGTAGCCGACGACGGAGATGTCTCCGGGGACGGAGACGCGGGCTTCGTCGAGTGCTTCGAGGACCCCCATCGCCACGATGTCGGCGCCGGCGAAGACGGCGGTCGGGCGCTCGGCCCGGGTGAGCAGCTTCTTGGCGCCGAGGTAGCCGCCTTCCTGGGTGTAGGTGGTGGAGACGACGTCGTCCGCGAGGCCGTGTGCCCGCATCGACAGCCGGAAGCCCTCGGCGCGCAGTGCGTTGGGCATCTCCCTCATGCGGGCGGGGTCGGTCTCGGCGTGCTCGATGTGCGCGATCCGCCGGTGTCCGAGACCGACGAGGTGGTCGACGACGAGCGTGGCGCCGGCGATGTCGTCGTCCGACACCGTGTCGTAGACGGCCGACTGCCCGTGACGTCCGACGACCACGGTCGGCACGGTGCCGGCCACCTGTTCCAGATGGGACCGGGGAGAGACCGGCGCGATCAGGACCAGCCCGTCCATGCCCCGGTCGATCATGGCCTCGGTGACCCGGGCCTCCGCCGCCTCGCCGTTGCAGCCCGGACCCATCAGGACCTGGTAGTCCGTCTCGTCCAGGGCCTCGGTCAGCCCGTCGAGGATCTCCGGGAAGAACGGGTTGCGGATGTCCGGCAGCATCACGCCGATCGTGTAGGTCCGGCCGCGCATGCCCCGGGCCGCGGCGAAGGGCCGGTAGCCCAGTTCCGCTATCGCCTGGCGCACCTTGGCCCGCATCTTCGGGCTGGTCCCGTACGCGTTGCGCAGGACCTTGGACACGGCGGTCGTGGACACCTGGGCGTGCCGGGCGACATCGACGATGGTGACGCGCCGGGGCTGCGCTGGCGGCTCCATGCGGGTTCCTCCTCTGGCCCCGCCGCCGTACGGGGCCCGGGGCAGGAAACGTTGCCCAGAGTCTAGGGCGTGTCCATGGTGCCGTGACCGGGCCGGATTTCCCGCATCGTGTCAGACATATTGACGCCGCCCAGGGCCACTCCTAGAGTCTGCCGCAACTTTTTGGGGAACGTTACCCATCGGATTGAATCGTTTTAAGAGAGCGGATCCCACCGTGCCCACTGCCCCGCCCGACCCGGTCCGCGACGCGGTCCGGGACCCGGTCTCCGATCCGGTGGCTTCCGCGCCCGCGCGACGCCGTGTCCGCCCGTCGGCGCGGCGTCACATCGCGGCGCCGTGGTGGTTCGCCGCGCCGGCGACGGCGCTGTTCGCCTTCGTCGTCCTCGTGCCGAGTACCCGTGGCGTGTACTACGCCTTCACCGACTGGGACGGTCTCGACCCCGACTTCTCCTTCGTCGGCCTGGACAACTTCGGCGCCATGTTCCGTGACACCGACGCGGTACAGGCGATCTGGCACACCCTGCTGATCGCCGTGGCGGTCACCGTCATCCAGAACGCGTTCGGGCTGCTGCTGGCGCTCGGGGTCAACAGCATCATCAAGTCCCGCAACGTGCTGCGCGTCTTCCTGTTCGCCCCGGCCGTGGTCACGCCCATCGTCACCGCCTATCTGTGGCGCAACCTGCTCAGCCCCGACGGCGCGGTGAACGGTCTGCTCCGTGCGGTGGGACTGAATTCCTGGGAGCAGGACTGGCTGGGCGACCCGGACATCGCCCTGTGGTCCGTCGTGGGTGTCGTCGTGTGGCAGTTCGGCGGCTACTCCATGGTCATCTTCCTCGCGGGGCTGGAGTCGGTGCCCAAGGAGATCTACGAGGCCGCGGACATCGACGGCGCGGGCCCCGTCCGGCGCTTCTGGTCCGTCACGCGTCCGCTGCTCGCTCCCGCGCTGACGATCAACCTGATGCTGTCGATCATCGGCGGGATCAAACTCTTCGACCAGGTCTACGCGCTGACGGGCGGCGGGCCCGGCCATGCGACGGACACACTCTCGACCCTGATCTACAAGGACGCCTTCACACTCGGCGAGTTCGGCTACAGCGTCGCCCTCGCGGTGGTGCTCGCGGTCATCGTGGCGGTCGTCTCGGCCGGCCAGTACTTCTTCCTGTCCCGCAACGAGAGGGCGTCCTCGTGAAGCGCTACCGCCGGCGCACGTTCGGGCTCGAACTGGTGATGATCGCCGTCGCCCTGGTCGTGGGATTTCCGCTGTACGTCCTGGTGAACCTGGCTGTCCGCGCCCCGTCGGACACCTCGTCGCCGCTGCGGCCGACCACCTCCCCCACGCTGGACAACTTCACCCAGGCGTGGCAGCAGGGTGGTCTCGGCGGCGCGCTGGCGAACAGCGTCCTGGTGACCGCGTGCAGCGTCGTCATCGTGCTGGCGCTCTCGGCGTTCGCCGCGTATCCGCTGGCGCGTGTCACCGCGCGCTGGTCACGGGGCATGTTCCTGCTGATCATGCTGGGGCTCGTGGTGCCGTTCCAGCTCGCCTCACTGCCGCTGTACCAGACGATGCGCGATCTCGATCTGCTCGGCAGTCCGTGGGCGCTGATCCTCTTCTACTCCGGTCATCAGGTGCCGTTCACCACCTTCCTCTACGTCGGCTTCCTGCGTGCCCTGCCGCGGGACTTCGAAGAGGCCGCGCTCATCGACGGATGCACCCCGCTGAGGGGCTTCCTCCACGTGGTGTTCCCGATGCTCCGGCCGATCACGGTGACCGCGCTGGTGCTCAACGCGGTCGCTGTCTGGAACGACTTCTTCACCCCGCTGCTGTATCTCAGCGGCAGCGCACAGCAGACCATGCCGGTCGCCGTCGCCGGCTTCGTCGGTCAGTACATCACGGACTGGAACCTCGTCTTCGCGGCACTGGCCATCAGCATCGTGCCGATCCTCGCCGTCTACTTCGCGCTGCAGCGCAGCATCATCAACGGCTTCGCCGGAGGGCTCAAGGGATGACACCGACCGCACACCCTTCGCCGCTCACCCCGCCGGTCGACAACCGACCGGTCCACTTCTCCCGGGAGACACCATGAGAACAACCAGACTGACGGCGCTGGTGGCCGCGTTGACGGCCGGTACGGTGCTCGCCGCCTGCGGCGGAGGCACCAACGCGAGCGGCGGCGACTCCAAGACCCTGACGATCGCCTCGGTCGACCAGGGATCCATCGAGGACGTCGTCGACGCGTTCAAGAAGGCCAACCCCGGCGTCGAGGTGCGCCTGACCACCAGCGGCGCCGACCAGTACCAGCAGCAGATCCGTACGAAGCTCTCCTCCGGCACCGCACCCGACGTGATGTCGGTGTGGCCGGGCAACGGCAACCCCGGTGCCACCTACGTCCTGTCCGAGCCCGGCTATCTGCTCGACCTGTCCAGCCGACCCTGGGCGGAGAAGCTGCCCGCCTCGGTCAAGACCCTCGCCCAGTACGAGGGCAAGACCTACAACGCGCTCTTCGGCCTCAACGGCATCGGCGCCGTCTACAACCAGGACGCCCTCGACAAGGCCGGACTCACCCCGCCGGGCACCTGGACCGAACTCCTGGACTTCTGCCGCGAGGCCGCCGCCGGGAAGACACCCGCCTTCGCCCTGGGCAACCAGGACAACTGGGTCACTCAGACCGTGCTCTACGCACTCGCCGCCACCACCGTGTACGGACCCGACCGGGACTTCGACCGGAAGATGCAGGACGGCCAGGCCACCTTCGCCAAGTCCGCCTGGGTCACCGCGATGGCCAAGTACGAGGAAATGAACAAGACCGGCTGCTTCCAGAAGAGCCCGCTCAGCACCAGCTACGAGGCCAGCCAGGAACTCGCCGCGACCGGAAAGACCCTGGGCATCGTCCAGGGCAACTGGGTCGTGGCACTGCTCAAGGGCAAGAACCCGGAGGGCAGGTTCACCCTCAAGGCGCTGCCCGCGACCGACGATCCCGGAGGATTCCTCATGCCTGCCGCGGCCGGCATGGGATACGGCGTCAACGCCAAGGCCAAGAACAAGGAACTCGCCCTGAAGTTCGTGGACTTCGTGATGTCCCCCGAGGGCATGAAGGTGTTCACCGGGAAGCAGGGCAGCCTGCCGACGCTCCCCGACACCGGCCACACGGCGGACCCCGCGCTGACCGAACTCACCACGTTCATCAACGACGACAGAACCGTGCCGTTCATGGATCAGCTCTGGCCCAACCCCAAGGTGCAGCAGACCATGCTCACCGGGCTCCAGGAACTCTTCAGCGGCCAGACCGGCGCCGACGACGTGCTCAAGGACATGGACACCGACTACCGGGCCGGCACCTGACCGCCAGGCACCCGCCCGGCCTCTCCCGGTACACGCCCGTGCCCACCCACGGGTGAAGCGTCCCCGATCAGCCCCGGACCGTGGGCGAAGACCACCGAACACCGAACAAGGAGTTCAGCATGCCCGCAGAGCCGCGGAACGGCCTCAGTCGCAGACACCTCATCGGGATCCTCGTCGCCGGTGCGGCCGGTCTCGCGCTGCCCCTGGGAACCGGCGGCACGGCAGCCGCCCTCGACGACCGCGGGGTGACCGCGCCGACGACGGTCGGCCACCTCACCGTCAACGGCCGCGAGGACGAACCCCTCGGGGTGGACGACACCGCACCGGCACTGGGCTGGCGAGTGACCGGCGCGCGGAGCGGCTGGGCGCAGAGCGCGTACCAGATACGGGCCGCGCACAGTGCTCCCGCGCTCGTCCGGGGTCCGTACCTCTGGGACTCCGGCAAGGTCCGCTCGGACGCCCAGACCGACGTCCCGTGGAGCGGTCCCGCCCTGACGTCCCGGCAGGAGGTGGTGTGGCAGGTGAGGGTGTGGGACGGCCAGGGCCGTGTGACTCCGTGGAGCCGGCCCTCCTCGTGGGAGATGGGGCTTCTGAAGCGCGGTGACTGGGGCGAGGCCCGGTGGATCGAGTACCCGGACCGGGAAGCCGGCGATCCGCTGCCGCTGTTCGCGCGCCCGTTCGAGATCGAGCAGCGGCGTACGGGGGGAGTCGTCAGGGCGAGGCTGTATCTCTCGGGCGTCGGACTGCACCTCGCGCAGCTCAACGGCAAGACCGTCACCGACGAGGTCCTCGCACCCGGCAACTCCAACTACCAGCTCTCCACGGAGTACCGCGTGTACGACGTGACGCGCCTGGTGCGCCCCGGTGCCAACACCGTGGGCGTCGAGCTCGGGCACGGGACGGCGCTGGTGTCGCGCTCCGTCACCAATCCGGCCACCGGCCGTACGGCTCCCTACAGTTGGTGGCAGAGCCAGGTGAAGGGCAGCGGGACCCTGTCCGCGCCGGCCGCGGCCGGGGACACCGTCGTCAAGGTGAGCGGTGTGACCGGCTACCACGTCGGCGGCACGGTCAACATCGATACGGGCGACGGCGGCGAGCGGCTGGAGAGTCGCGAGATCACCGCGATCGGCACGCCCGGCGCGGAGGGGACGGGCATCACCTTCAAACCCGGTCTCACGGCCGCCCACACGGCGGGCGCGGCGGTCTCCGGCTCGGGGAACCCCCTGGCGAGCACCGACCCCAGCGCGGGCGCCGCCGTGACACCCCGGCTGATCGCCCGTCTGGAGATCACGAAGGCCGACGGTTCCGTCGACACGATCGTCAGCGACCGTTCGTGGCGGACGGCGTTCGGCCCGACGACGACCAACAACTGGTACTCCGGGACCGATTACGACGCGCGCCGTGAACAGGCCGGCTGGGCCGGGCCCGGGGCGGACCTCGGTGCGACGGCGAAGCGCCGGGACGGCTCTCCCACCGGATGGATCCGCGCGGGCATCGCGCCGCCCCCCAACCTGACGACGGAGCTCGTCTGGCGCGCCGGCGAGCCGGTGCGCGTGGTCGACCGGATCCGCCCGGTGGGTCTCACCGAGCCCCGCCCCGGCGTGTGGGTCTTCGACTTCGGCCAGAACTTCGCCGGCTGGCCCGAACTCACCCTCGACCGCGCCGTACCCGCGGGCACCACGGTCAAGATGCGGCCGGGGGAGTCACTCGCCGCCGACGGCACCGTCGACCAGGCGTCCGTCATGGGCGGCGGCGCCGGCCGCGGGACCGACGTGTTCGCCGCGTACACCGCGCGCGGCGACCGCGACGGCGAGAGCTGGCACCCCGAGCTCAACTACTTCGGCATGCAGTGGGTGGAGGTCACCGGCCTTCCCGAGGGCTACCGGCCGAGCGTCAGGACGGTCACCGGCCTGCAACTGCACGCGGACACGCCCGTGGCCGGCACCTTCACCACGTCCGACGCGCGGATCAACCGCATCCACCGCATGGCCCGCTACTCCGTCATGAGCAACATGATGTCCACGTTCACCGACTGCCCCGGCCGCGAGAAACTCGCCTATCCGGCCGACTACCTGCAGCCCTTCAGCTCTCTGCACCGCCATTTCGGGTACGCCGCCTATCTGCGGACGATGCAGCGCCACCTCGCGGAGGGCCAGTCCAGGGCCGGGGACAACATCGGCAACGTCGCGCTGAAGGCCCCCGTGTACGACTGGGGCTACACCGGCAGGTTCGGCGACGAGATCAACTGGGGCAACGGCATCGTCCTGACGCCGTGGTACCTGTACGAGACGTACGGCGACACCCGGACGATGGCACGCCACTACCCGCGGATGCAGGCGTTCCTGACGTACATCAGGACGCGGAAGGCCGGTACGGGCGCCGACGCGTACATCGTGGACGCCGCGCTCGGGGACTGGATCGCGGCCGAGCCCACCTCGGGCCGGATCACCGGGACGTGGGGATATCACCAGGTCGCCGACCGCATGGCCAAGATGGCGGCGCTGCTGGGCCGGCACGCCGACGCGGACGAGTACCGCGCTCTGGCCGACCACATCAAGACGGCTTTCCACGACGCGTTCTTCAACTCGGCGCTGGGCCGCTACACCAACCAGGGCGATCTGGGCGCCACGGGCGCGACACAGGCCGCCCAGGCACTGGCGCTCGACGAGGGGCTGGTACCCGAGAGCGAGCGCGAGCGGGTCGTCGACGCGCTCGTCGAACTCGTCGAGGGCTTCAGCCCGTTCGGAGGCGGGCCGCACTTCGGCGGTGGCACCATCGGGCTCGCGCCGACCGTACGGGCCCTCACCTCGGCCGGGCGCGACGACGTGCTGTGGAAGGTGCTCCAGGAGGACACCCGGCCCGGCTACGGGTACTTCATGGCTCCCACCACGGCCAACCCCGGGGGCCTCACGACCATCCCCGAGCAGTGGGACATGGGGAACTCCAAGAACCACGTGATCCTTCTCCAGATCGAGGAGTGGTTCCACGGCGCGCTCGCCGGTATCCGCCAGGCACCCGGCTCCGTCGCCTACCGTGACCTCGTCTTCGACCCGCGCGTCGTCGGCGATCTCACCCACGCCGAGGGCAGCTACCGAACGCCGTACGGCGAGGCCAGGTCCGCGTGGACCCTCAAGGGCGGCACCTTCCGCCTGACGGTCACCGTGCCGCCGAACACCACGGCCGAGGTACGGCTGCCGGAGTCCGGCCGCGGACCGTACGAGAGCCCGGCCGGGGCCACGCCCCGGCACGCCGAAGGGGACCGCCCCGTCTTCACCGTCCCGTCCGGGACGTAC
>NZ_JAAPBF010000127.1 GCF_022695985.1 Streptomyces sp. NP-1717 | reverse complement strand
GATCCGCACGTCGGCGCTCCCGCACGGACACAGCAATACAAGATCCGCCAGGGTGAAGTCCTCCGCACACGCCATGCAGTGCGCCGTTCCCGGAGGTTGTTCGATCTCCAGGGCGGCGCCCTCCGCGACCGTGCCCGCGGTGGTGAGATCGAAGCAGAACCGCATCGAATCGGGGACCACCGCCGTCAGCATTCCCACCCGGACGCTGACCGTACGCACCGGCCTTCCCGCCGCACGTTCGCACACCGCGTCGACAATGCTCTGAGTGATTGACAATTCATGCATTCGACCCTCCAGCCTTCCCCGTAATTCACCCGATCGGCGCTGATTCTCCGGGGCGAAAAGAAGGGCCGCCCGGACGAAACTCGTGTTGACAGAACGCTCTGCCGGATCTCAGATGGTAGCAATGTGAGCGACGCCACACCCATGACGTCCATGGGTATCGGGTGGGCCAATCCCGGAAGGCAGCGGTGCTATGCCGACAGAAGCGGCGAAAAAAGCAGAGGACACGCTGATCCATGTGCTGTGGATCAACGCCGGACTGAGCTGTGACGGGGATTCGGTCGCACTGACCGCGGCCACCCAGCCCAGTATCGAGGAAATCGCACTCGGCGCGCTGCCCGGTCTTCCGCGGATCGCCGTGCACTGGCCGCTGATCGATTACGAATGCGGGCCCAACGGCGGCGCCGACGACTTCCTGGAGTGGTTCTTCAAGGCGGACCGCGGGGAACTGGAGCCGTTCGTCCTGGTCGTCGAAGGCTCCATTCCCAACGAGAAGCTGAAAGAAGAGGGTTACTGGTCGGGCTTCGGGAACGACCCGGCGACCGGGCAGCCGATGACCACCAGCGAGTGGCTCGACCGGCTGACACCGAAGGCCACGGCGGTCGTCGCGGTCGGCACGTGCGCCACGTACGGCGGCATCCACGCCATGGCGGGCAACCCCACCGGCGCCATGGGAGTGCCCGACTACCTGGGCTGGGACTGGAAGTCCAAGGCCGGGATCCCCGTCGTGTGCGTCCCCGGCTGCCCCATCCAGCCGGACAACCTCTCCGAGACGCTCACGTATCTGCTCTACATGGCCACCGACCAGGCCCCGATGATCCCCCTCGACGACGCGCTGCGCCCGACCTGGCTGTTCGGCCAGACCGTGCACGAGGGCTGCGACCGCGCCGGCTACTTCGAGCAGGGCGACTTCGCGACGGAGTACGGCTCGCCCAAGTGCATCGTGAAACTCGGCTGCTGGGGCCCCACCGTGAAATGCAACGTGCCCAAGCGCGGCTGGATGAACGGCATCGGCGGCTGCCCCAACGTCGGCGGCATCTGCATCGGCTGCACCATGCCGGGATTCCCGGACAAGTTCATGCCGTTCATGGACGAGCCCCCGGGTGGACGGTTCTCCGCGAACGCCGTCGGAATGTACGGGGCGACGATGCGGCGACTGCGTGGCATCACCACCCACACGCTGGACCGCGAGCCGAAATGGCGCAGACGCGGAAAGCAGCTCACCACGGGTGCCACGCGCACCTGGTAGGTCCGAACGGTGCCCCATCGGCCGCGAATTCACCGGCCGGTGGGGCACCCACCTGGTAACTCACCGCTCGACGAATCGCGATACGAAAGAAGAGGCGGCCTCATGACGGCGACGAGCCAGGGCAAGGACGAACTGGTGGAGATGGCGTGGGATCCCATCACCCGAATCGTCGGGAGTCTGGGTATCTACACGAAGATCGACTTCAAGCAGAAGGTCGTCGCCGAGTGCCACAGCACCAGCTCGATCTTCCGCGGCTACTCGGTCTTCATGAAGGGCAAGGACCCGCGCGACGCCCACTTCATCACCAGCCGGATCTGCGGAATCTGCGGTGACAACCACGCCACCTGTTCCTGTTACGCGCAGAACATGGCGTACGGCGTCAAGCCGCCGCATCTGGGCGAGTGGATCGTGAATCTCGGCGAGGCCGCCGAGTACATGTTCGACCACAATATCTTCCAGGAGAACCTGGTCGGGGTCGACTACTGCGAGAAAATGGTCGCCGAGACCAATCCCGGCGTACTCGAACAGGCCAACCGCACCGCGTCGCCGCACGCCGACGACCACGGGTACAGGACCATCGGCGACATCATGCGCTCGCTGAACCCCTTCACCGGCGAGTTCTACCGCGAGGCCCTCCAGGTCAGCCGCATGACGCGCGAGATGTTCTGCCTGATGGAGGGCCGCCACGTGCACCCCTCCACGCTCTACCCCGGCGGGGTGGGCACGGTGGCGACCATCCAGCTCATGACGGACTACATCACCCGCCTCCAGCGCTACGTGGAGTTCATGAAGAAGGTCGTGCCCATGCACGACGACCTCTTCGACTTCTTCTACGAGGCGCTGCCCGGCTACGAGAAGGTCGGCAACCGCCGTATCCTGCTCGGCTGCTGGGGCTCCTTCCAGGACCCGGAGCACTGCAACTTCGAGTACAAGGACATGACCGACTGGGGTCGGAAGATGTACGTGACCCCCGGCGTCGTCGTGGACGGCAAGCTCGTCACCACCGACCTGGTGAAGATCAACCTCGGCATCCGCATCCTGCTCGGCTCGTCGTACTACAACGACTGGGACGAGCAGGAGATGTTCGTGACCCACGACCCGCTCGGCAATCCGGTCGACAAGCGGCACCCGTGGAACCAGCACACCAACCCGCAGCCGCAGAAGCGCGACCTGGGCGACAAGTACAGCTGGGTCATGTCGCCGCGCTGGTTCGACGGCAAGGAGTACCTCGCGCTCGACACCGGCGGCGGCCCGCTCGCCCGGCTCTGGGTCACCGCGCTGGCCGGCCTCGTCGACATCGGCTACATCCAGGCCACCGGCAAGAGCGTCAAGATCAACCTCCCCAAAACCGCGCTCAAGGGCCCGGTCGAGCTGGAGTGGCACGTCCCGCGCTGGAGCAACACCATCGAGCGCAATCGGGCGCGGACCTACTTCCAGGCGTACGCGGCGGCCTGCGCACTGCACTTCGCCGAGAAGGCGCTGGTGGAGATCCGGGCCGGCCGCACCAAGACCTGGGAGAAGTTCGAGGTGCCCGAGGAGGGCGTCGGGTGCGGTTTCACCGAGGCGGTACGCGGTGTGCTCTCGCACCACATGGTGATCAGGGACGGCAAGATCGCCAACTACCACCCGTACCCGCCCACCCCGTGGAACGCGAGCCCACGCGACACCTACGGGACGCCCGGACCCTACGAGGACGCGGTGCAGGGCCAGCCGATCTTCGAGGAGAACGACCGGGAGAACTTCAAGGGCATCGACATCATGCGTACGGTCCGCAGCTTCGACCCCTGTCTGCCCTGCGGAGTGCACATGTACCTCGGAGAGGGCAGGAAACTGGAGCTGCTGCACTCGCCCACGCAGTCCGCGGGCAGTGAGTGACGTGGCCGAGGCTCCCCAGATGACCGAAGTGACCGAGCCGGTGACCGACGAGTGGCGGGCGACCGGCGAACGTATCGACACCCTGATCGCCGCCAGTGCCGCCGGGGGCGTGGTGGCCCGCGAGCGCAGCGAGGAACTGGTGCGGCTCGTCACCGACTTCTACGGCGCCGGCCTGGAACGGCTCCTCGACCTCGTCCACGAGCACGGGCGGCTGGACGACGAGACCCTGGCCGCCTTCGCCGCCGACGACCTGGTGGCCGGCGTGCTGCTGGTGCACGGACTGCACCCGTACAGCGTGGCCACCCGGGTCGAGAACGCGCTGGAGAGCGTGCGGCCGTACCTCGGCTCGCACGGCGGGGACGTGGAGTTGCTGGGCGTCACGGACGAAGGGGCCGTACGGCTGCGGCTGTTGGGCAGTTGTGACGGCTGCCCGTCCTCGTCCGCCACCCTCGCGCTGGCGGTACGGGGCGCGGTGGAGGCGGCGGCACCGGAGATCACCACGATCGAGGTCGAGGACGCCGACGAGACGGCCGCCGGGGCCGCGGGCCCGCTGGTGCCGGTCGACTCCCTGTTCTCCCGGCTCCACGAGACCGGGCACGGGGCGGACCCCGGCGACGCGGGTGCCACCTGGGAGCCGGTCCCCGCCCTGCTCGCCCTGGAGTCCGGGGGCGTCGAGCGCTTCACCGTCGCCGGGCTGCCGGTCGTCGCCTGCCGGATCGGGCCCGACCTCTTCGCCTTCCGCGACCGGTGCGCCCGGTGCGAACGCCCCATGGCGGGCGCCACGCTGGCACGTCGCCTCGGGGGCGACTCCGGCGACGGGGTGCTGAGCTGCCACGCCTGCCGGGCCCACTACGACGTACGGCGCGCCGGTGCCTGTCTCGACGCGGAGGCGGACGGGGCGCACCTGGACCCGCTGCCGCTCCTCGCGGACGGCGCGTCGGCCTCGGTGGCCGTGCCGTCGCCCGTACCGGCCTCGTCCGTGGCCGCGACATGAGCGCGCCCCGGGGCCGCGCCGTACCCACGGGCCGCGCCGCGTCCCCCGCCGCCGCCCTGCTGCGCGTCAGCCGTCGCCGGCCCGCCCCGGCCGACGGTGAGCGGTGCGAGATGTGCGCCGCGCCGATCGGCGAGGAGCACCAGCATGTGGTGAATCTGGAGAGCCGCAGCCTGATGTGCGGCTGCCGGGCCTGCTATCTCCTGTTCACCGAAGAGGGCGCGGAACTGCGCTACCGCGCCGTCCCCGACCGCTATCTGGCCTTCGACGGGCTCCCGCTGGACGCGCGTACCTGGGACGAACTCCAGATCCCGGTCGGTCTGGCCTTCGTGTTCCGCAACTCCGTGCAGGACCGCACCATCGCGTTCTACCCCGGCCCGGCCGGGGCCACCGAATCCGAACTGCCCCTGGACGCCTGGGCGACCGTCGTGGCGGCCAACCCCGGACTGGCCGTACTGCGCCCGGACGTCGAGGCACTCCTCGTACGCCGCACGGAGGCGGGCGGCGGTGGGGGACGGGAGGTGGTCGCCTCCTGCCATCTCGTCCCGATCGACGCGTGCTACGAACTGGTCGGCCGACTGCGGGCGTTGTGGCGCGGTTTCGACGGCGGTCAGGAGGCGCACGCGGCGATGGAGGACTTCTTCGACCACGTCCGGGCCCGCAGCCGGCCCGCGGATCCGGCCGGCACGGACGGCCTCGCGGCCGTGAACGACGGCACGACCGCGGACAGCACTTGCGCCGCGGGCGGGTCCGTATGAGCGGCCCCACGGCCCCCGGCCTGGAGTTCTCCGTACGGGACGTCGTCGCCGAGCAGTACACCGCCGCGCCCCAGCTGACCGCGCGGCTGCGGATCGAGGACGGCTCGGACGAGCGGATCCACGCGATCGTGCTGCGCTGCCAGGTCCGTATCGACCCGCAGCGCCGCCACTACGGCCCCGCCGAACAGGAGGCCTTGCGCGGGCTGTTCGGGGAACGCGAGCGCTGGCCGGACACGCTGCGGCCGTTCCAGTGGATGCAGTGCCACACGACCGTGCAGGGCTTCACCGGCTCCACCGACGTCGACATCGCGCTGCCCTGCACCTACGACTTCGACGTCATCGGCTCCCGCTATCTGCACGCGCTCGGGGAAGGGACGGTGCCGATCAGTCTGCTCTTCTCGGGCACCGTCTTCTCCAAGGGCGGTGGCAGCGCCGGTGGTTCGGGCTTCGGTGTGCGGCAGGTGCCCTGGGACTGCGAGGCGCGGTATCAGCTGCCGGTCGCCGTCTGGCGGCAGATGATCGCGTACCACTTCCCCAACTCCGGCTGGATCAGGCTGGATCACGACGTGCTCGCCCGCTTCGCCGACTTCCGCGAACGACGCGGACTGATCAGCTGGGACGAGACGGTGACGACACTGCTGGCGGACGCGCGGACGCGGACCGCCGCCGACGAGATCGGTGAGGTGGTCACATGACCCCGGTGACACCCACCACCCCCGTGGGGCTCGACCACGTCCGGAGGATCGCCGACGCCGTGCTGTACGAGGGCTACTTGCTGTACCCGTACCGCGCCAGCTCCCACAAGAACCGGTCCCGCTGGCAGTTCGGCGTCCTCGGCCCGCCCCACGCGGCGCCCGGCAGCTTCGCCGAGGAGCCGGACATGGCGATGCAGGCCCTGCTGACCGTTCCCGACGACGCGCCGGGGATCACGGCCGAGGTGAGCGTCCGGCTCCGCTTCCTCCAGCTCCAGGTGCGCGAGGTGCAGCGGCGGGAGCGCGACGGGAGCCACACGGCCGTCGGCGAACTCGACCTGGCCGGCGTCTCCGTCCTCAGCTGGGACGAGGCCGTCGAATGCGAACTCGACCTGGGAACCGTCCCGTTGAACGACGTCCCCGGCTCGACCGACGAACTGCGCACCGTCCCCGGCGGCGAGGAGAGCGAACCGCTGACGGACGGGCACGGTGCGCCGGCCGGACGCGTCGTACGGCGCCGCGAACCGCTGACGGTCCGCGTCCGTACCCGTACGGCCCGGGACGACGGCCACCTGCGGCTGACCGTCTCGGTGACCAACGAGCACCCCGCAACCGCCACCGGCAAGGACGCCGCGATCCGCGCGTCCCTGATCGGCACCCATCTGCTCCTCCAGGCACGCGGCGCCGACTTCATCTCCCTGCGCGAGCCCCCTCAGGCGGCGGCGCCCGCCGCCGCCCGGTGCGAGCAGCGCAGATGCTGGCCGGTCCTGGCCGGGGCGAAGGGCTCCACGGACACCGTGCTGGGCGCGCCGATCATCCTCTACGACCACCCGGAAATCGCCGAGCAGAGCCCCGGCGCCCTGTTCGACTCCACCGAGATCGACGAGATCCTGACGCTCCGGGTGATGACCATGACGGAGGAGGAGAAGGCGGAGGCGCGGGCCACCGACCCGCGGGCCCGCGAGATCATCGACCGCTGCGACACGATGTCGCCGGGCGACCTGCAACAGCTCCACGGCCTGCTCCGCGACCCGCACGGACCCGTCCGGCCACCGGCCGAGGGCACCGCCGGACCGCGCGGTGATCTCCGGGACGCCGAGCCGGCCGCCTTCGACACCGGCGGCGCGCCCTGGTGGGACCCGGCGGCCGACGCCTCGGTGGAGCCCGGCTCCGACTCCGTGGTCATCGAAGGGGTCGCCGTCGCCAAGGGCAGCCTCGTCCGCGTCCACCCCTCCCGCCGCGCCGACGCGCAGGATCTCTTCTTCGCCGGCCAGGTCGCGCGGGTGACGGCCGTGCTCTCGGACGTCGACGGCGGCGTGCACGTCGCCCTCGTCCTGGTCGACGACCCGGCGGCCGACATGCACGACTGGTACGGCCGCTACTTCTACTTCGCCCCCGACGAACTGGAACCACTGCCCGCCCCGGACCCCCACCAGGGTGACGACAGCCCCGATCCAACGGAACACAGGAAGGAGGACCCCTCGTGAGAATCCTCGGAATGATCACCACGGGTGCGGCCGCGGCCGTGGCGGTCGTGGTCGTCGCCGTCGGTGTGCGGTCGATCCCCGACATCCGCAGATACGTCAAGATGCGCTCGATGTGAGCGCGTGGCGCGAGTGAGAGGAGCATCCGATGACTGACAGGAAGCGTGGACGCCACGACGAGGAACCCCAGTCGGAGCGGGGCCCCAAGGGGTCGCGCGACACCGGTTCCGACCAGCCCTCAGCGGGTCCCGCCGACCGGCCGTCGGGCGGTTCCGACAAGAGGTCGGACACCTCCGTCAAACCGAGCGGCCCCACCGACCCCGACTCTCCGAACCTCCGGTCCGGCGGCAACTGACGCCGAGATCGGCGTCTCGCCGGGAGCCCCGTACCCCCCCGACCAGGGAGCACAGCATGGCGAAGGAAAAGAGCCGACCCGACGACATCGACACCGGCGATCGTGCCGTTCCGCCGTACGAGGGCCGCCGGAAGGCGGCCGACGTCGGTGACAAGGAGAAGTCGACCAAGGACGGTGCCAGGACGGGCGGCGCGACCGGCCCCGTCGAGGACCCCGACATGAAGTCCGCCGATCCGGCGAAGACCGAGAGGGGCGCCACCCGCTCGCCGGGCGACGAGCGGCCCGCAGACCGGACGAAGCGGTCACGCTCCGCGGACGAGGGCACCGGGCATTCCCATCACGGCGGCACGTCACGCGCCGAGGACCAGTCCTGACGTGACCAACGGCGTGCTCGTGGCGGGCATCGGCAATCTCTTCCTCGGCGACGACGGATTCGGCCCGGAGGTCGTACGGCGGCTCGCCGCCGAGCCGGGGGCGCCGCTCCCCGCCGGTGTCCGGGTCGTCGACTACGGCATCCGGGGCATGCACCTCGTCTATGACCTGCTCGACGGGTACGACGCGCTCGTACTCGTCGACGCCTGCCCCGGCGGTGGCGCGCCCGGCGAGCTGACGGTCCTTCAGGTCGGCCCGGACGACCTCGGTACGGGTGAATTCGACGCACACGGCATGAATCCGGTATCTGTCCTGGCAAATCTGGGCCAACTGGGCGGTACGCTTCCGCTCACCCACGTTGTGGGGTGCACCCCCGCCGACGTCGAGGAAGGCATCGGCCTCAGCGAGGCCGTCGCCGCCGCCGTACCCGAAGCGGTGGCGGAGGTGCGCGCGTTGGTCCGGCGGCTGTCGGCGGCCGGACCCGCGCCGCGCACACCCGCGAAGGAACCCGCACCCGCCCGGACCCGGAGGTCCTGATCATGTGTCTCGGCATCCCCGGGCGAGTCGTGGAGATCGTCGAGGGGTACGCGGACCAGCTCGCCCTCGTCGACGTGGAGGGCGCCCGGCGCCGTATCAACATCGGCATGCTGGACGCGCCCCCCGCCGCGGGCGACTGGGTCCTGCTGCACATGGGATTCGCCATGGAGATCATCGACGAGGCGAAGGCGGCCGAAGCCCTGTCGGGGCTGGAGATGATGGGCAGCGGCGCCCGCGAGGGCGAGGGCGGCGAGCGGGACAAGCACCGGACGCACGGTCCCGCGAGCGTGTCCGCCACCCCCCAACAGCCCTGCGTCCGACGCCGGTTCGAGGTGCGCGGCGTCGTCCAGGGCGTGGGCTTCCGCCCGTTCGTGTACGTCACCGCCGCCGCACTCGCGCTCACCGGCTCCGTCGCCAACACCGGAACCGGCGTTGTCGCCGAGGTGGAGGGCGATCCCGGCGCGGTCGCGGAGTTCGGGCGCCGGCTGCGCACCGACCCGCCCCCGCTGGCCGTCGTGGAGTCGGTCACCGAGACCGACCGACCACCCACCGGGGGAGCGGAGTTCGTCATCGCCGACTCCAGCGCCACCGACCGGGTCCGCACCCTCGTCTCACCCGACACCGCGACCTGCCGGGACTGTCTGGCCGAACTGCGCGACCCCGCCGACCGGCGCCACCGCCACCCGTTCATCACCTGCACGCACTGCGGCCCGCGCTTCACGATCGTCACCGGCATGCCCTACGACCGCGCTGCGACGACCATGGCGGCGTTCGAGATGTGCGGCGACTGCCGCGCGGAGTACGACGACCCGCGCGACCGCCGCTTCCACGCCCAGCCGATCGCCTGTCACGCCTGCGGACCCCGTCTCGAACTGATCGGCGCGGACGGCCGGGCGGTCCACGACGGCGACGAAGCGCTGCGCGCCGCACGGAAGTTGCTCGCCGAGGGGAAGATCGTCGCCATCAAGGGACTGGGCGGCTACCACCTCGCGTGCGACGCCCGCGACGAGGCGGCCGTCACCGAACTGCGCCGCCGCAAACAGCGCGGCGGCAAGCCCTTCGCCGTCATGGTCGCGAGCCTCGGCGTCGCCGAGGAACTGGTGACGGTCACGGACGACGAGCGGGCGCTCCTGACCGGCACCAGAAAGCCGATCGTGCTGCTGCCCCGACGCACCCCGCCCGCCTCCGGATCACTCGCGGACGCCGTGGCGCCCGGCAACCCGGACCTCGGGGTACTGCTCCCGTACACCCCCCTGCACACCCTCCTCTTCGGCATCGGCGACGACACCCCCGGCCCCGACGCGCTGGTCATGACGTCGGGCAACCGCTCCGGCGAGCCGATCGTCACCGACGACGCGCGGGCGCTGACCGAACTCGCGCCGCTGGCCGACGCCTGGCTGCGGCACGACCGCCCCATCCGGGTGCCGTGCGACGACTCGGTCAGCCGGTTCGTCGCGGGCGCCGAACTGCCCGTACGCAGGTCACGCGGGTACGCCCCGCTGCCCCTCGCGCTGCCCTTCGACATCCCGCCGCTCCTCGCGGCCGGCGCCGACCTGAAGAACACCTGCGCGCTCGGCGAGGGCGGCTACGCCTGGGTCAGCCAGCACATCGGCGACATGGACGACCTCGCCACGGCCGGCGCCCTCACCCACACCGCCACCCACCTCGGGGCGCTGACCGGTGTCGAACCCGAACAGCTCGTCGCCGACGCGCACCCCGGCTACCACTCCGCCGCCTGGGCCCGCGCGCACGCCAAGGGCCGCGCCGTACGCACCGTGGGGCACCACCACGCGCACATCGCGGCCGTCATGGCAGAGCACGGCCTGGGCGCCGGGGAGAGCGTCATCGGCTTCGCCTACGACGGCACCGGCCACGGCGCCGACGGCGCGGTCTGGGGCGGCGAGACGCTGATCGCCGACTACAAGTCGTACCGCAGGGCCGCCCACTTGGCGTACGTGCCGCTCGCGGGAGGCGACGTGAGCGTGCTGCGCCCCTACCGCATGGCGCTCGCGCATCTGTACGCGGCCGGGATCGGCTGGGACGGGAGACTGCCCGCCGTGGCCGCGTGCCCGGTCAGGGAACGCGACGTGCTGGCCCACCAGTTCGCGACGGACTTCGGCTGTGTGCCGACATCGAGCATGGGCCGGCTCTTCGACGCCGTCGCCTCACTGGCGGGCGTACGGCACGAGGTGGCGTACGAGGCCGAGGCGGCGATCGCGCTGGAGGGGCTGGCCAGATCGGCGGCGGGGGAGCCCGCTCGGAGCGCCGGTGCCTACGCGTTCGCTCTCCTGGACCCGGCGGACACCGGTGAGCCGGTCGTCGCCGACCCCGGCCCGGTGATCCGGGCGGTCGTCTCCGACGTGACCGGGGGAGTCCCGCCGGAGCTGATCGCCGCGCGTTTCCACGCGGCCGTCGCGGCCCTCACCGTCGACCTCGCGGAGCTGCTGCGCCGGCGGACCGGGCTCGGCGTGGTGGCTCTAGGAGGCGGCGTCTTCCAGAACGCCGTCCTGCTCGAATCGACCCAACGCGCCCTGCGGGCGGCGGACTTCACCGTCCTGCGTCCCGTTCTGCTGCCGCCCAACGACGGCGGCATCGCCTTCGGGCAACTGCTGGTCGCGGCGTCCGGCTGACCCGGCGGCGCAGTCACACACCCAGAGAGAAGGAAGCGACACCATGTGTCTGGCAGTCCCCGGACGGGTGCTCAGCACCGCCGAGGTCGACGGCGCCCTGATGGCCCAGGTCGACTTCGGCGGCGTACGCAAGGAGGTCTGCCTCCAGTACATCCCCGACGCGGAGATCGGCGAATACGTCGTCGTCCACGTCGGGTTCGCCATCCAGCGGCTCGACGAGGAATCGGCCTGGCGGACACTGGCGAACTTCGAGAAGCTCGGGCTGCTGGAGGAGGAGTTCGGCGACGGCTTCGAACTCGCCGCCAGGCAGCGGGAATCAGTGGAAGGCACCGGACTGTGAAGTACCTCGACGAGTTCAGCGACCCCGCTCTCGCCAAGCGGCTGGTCGACGAGATCCACGCGGCCACCACCCGCCCCTGGGCGATGATGGAGGTCTGCGGCGGCCAGACCCACTCGATCATCCGCCACGGCATCGACCAACTGCTCCCCGACGGGGTGGAGATGATCCACGGGCCGGGCTGCCCGGTCTGTGTGACCCCGCTGGAGGTCATCGACCGGGCGCTGGCGATCGCGGCCCGGCCCGGCGTCGTCTTCTGCTCCTTCGGTGACATGCTCCGGGTGCCGGGCAGTGGCCAGGACCTCTTCTCGGTCAAGAGCGCGGGCGGCGACGTACGCGTCGTGTACTCCCCGCTCGACGCGCTGAAGATCGCCCGCGACAACCCCGACAAGGAAGTCGTCTTCTTCGGCATCGGCTTCGAGACGACCGCCCCGGCCAACGCCATGACGGTCCATCAGGCCCGGCGGCTCGGTGTACGGAACTTCTCACTCCTCGTCTCGCACGTGCTCGTACCGCCCGCCATCGCCGCCATCATGGAGTCACCCACCTGCCGGGTCCAGGCGTTCCTCGCCGCCGGGCACGTGTGCAGCGTGATGGGCACCTCCGAGTACCCGCCGCTCGCGGAGAAGTACCGAGTCCCCGTCGTCGTCACCGGATTCGAACCGCTCGACATCCTCGAAGGCGTCCGCCGCACGATCCTGCAACTCGAACAGGGCCGCCACGAAGTGGAGAACGCCTACCCCCGCGCCGTACGCGACGAGGGCAACCTGCCCGCCATGGAGATGCTGCGGGACGTCTTCGAGGTCACCGACCGGACCTGGCGCGGTATCGGGGTGATCCCCGGCAGCGGATGGCGACTGTCCGAGAAGTACGCCGAGTTCGACGCCGAGCGCCGGTTCGACGTGGCGGGCATCCGTACCGCCGAATCGTCCCTGTGCCGCTCCGGCGACGTACTCCAGGGGCTGATCAAGCCGCACGAGTGCGCCGCCTTCGGCAAGGAGTGCACCCCCAGGAATCCGCTGGGCGCCACGATGGTGTCCTCCGAGGGCGCCTGCGCCGCGTACTTCACCTACCGCCGGCTCGAACTGGTCGATGCGAAGTGACCGAGACCGGGACCACCAGCCACGTACCCGCCCCCGCGACCGCCCCGGCCGGCAACGGCCTCGACTTCGAGAACTGGGCCTGCCCCGTCCCCCTCCGCGCGACCCCGGCGGTCGTCATGGGCCACGGCGGCGGCGGGGCGATGTCGGCCGAGCTGGTCGAGCACCTGTTCCTTCCCGCGTACGGCTCCGCCGCGGCGGCCGAACTCGGCGACTCCGCCGTACTCACCGTCGGCGACGGCACCCGGCTCGCCTTCTCCACCGACTCGTTCGTGGTCAGGCCGATGTTCTTCCCCGGCGGCTCCATCGGGGACCTCGCCGTCAACGGGACCGTCAACGACCTGGCGATGTCGGGCGCGACGCCGCTGTTCATGTCGTCCGCGTTCATCCTCCAGGAGGGCACCGCGCTGACCGACCTCGGCCGGATCGCCCAGGACATGGGCGCGGCGGCGCGCACGGCCGGGGTCCGGCTGGTCACCGGCGACACCAAGGTCGTCGACAGCGGCAGCGGCGACGGCGTCTACGTCAACACCTCGGGAATCGGAGTGATCCCCGAGGGCGTCGACATCGGCCCACGCCGCGCGGCGCCCGGCGACGCCGTGCTGATCAGCGGCGACATCGGCGTGCACGGCGTGGCGGTCATGAGCTGCCGTGACGGCCTGGACTTCGGTACGACGGTCGAGAGCGACACCGCCGCCCTGCACGGCCTCGTCGCCGCGATGCTCGCCACCGGCGCCGACGTCCACGTCCTGCGCGACCCCACCCGCGGCGGCGTCGCGGCCTCGCTGAACGAGATCGCCACCGCGTCGGCGGTCGGCGTCGAACTGATCGAACGGGAGCTGCCCGTACCGGACACCGTGCGCGACGCGTGCAGCCTGCTCGGGCTCGACCCGCTCCAGGTCGCGAACGAGGGCAAACTGATCGCGATCGTGCCCGCCGACTCCGCCGACCGGGTCCTCGACGCCATGACGGCGCACCCGCTGGGCCGCGGGGCCCGCCGGATCGGCAGCTGCGTCACCGAACACCCCGGCATGGTGGTCGCCAGGACCGGACTCGGCGGCACCCGGGTCGTCGGCCTCCCCGTCGGCGAACAGCTCCCGAGGATCTGCTGAATGAGCGAGCGCGGCGCGATCCTCTTCGCCCGGTACGCCTATCCGCCCAACGAACTCGGCTACTGCGGCCCGGCGGACTCCACGGCTCTGCTGCGCCCCACGGACATCGGGGGCATCGAGCGCGGCGCCCGCCAGTTCGACGGCGCCTGGTGCTACCTCGAATTCCTCGCCGAGTCGGCCGGCCTCGACGACCCGCTGGACGAGCGCGTCGTCGAGGCGTACTGGATCGGCAACGAACTCCTGGACCGGGCGGACCCCGAGGCTCTGCTGGCCCGTATGCGCGACCGCTTCCGGGGCCAGTCGGGCGGCACCTGGCGCGAGGCGGCCGGCAGCGCCCTCGCCCACCACAGCTTCCAGGTCTTCGACGTCTACCCCTGGGCCGGTCTGCTGCGCGCCTCGGGCAGTGCCACGGCGCTGTCGGTCCTCGACCGATGCCGGATCCGCACGGGCGTCGTCGGCGCGGTCGACGGCGAGTCGGCCACGGTCGAGTCCCGCCCGCTGACCTGGACCGGTACGGCCCTGATCCCCGGGCCGCCCCGCCAGGAGTCCGTGCGCTGGTCGACGGGGGGCCGGTCGCTGATTCCGGGACTCGCCCCCGGCGACCTCGTCGCGCTGCACTGGGACTGGGTGTGCGACGTCATCACGCAGTCGCAGGCGGCGCGCATCGAATCGACGGAGGCGAGCCGGCTCGCGCCCGCGCTCGCACCCACGCGCTCCGGGGCGGCTACGCCAGCGCTTCGAAGGTGATCGCGGCGGCCTCGGCGATGAGGGCGTCGTCCGGCTCGGCGTCCTTGACATCACGGCGGGAGAGGATCGCGACGGCGATCGGGGCGGCCTTCGGCGGCCACACGACGGCGATGTCGTTGCGGGTGCCGTAGCCGCCGGTGCCGGTCTTGTCGCCGACCTGCCAGCCGTCCGGGGTGCCCGCCCGGATGACCGTGTCGCCGGTGGTGTTGCGCTTGAGCCAGTCCGTCAGCACGGCCCGCTTGTCCGGCGCGAGGGCGTCGTCCACGACGTACGCGCGCAGGTCGGTGGCGAGCGCGCGCGGAGTGCTCGTGTCACGGAGGTCGCCGGGGACCGCGTCGCTGAGTTCGGCCTCGTAACGGTCGCACCGGGTGACGCGGTCGCCGATGGAGGCGAGGGCGGACTGGAGGCTCTTGGGGCCGCCGAGTTCGCGGAAGAGCAGGTTGGCCGCGCCGTTGTCGCTGTAGCGGACGGTGGCGTCGCACAGCTCGCGCAGGGTCAGCCCCGTCGCGATGTGCTTCTCGGTGATCGGCGAGTAGCCGGCGCCGGCGAGATCGTTGCGGTCGTAGCGCACGAGCCGGTCGAGCTGCCTGAGGGAGTGCCTGTCCAGCATGACGGCGGCGAGCAGCGCCTTGCAGGTGGAGGCGTAGGCGAAGCGTTCGTCGGGCCGGTGGGTGATGGACCGGCCGTCGCCGGTGTCGATCGCGTAGACGCCGAGCCGGGCGTCGAACTTGCGCTCCAGCCGGGCGAAGGCGCCCTTCGTGTGCGCCGCCGACGTCCGCGTGGAGGTCGACGGCGCGGACGTGGACGGCGTTGAGGCAGACGGTGTCGAGCCGGAGCCGGAGCCGGACGCGGGGGCGTCGTCCCGGGTGCCCGTGCCGCAGCCGATGAGAGGGAGGGTCGCGAGGCCGCTCAGGGTGGCCAGTGCGGCACGGCGGGGGACAGAGGTACGGGTACGGGTCGGCATGTGGTCGCGGCTTTCCTCTCTTCGGGCGCCCGCACGGGCGCCTCGTGCGGGGAGTTCGGGCGGTCCGGTCCGTTCGAGGGCTGTTCGGCGGGGCATTCGCCCGGTGCCGGTCCGTACCGCCTTCGACCAGAGGAGAACAACGCCCGCCCGTTCCTGTCCAAGACGGATATGGCTCATGGATCGATCAATTATCGATATGGTTGCTGGTCGTGGACCTGATAAGGCATCTGCAATGCTTTGTTGCTGTTGCGGAAGAGTTACATTTCGGTCGCGCCGCCCAGCGTCTCGGTGTGGCCCAACCACCCCTGTCGCAACGTATTCAGCGTCTGGAGCGGGAGTTGGGCGTACGCCTCTTCGAGCGCTCCAGCCGACAGGTCACGATCACGAAGGGCGGCGCACTGCTGCTGGACGAGGCCCGTCAGCTGCTCGCCCACTCCGAGGCACTGCTGGCCACGGCCCGCCGTATCCAGGAGGGCCACAGCGGGTTGCTGCGCGCCGCGCTGCCCGCCGACATCACCGGCGAGAGCGTCGCCGCGATCCTGGCCGGGTTCCAGGAACGCGAGGGCGGCGTCGAACTGGAACTGCACGAGCTGACGACGGCCGAGCAACTCGCCGAACTCGCCTCGCACGACCTGGACGTCGGGCTCATCCACCACCCCAGCGACGTGTCCGGGCTGGAGCTGGGCCCCGTCCTGCGCCACGAGTTGGGCGTCCTGCTGCCGCACGACGCCCCGCAGGCGCGCCTCGGAACGGTCCCGCTCCCCGCGCTCACCGGATACGACCTGATCCTCTTCCCGCGCGCCCACGCCCCGGCCGTGCACGACGATCTCCTCACCACCTGCGCCCGCCACGGCTACACCCCCACCGCCGTGCGGCACGGCCGGGGCCCGAGCTTCGTCCGGGGCCTGCTCCTGGGCGGCCGGACCGTCGCCTTCGCCCCGCGCGAGGCCCACCACGCGGAGGACCGGGACCTCACCTGGCGCCCGCTGACCGGCGCGCCACTGGCCTGGCGTCACTCGGCGGCCTGGCCCAAGGGGCGGGGCGACGCCGCCGTACGGGCCTTCGCCGACGCCGGGGTCACGGGCTGGCTGCATGCCGCGGACATCGACTCCGGTGCGCAGATCGACGTGGGCGCGGACCGGTCCGTCGTCACCGCGAGCGTCCACAAACTCTGTCTGCTCGTCGCGCTCCACCGGCACGCCGAGGCGGGCCGCCTGAACCTCACCGACCAGACCGAATGCCCGGGGGAAGGCCGTACGGCGGGGCCGACCGGGCTCTCCGCCATGCTCGACCCGGCCCGTGTCTCCCTGCGCGACGCCGCCTATCTGATGATGGCCGTCAGCGACAACACGGCCGCCGACCTGCTCCTGGAACGGGTCGGCCTCGACGCCGTCAACGACACCACCGAGCGGCTCGGGCTCACCCGTACCCACGCCGTCCAGACCTTCCGCGACTTCATCGCCACCATCAGGGAGGACGCCGGGCAGGGTGGGCCACAGGCCCTGGCGGATCCCCAAGTCCTCGCCCGTATGCGCGCGCTGGACCCGGCACGCACCAACCGCAGCACCCCGCGCGACATGACCCGTCTGCTCGGCGCGATCTGGCGCGACGAGGCGTGCGCCCCCGAACACGGCGCCGCCGTACGGCGTCTGCTCGCGCTCCAGGTATGGCCGCACCGGCTGGCCTCGGGTTTCCCCTTCGACGACGTCCAGGTCGCCGGCAAGACCGGCAGCGCGCCCACCCTCCGTAACGAGGTCGGCGTCATCGAGTACCCGGACCACGGCCGTTACGCCGTCGCGGTCTTCACCCGCGCGGCCAGCCCCGCCGCCACGCTGCCCGCGGCGGACGCGGTCATCGGCACCGCGGCCCGCATCGCGGTCGACGCGTTGCGCGGCTCCGGTGGCGCGTCTGTCGCAGGGGTGTGAAGGAGACCGAGGGACGGAGCGGACCCGCTGTGCGGTAGTACTAGTCTCATTGGCGACGTGGATATCCGTCGTACGACTGGGACGCACTGAGCGGGGCGGTTGTGGAAGAGCGCGGGGCAGCCGGCGATGCCGGGCGGGCGGAGACTCCCCGCGACGACGCGTCGGACCTGAGCGACCGGCTCGACAGACTGGAGCGGGTGGTCGCCGGGATGGCGGCCGAGTCGGTGGCGCGGGCCGAGGTCACGGCAGCCGAGGTCACGGAGAAGGCAGCGGAGGAGGCCGATTCCGGCGAGCCGGCCGACTCCGCTCCTGAGGCCCCCGAACCCGAGCGCGAGCGTGCGGAGGCGGTCGAAGCCCCCGAACCCGAGTCCGAGGCGAGGCCCGAAGCTTCCGGACCTGAATTCGGACCTGAATCCGAATCCGAGCTGACGCGGGCGTCCGATCCGGTGCCGACGCCCGATCCCGTCCCTTCCGTGTCGCACGACGACGAGCCGGCCGCACCGCGCGGGAAGCGTCTGCGACGGCTCGGCTGGGTCCTGGTCGGCTCCGGTGCCTGCTGCGCCGTCGTCCTCGGAGGCGCGGTGATCGGCGGAGGTTCGGCGCCACCGTGGCTGTCCGTACCCGGCATCACGGACAGCAACGACGAGGAACCTGCGAACTCCACACCGGCTCCCGGGGATTCGGTCTCGGGCGCGCCGGAATCCGGACCGGGCGCCGGCGGCGCGGCGGAGGCGCCGGACGCCGTCCGCAGCGGGGAGTTCTCGGAGCCCTCGGCGGGCGCACGGTCCGGCGGCAGTGGTTCGCCCCGCCCCGCCCCGACCGAGAGCGGCGCCGTATCGCCGTCCGCGACATCGGGAAGCCCGACCGCGCCGGAGGCCACGACCTCGCAGTCCCCCACGGGAGGCGCCGGCGACGGCGGTGCGGGCTCCGGTTCCCCGACCCCCTCCGACGATGCTCCGACCGACCCCCCGTCGGACGACACTGACCCGCTCGGCGGACTTCTCGGCGGCCTCTTCGGGTGACGACTCCCGGACGACGCGTGCCGCCGGACCGGGACGGTGTCTCGAACGGATTCTCCCGGCGCCTTTCCTGCCGGGGCGTGCGCCGGAGGCACGTCGTAATGCACCGGCGTTCATCGATAAGCAAAAGAATCAATGGTGTTGAGATCGGTCAATCTCTGTCATCCGCTCACACGAAGCGGCCATCTTTCCTACACTCAATTCATCATGTGGGGGCTGTGCTCGATGTGCGACCGACAACCGGGTGAGGGGTGCCGTGCGGGGCCGCTTCGGGCTCCGTCGTTTACGGCATGATGTCCCGTCATGTGCGCGAAGTCCGTGATCCGGTTGACCGGCGAACGGCGGTTGAATCCGACCGCCGATCTTGTGTGGCGAGATCGGATGCGGGGGGCACCTGGAGTGGTTCGGAGACGGTGGCGGTTACGTGGCCGGGCGGACCATTCGCCCTCGCGGCGCACTTCTCTGTGGGCGATCGGGGCGCTGGTCGCCGGTCTCGCTATCGGTCTCCTCACCCGCCCGGGGAATCCGGCCGACCTGCCCGTCTACACCTTCACCGCCGGAGTGCTGCTGGCGATCGGTCTCTACGGCAGCACGCATGAGCTGGAGGCCGCCGACGTGCGGGAGAACCTGCGCGCGGTGGTGGTGGCGGTCACCCTGGGAGTGCTGCTCAAAGCGGCGCTGATCTCCGCCGTGATGGTCTTCGTGGTCGGGGGTCCGGAAGCCGTCGTGCTCGGTATCGCGGTCGCCCAGATCGACCCGCTCTCCGTGGCCGCCATGGGTGCCCGCCACCGGATGTCGCGCCGGGCGAAGACGCTGCTCTCGGCCTGGGCGTCGTTCGACGACCCGATGACCGTGCTGCTCAGTTTCTACGTCGCCGTGCTGGCGCTGCGGGCCGGCGGTGGGGGCACGGTGTCGATGGCCCCCGACCAGGGCGCCGGAGCCGACTTCCTGCTGACGACGCTGGCGAACGTGATCCTCTTCGGAATCGCCCTGCTCGCCTGGCACTTGGTCCGGCGGCTCGCGGCCGGCCGGCGTACCGACGGCGACTCCGCTGCCGTGGCGACGTCCGGCGGCGGTTCCGACGGCGCAGGCACCCGCTCCGTCGCCGCGCGCCGCGCGGACGTACTCGCGTTGCTGCTCGTCGCCGTCCTGGTGCTGGTCGCCGCCGCGTACATGCTGGTGCTGGCCGTCGCGCTGGCCGGACTCTTCGTCCGGGTCGGCCGGTTCAAGCCGTACGTCAACCGGGCCGTGTCGGGCGCGTTCCTGATCGCCGCCTGTCTCCTGGGCGTGCTGCTCGCGCAGGGGATCGATCCGCTGCCCGGACTCGCGCTCGGCGCGGCGGCGTTCGGGGCGCAGATGGTGGCCGCGCTGCTCGCCGGGCCCTGGCTGGTGCCGGGCATCAGCCGTGTCGACCGCTACTACCTCGGACTCGGCCAGCAGAACGGCATCACGGCGATCCTGCTGGCACTGGCGCTCGAACCCCAATTCCCCGGTACCGCCGGGGTCGTGGGGCCCGCGATCGTCGTCGTCAACCTGCTGCACCACGGCGCCAACCGGCTGCTCGACCGCAAGCTCGACGTGACCCCGCCACCCCCGCCGCCCGCGACGCCGGGGGAGCAGGAGAAGCCGCGGACGTACGGCCGCGAGCCGTACGGTCCCGAGCCGGCCGACGGCGCGGCGGCACGCACGTCACCGGCGGCCGGCGGCCCCATGGGCACTGCCCCCGAGGTG
>NZ_JAAPBF010000126.1 GCF_022695985.1 Streptomyces sp. NP-1717 | reverse complement strand
GGGAGGCCGTCACCGGCGCCCTCGCCGCCCTCCAGGAACACCTCTCCGCCGACGACCGGCCGAGCGGTCCGCTGGTGGTCGTCACCAACGGCGCCGTCGGCGTCGAGGGACCCGCGGACCTCGCCCTCGCGGGCATCTGGGGCCTGATCCGCTCGGCGGCCGTCGAACACCCCGGACGCCTCGTCCTGGTCGACAGCGACGGCGACCCCGCCTCCGAGGCGGCGCTGCCGGCGGCGGTCGCCACCGGGGAGCCGGAGATCGCCCTGCGCGCCGGCCGCGCGTATCTGCCGAAGCTGGCCGAACCCGCCCGGCCCGCCGCTCCATTCGGCGGTTTCGCACCCGGCGGCACGGTGCTCCTCACCGGCGGCACCGGCACACTCGGACGGCTTCTCGCGGCCCATCTCGTCACCGCGCACGGAGTCCGCCACCTGCTGCTGTGCGGGCGGGGCGGCGACACCTCCGGCGTCCGGGAACTGCGCGACCTCGGCGCCGAGGTGACGGTCGCGGCCTGCGACGCCGCCGACCGTGAGGCGCTGGCCGCCCTGCTGGCGGACATTCCCGCGGAGCATCCGCTGACCGCCGTCGTACACGCCGCCGGTGTCCTCGACGACGGCCTCGTCACCGAACTGACCCCGGAGCGGCTCGCCACCGTACTGCGCCCGAAGGTCGACGCGGCCTGGCATCTGCACGAGCTGACACGCGACCTGGACCTGACGGCGTTCGTCCTGTACTCGTCGGCCGCCGGCACGCTGGGCGCCGCCGGACAGGCCAACTACGCCGCCGCCAACGCCTTCCTCGACGCGCTCGCCGCACACCGGCGGGACACCGGCCTCACCGCCCTCTCCCTGGGCTGGGGCCTCTGGGACACCGGTACCGGCATGGCGGGCGGACTCGGCGACGCCGAACTGCGCAGACTGGCCAGGGACGGCATCGAACCGCTCACCCCCGGTCGCGCGCTCGCCCTCTTCGACCGGGCGCTCGCCACCGACGCGCCCGCGCTGCTGCCCGTACGGCTGCGCGCCACCAAGGACGCGCCGCCGCTGGTCCGCGGGCTTCTGCCGGCCCCGGCGCGCCCCACGGCGCGGACCGCCGACGTCACCGCCGCGCCCGCCGCCGACACCCGGGCACTGGCGGACCGGCTCGCGTCCCTGGGCGCCACCGACGCCATGAAGCTGTTGCTGGAGACCGTGCGGGGACACGTCGGTGACGTACTCGGCCACACCGGGGCGGACGCGGTGGACACCGACCGCGGTTTCGGCGAGCTGGGAGTCGACTCACTCTCCGCGCTCGAACTGCGCAACCGCCTGGGCGCGGACACCGGTCTGCGCCTGTCGACCACCCTCACGTTCGACTACCCGACGCCGACCGCCCTCGCCGCCCATCTCTTCGAGGAACTGGGCATCACGCCGGACGACATCCCCGGCACCCCGGACGCGGAGGCGGAGGTCATCCGGCTCGAAACGCATCTCGACCCCGAGTCGGTCGACGCGGAGCAGCGGTCCAGGGTGGCGCTCAGGCTGCGGGCGCTGTCCGCCAGGTGGGCGGGGTCCGACGCACCGCAGGAGACGGAGAGGTCCGACGCGAACCGGCCGGAACTGTCCTCCGCGTCCGCCGAGGAACTGCTCGGCATCCTGGACGACGAGCTGGGAAGCTTCAACTAGCCGGTGAATGATCATGATTGACGGAGCATCAGTCACGCGTCAGTCATGTGCCGAACGGACCTCCGTGTCCGGGCCCCGCGCCCGGACACGGAGGTCCGTGGGCGGCGGGGCACTACCCGAACCGGGGGAGTGGCCCGGCCCCGACCCCGCGCGCGGACGCCGGACACGGCGACGGCACGGGGCCGTCGCACGCCCCGTGCCGTATCTGTTCCCTCCCGGCCGCCCCCGGCCGACCGCGCTACACGGCGGGCGCGGCGGTCTCGCCGGGCGCGAAGTGGTCCGACAGCGTCGGGATGCGGTGCTCCAGCATCTTCGACGGCAGATCTGCCCGGCTGGCCACCTTCAACTTCCGGTACACACGCGTCAGATGCTGCTCGACGGTGCTCATGGTGACGTGGATGCGCCGGCTGATCTCACGGTTGCTGTAGCCGAGCGCCGCCAGTCCCGCGACCCGGCACTCGGCGTCGGTCAGCAGCATCGCCGCCCCCGGCTCCTCCGGCAGGCCGAGATGCTCCAGGGCCACCAGCCTGCTGCCCACCGCGGCCTCCACGGGGCCGGTCGCGGCCACCTGCGAGGCATGCCGGGCGACCAGCCGGGCGCGTGCGTAGTCGCCCAGTTCGTAGTGGGTGGCGGACAGATCGGAGAACGCCACGGCCAGTTCCCGCCGGTCGCCCGAGGCCCTGAGCAGATCGATCGCCTCGTGCAGCAGCGAGGTGCGGACATTGGGCCTGCTCATCTGCGCCAGCAGCCGCAGGGCGACACCTCGCGCGCGCGAACTGGGTCTGCTGCCGCCCACCTCGACCTGTGCCTCGGCCCACTCGCGCGCCGTCTTCGTCCTGCCGATGCGCAGGTTCGCCTCGGCGAGATCGGCCCGCCACGGAATCCCCTTGTGCAGCTCCGCGTTGGCGTCGCGCAGAAGCCGGCCGCACGTCTCGAAGTCGCTGAGCCCGGCGAACGCCCGGTCGGTGGCGAGGTAATGGTGGCCCCGGGCACGCAGGTACTGCACACCGAAGACCGTACGGAAGACGGCGTCGGGCAACTCCCGCTCCAGGAGTTCCGCGGCCCGGTCGTGCCGCCCCAGAGCCGTGTTGGCGAACACCGCGGTGCCCAGCGGCAGTCCGATGAGCACACCCCAGCCACGGGTGTGCATCATGTCCAGCGCCTCGGCGGACTTGGCGTCCGCGGTCTCCAGATCCCCCTGCAGCAGCGCGATCTCGGCCCGTACGGCGGTCAGCAGGGCGTGCCAGGTGGTGGCCTTGCGCCGGGCCGCGTACGCGAGCAGAGTCTCGCACACCTCGGCCGCGGTTCCGCCGCGATCCGTGTGCGCGATCGCGAGCAGGGACATGGCGACCAACTCCGGTTTCATCCGGTCGAGTTGGAGCCCCTGGAGCGACTGGACCACGGAGGCGACGACCTCGTCCGACGCGCCGGAGATGAGCTGCGCCAGTTTGGGGCTGAGCCCGGCCAGTCCCGCCCCGCCGTTCGCCGCCGGGCCGCCGTCCCCGTGGTCCGCGGCGGTTCCGTCGCTCCCGTCGCTCCCGTTGGGCCCGCCCGGCCGCCGGACACCGGGGACGCCGTAGAACCACTGTCTGATGAACTCCACCTCGGCGATGGACTGGTTGTCCCGGTCCGCGGCGGCGGGGCCGCTCAGCGCCCCGATCGCGGTGGCGACCTGGTCGGAGTCCTCGCCCTGCCACAGCATGTACCGCAGGACGGTCGCCGCGTCGTCGGCGTCCAGGCAGCCGTCGAAGACCGCCCGGCGCAACTGCGCCAGGGACGCCTCCGCCGCCGCGGGGTTCACCCGCCACGCCGCACGGCCCAGGGCGGCGAGGAGCCGGTGCCGGTCGTGCTCGTCCGTCCGGTCGCGCAGTGCCAGACGCAGATAGCTCATCGACTCGCGTACGTTGTCGGCCCCGAGCGCCAGGTCGGCGGCGCCGCGCAGCACCTTCGGCCCCCAGGGCTGGACGACCTCGTCGGCGGCGAGCAGTCTGGCGGCCACGTCACGTTCGGGCGCCCCGGCCTGGTAGAGCAGTTGCGCGGCAGCGGTGTTGATCCGGGCCAGTTCGGTTTCGGACAGATCGTTCAGCACGGCCTCGGCCGCCGCCGGGTGACGGAAGGCGTAGTCGGACAGCAGACCACTGGAGTTGAGGACGCTGACGGTCTCCAGGACGGTGGTGGGGGAGTCGCCGGACACCAGGGCCACGTTGCGGGCGGAGGCGAAGTCGCCGAGCACCGCGATCGCGGCGCCGATCCGTGTGTGTGCCGGGCTGGTGCCTCCGAGGCAGGTGAGTACGGCCTGCCGGTAGGCGGAACTCGCGACGGGCTCGCCCGGCTCCGAGCCGAAGCGGGCGCTGTCGTCGAGGAGGGCGTGGACGAGCATCGGGTTGCCGCCGGTGGCGCGGTGGTAGGCGTCGCTCGTCTCTCGCTTGACCGGCCGGCCGGCGTGCCGGCTGAGGAGCGCCGCGACGCCGTCCTCGGTCAGGGGAGCGATGCGTACGCGTTCGTGCGGCTGCCTGATGAGTTGTCGGTGGACGACCGGTCCCCGGACGCCCGATTGCTCCCAGCTCACGCAGAGGACAAGGATTCTCTTCTTCCGTATTCGGTGCAAAAGGCTCAGCATTGCCGCGAGCGAATCGTCGTCCATCAGTTGCGCGTCATCGACCGCGATGACCAACGGGCGTTCCGACGACAGTTCGATGAGTGCGGCGGTGGCCTCCTCGGCCGCACGGGCGACAGCTCTTTCGCTGTCCGCATTCGGCCAATCACGTTCCTCGAAGGCGCCTGTTCCGCCGCCGTCCTCCTGATACCATCCGGGGTGCGTCGATGCCAGCTGTTCGAGTGTGGCGCAGGACACCTCCGCGTCCCGCAGTAATTGCCGGAAGATGCTGAGCGGTTGCTTTGTCCGGGTGGGCGACGCGGTGGCGAGGAGAACAGTCGCGCCGACTTCACCGACCGTTTTCAGTGTGTCGTGGACGAGTTCACTCTTCCCTGAGCCAGGGCCGCCCGTAATGATTACGAATTGCCCTATTCCAGCCGAGCAGGCGTCAAAAGCCTTTGCGAGCGTGTTTGCTTCCCTGGATCGTTCGAACAGACGCATACTGACCCTTTGGCTGGATCCGGCGGTGGCGTTCGCTGCGGGGCCGCGACTGCGGCACCCGGTGGGGAGTGCAGGCGTGCGGTGGTGATCGGCTGCCCTGGCGTGTGTCGCCCTGCCGCCGGTACCGCCCCGAACGCACGTGGCGCGCAGAGCGGAAAAAGTCTTCCGTTCGGCATATGCTGTTGAACTGTTTACTGACCGCTATTTGTTGCCGTGATGTGTCCGACGGCGGAGTCCGGGCCGGCCGCCCCGTGCGGCGCCCCCGAGTTAAGGAGGGGCGGCGGCATGCTACGGCTGTGTGAATTTTCCGTGCCATCGGCGAGTTCACAATATTCGACCATGCGGTGAGTGGGGGATTTCAGCTGCCGTGCTGTATGCGGGAAGAGTATGGATACCCACTAATGGATGTCAACGTCACTCCACCCAGCCCTATTGGCGTCGAGCAGGCATTGCCCTTTGCTCAGAAATTACCAATGACAGCTGTTTGCCATGGCTGCCACTTGTTCCGGGCGTGAAAAGGACCGGAAACGGGCACGGGTCCGCCCGCTTCCGGGCTCGAAAGAGCGGACCCGCGCTCCGACCGGGAGCGGAGCTGCGTCGGACATCACAGTCGAGAATGCGCGCGCTCCGCTTCTCGTAACCCGCCGGACATAACGCCGCCCGCGCAAAGACATCGGCTCCGCGCCGATACGCGACGGCGAGTCCCCCGCTCGCCCGCCGACACCGCCCCATCCGCTCAGGCGAACAGCCCTTAGGGTTCGTCCGTATGACCGACCGCGTTCTGCGTCTGCTCCGCACCCGCCCCGAACTGGCCGCCCTGGCCGCGTTTCCCTTCGATTTCGACCTGGACCGGGCCCACCACGTCGAGGACGTCCATCTCGCCTCCGGAGCCTCCCTGGAGCCGATCGCGGGCGACGACACGGGAGGCACGTACTTCCTGTGCGGGGGAACGGCCGTACTGCACGCCTCCTCCGAGGGCGACGCGGTACTCATCGCCGACAGCGTCTCCGAGGCGCTGGAGATGCTCATCCGGCTGCCCTGGTACTGCGAGAACATCTCCGGCGACCTGGACGAGGAGCAGTTGCGGGCGGCCGTCGAGGCGGGCGACGCCGAGGCGCGCGAGGAGTTCGCCCCCGAACTGGACGCACACCGCGCCGCGTTGCTCGCCGGGCTGGGACTTCCCGACCGCCCCCTGACCGAGTTGGCCGCCCTGATGGAAGCGGCGGTCGACCGCACGGAGCCCGACCATCTCCTGCTCAACTCGACCGAGCTCTGCGCCTATCGGCTCACCGACGAATCGCGGCGCCGGCCGTTGCGGGACGTCGTGCTCGGGCCGGGACGAGCGGTGCTCGCACGCGTACGGGCGGGCGAGCCCGGAGCGTACGACGAGGCCCTGGCCGACCCGGTGCTGCGCGCGGGGGTGATACGCGCCGCGCGGTACGACCGCCGGGACGGCGACCTGCCCCTGCTGCGGCTGCTCCTGGAGCGTGAGACGTCCGAGCGCACCGAGGGGGCTCGTGACTGGGCGCGCGCCATGGACGCCGACAGCTGTGGCCGGGATCCGGAGGCGGAGAGCGAGTTCACCTGGATCGAACTGGCCCGCGCCCAGGGGCGGATCGAACACGCCCGGGTCGCGCTCATCCGCCTGCTGGACGACGCCGGCCCCGCCGACGCCGAACTGCTCGGCCGGCTGAGCGCGTCACTGGAGCGACTGGGCGACCACGCACAGGCGGCCCGCGCCCAGTTCTTCTTCCTCTCCCTCCAGGACACCGACCGCGACCGGGCGGTGGCGGCCTGCGACCTGGCCCGGCTGGAGCGCCGCAAGGGTGATCTCGCCGCGGCACGACGGGCGTTGGAGCGGGCGCGTACGGCGGTGAGGACCGTGCCGCAGTGGCACCGTCATGGTCTCGGCCGCCTCATCACCGAGCAGCACCTGGAACTCGCGCTCGCGGCGGCCGAGGCCGGCGACGCCCCACTGGCCCGCGAGACGATGGCACTCGGCAGGGAACTGCTGTCGACGATCGCCCGGCAACACGCCAAGGCTCTGAGCGAGTTGTCCACCCGGGCGAAATGGGCGGTGGCGGCTCTCGGACGGGATCAGGGCTGACGGCGCGTCCGCCCGGACCGCCTCAACGCCAGGCGTGGCGGATCTTCAACCGTCCGTACCCCATGGCCCCGGAGATCCGGATCGTCGGCCCGCCGGGGCCGGAGGAAGGGCGGGGTTTGTAGCGCACGTCCTTCCACCCGGTGGCCAGACCCTCGGTGTCGACGATCGCGTCGGGCGGCACCGTGATCCGGGCCCCGCCGGTGCCCATCTGCAACTCGATGTCGATCACGGAATGCTCGATGACCGCCCGGGACAGGTCCAGACGCACCCTGCCGTACGCCGACCCGACCTTCAGGGTCCGCGGCACCCGCCATGCGCCACGCCGCGTGATGCGTCCGCCGGCGGCGGCGATCGTGGACGTGGCGGGCGCCTTCTCCTCGGGGAGCGAGTCCAGCGCCGGCACGAGATCGCCCCGAGTCCTCGCGGCGAGCGCGTGGTTGAGACGCTCGTCCATCTCCTCGTGCGAGATGTGCCCTTCGGCGTACGCCTCCTGCAGACGCCGCACAGCGGTGTCGCGGTCTTCGTCGCTGATCAGTTGCGCCCGGTCTTCCGGCAGAGAGGTCACCGCGTCACTCTAATGCCGCGCCCGCCGCCGAGCGCCCGAAGTGGTCGAAGCGCACGCCCGCGCCCGCGGGCGGTCTTGGATGGTGGCGCGCGTAAGGCCCGCGGACCGAGTGCCTTTAAGGTGACCCCCATGTCTGCCTCGTTGAACTCCGCGAAGAGCCGCGCCGCGCTGCGTACCTCGGCCCGCGTTTCCGCTGAATTGCTGGTCGTCCTCGTCATGACGGGGGTGGCGGTATGGCTTCTGGGGCAGATGTGGTCGATCATGTGGCCGCTCGTGGTGGGCCTGCTCCTCACCACGCTCACCTGGCCCGCGGCCCGTTTTCTGCGCCGGCACGGGTGGCCCGCCGCCCTGGCCGCCTCGACGGTGACACTCCTCTTCCTCCTGGCCGCCGCCGGTGTCGTGGCGCTGATCGCGGTGCCGGTGGCCGCCCAGTCGGGCGAGCTGGCGGAACGTGTGAGCGACGGGATCGACAAGGTGCGGGAGTGGGCGGCCGGGCCGCCGCTGAACATCGATGAGGACCAGATCTCCGGCGCGCTCGACACCGGGGTCGCCCGCGTCCAGGACAGTGTCGGCAGCATCGTCACGGCTGCCGTCACCGGCGTGAGCACCGTGGTCAACGGTGTCGTCACCGCGGTTCTGGCGCTCTTCCTCATGTTCTTCTTCCTCAAGGACGGCCCGCGGTTCCTGCCGTGGCTGACCCGCCAGCTGCCCGGCCGGCTCGCCACCGACGTCCCGGTCGTCGCCGAGCGCAGCTGGGACACGCTGGGGGCGTTCGTGCGTTCGCAGGCGTTCGTCGGTCTGCTGGACGCCGTCTTCATCGGTCTGGGGCTCTGGATCGTGGGAGTGCCACTGGTGCTCCCGCTCGCGGTGCTGACCTTCGTCTCCGCGTTCGTGCCGGTCGTGGGCGCGCTGTTCGCCGGACTCGTCGCGGTACTCATCGCACTGGTGTCGAACGGCCCGACGGACGCGCTGATCGTGCTCGGGATCATCATCCTGGTGCAGCAGCTCGAAGGAAACGTGTTCCAGCCCATGATCCAGAGCCGGGGACTCGGCCTCCACGCGGGAGTGATCCTGCTGGCCGTGACACTGGGCGCCAGCCTGGCCGGCATCGTCGGCAGCCTGCTGGCCGTACCGGTCGCCGCGCTGATCGCCGTGGTCTGGAACTACCTGCGGGAGCAGCTCACCGACCCCGACCCCGGGCAGGAGCCGCCCGCCGGCCCGGCACCGGCGCCGGAACCCGCCGCCGGTGCCACCATTCCCTCGCAGTAGGCGAGGGCCGTACGCGGCCGGGGAGCCCCCGTCCGAGCCCACCGCACACGCCTACGCGGCCTGCTCCTCCTGCGCCGCGCGGGCTCGGGGCGACTTGCCGTTGATCATGACGGCTCCGAGGACCGCGGCGGCGAGCAGGATGATCGCCGCCCAGGCGATGGCCACCGTGAACCCGTGGACCGTGCCGGTGTTCACGATGCTCGTCCGCTCCGCCGGGGTCAGCCCGCCCTCGCGGGCCGCGGCGGCGAGATGGCTGGTCAGGTACGAGGCCGTGACGGTGGTCGCGATCGTGTTCAGCAGGGACGTACCGATGGAACCGCCCACCTGCTGGGCCGTGTTGACGGTCGCCGACGTGACGCCCGAGTCCTTCGGGGCGACCCCGCTGGTGGCCGTCGAGATGATGGGCAGGAAGGTCAGCCCGAGTCCGAAGCCCAGCAGGAGGGTGCCCGGCAGGATGTGCCCCGCGTAGGTGGAGTGGGTGTCGAGGAAGGTCAGCGAGAACATGCCGCCCGCGCTCAGCAGCAGACCGGGCACCAGCAGCATGCGCGGCGGTACGAGGGGGAGCAGCCGGGCGGAGATCTGCGTCGAGCCGATGATGATGCCCGCGGACAGGGGCAGGAACGCCAGGCCCGCGCCGAGCGGCGAGTACCCGAGGATGGTCTGCAGGAAGTACGTCAGGAACAGGAACGCGCCGAACAGGCCGATCGTCGTCATCGCCATCACGATCATCGAACCGCCGCGGTTGCGCTCCCGGACGATGTGCAGGGGCAGCAGCGGGCCCGATGACCTGGTCTGCCACCAGGCGAACGTGACGAGCAGCGCGACGCCGATGCTCAGCACGGTCAGGACTTCCGTGGAGGTCCACCCGATCGCCTCGGCCCGGCTGAATCCGTAGACGATCGCGACGAGCCCCCCGCAGCCGAGGAAGACGCCGGGGATGTCGAGATGCGCGCCCTTGGTGCCCGCACGGTCCTTGAGCAGCGTGAACGCGCCGATGACGGCGAGCAGGGCGATGGGGACGTTCACGTACAGGCACCACCGCCAGCTCAGCCATTCGGTGAGGATGCCGCCGAGGAGCAGCCCGATGGCGGAACCGCCGCCCGCGATGGCGCTGAAGATGCCGAAGGCCTTGGCGCGGTCCTTGCCCGAGGGGAAGGTCGTGGTGAGCAGGGAGAGCGCGGAGGGCGCCAGCAGGGCGGCGAAGACGCCCTGGAGCGCGCGGGAGAGATAGAGCATCTCCTGGCCGACGGACGCGCCGCCGATCGCGGAGGCGCCGGCGAACCCGATGAGGCCGATGATGAACGTACGTCTGCGGCCCACCAGGTCGGCGACGCGTCCGCCGAGGAGCAGGAGACCGCCGAAGGCCAGGGTGTAGGCGGTGATCACCCACTGGCGGTTCCCGTTGCTGATGCCGAGCGCGCGCTGCGCCGAGGGAAGCGCGATGTTCACGATCGTCGCGTCGAGCACCACCATGAGCTGCGCGGTCGCGATGACGGCCAGCGCCCACCAGCGGTGCGGATCGGGTTCGTCCGCCGTGGGTCCCGGGGCGGCTGTCCGCGAGTCGCCCGGTCTGCCGCTCTGTGTCCCGCCGGGCGGACCGGGGACCGACGGATCGCTCATGGAGTCTTCCTTCGCAGTGGACCTCCGCGACCGTGTCCCAGCCGCTCGGCGCTGAGGTCAGAACACCATGAATCGGACCGCCTTGCCTCTCCGTACACGCCTGGACGCGCGTACGGGGCGAGGGTGCCGCCCGCGTGGTAGGCGCCGCGGACCTCCTGCTCCCGACCTCATCCGTCATGGCGGCAGCCCTCGGCGGACGGGCGTTCGCACGGAGGCAGCGCCGACTGCCCCACCCCCTGCTGGACTTCACGGTCTTCCGCAACCGGCGCGTTCCTCGCCGGAGTCCTCGCGGCCGGCTTCTCCATGTACGCCATCGCCGACGTCCAGCTGATCACCACCCAGCGCTTCCAACTCATCGAGGGGTTCACCCCGTTGCGCGCCGGGCTGGTGGTCGCCGGGCCCGGCGGGGGCCGCGGCCGATTCCGCGGCGCTCGACCAGTTCGTCGCCCGCCTCGCGGCCGACGGCCTGTGGCTGTTGAGTCACTCACCGACGCGCGACTGGACCCCGGACTGCGGCGTGCTGTCGCCGAACGCATCACCGGCCCGCTGGCCGGCGGAGACACGCCCTGAGCCTCGGCCGCCACGCCCGGTCCACGGACGGCTCGCTCCGCGTGTGGCGCCGGGCTCCGCCGGAGCGCGACCGTACGATCTGCCCCATGCAAATGCCTTCGTCCGCAAGGCGCTTCGCGGCGGCCGGGGCTGTCGCGAGCACGCTCCTGGCCGTTCCGGCGGGGGCCGCGCCGGTCGCCGGGCCGGGGCACGACGCGTACGGCCGGCTCCATCCGCTCGCCGACCTCTCGGCCCGGCGCCTCGCCACGGCCGATCTCGTCGCCGCCGCGAAACGGGGGACGGGCAGTCCGGTCGACGACCCCGCCCGCGAGAAGCGGGTCCTCGACACGGTGGCGCGGCAGGCTCGGGAAGCGGGAGGCGATCCCGGCGTGACGGTACGGATCCTCCGGGACCAGATCGAGGCGAACAAACACGTCCAACGCGCCCTGCACAGCCGCTGGGACGCGGAGCCCTCCGCCGCCCCGGCGCAGCGCCCGGACCTCGACGACGTAAGGCAGGAGATCAACCGCGTCAACACCGAACTGGTCCACGCGATCGCGGACTCGCCGGCGGCACGCGCGGCTCCTTCCTGCGGCGCCGAACTGACCGCCGCGAAGACGCGGGTACGGCGCGATCGGCACCTCGACGGCGTTCACGCGGCAGCTCTGACCCACGCGCTGCGCTCCGTCTGCGCCGCCGCGCCCGCCGAATCCGACTTTCGCGCTCCGGCGAACGGCGTAACGGTCCCTGGGCGGCGCTCACCAAGATCAATAATCTGACGCCCGGCGCGTGATCTCGCGTCTGTCGGACGGAGACGGCGAGCGACCCCGGTGAGATTTCCGATGACCCGGCGCACGGCCCTGATGGGCGCGGCGACCGCGCTGCTGACGATGCTCGGCACCGTCCCGGCGGGCGCGCGGGGTGAGTGGCACAAGGTCGGCGGCGACGCCCGAAGCGGTGTCAGCGGCCTCGCGTACGAAGGCCCCGCCGCGGAGCGGGCAGGCGTGAACGCCCTTGTCGTGCACGACAACAAGCGGTCCGGGCAGCAGCGCCTGTCCCGGATCACCCACGGGGAGGACTCCTCGGAGATCACCCCCATCACCTGGGACGGAGCGGAACCCGTCGATCTGGAAGCCGTCGAAGCCGTCCCCGACATGCCGGGGGAGTATCTGGCCCTCACCAGTCGCGGCATCGTCTACCGCCTCAAGGTCACCGGCGCCACGGCGACAGTCGTCGACTACTCACCGCTGCCGGCGATCGGTGAGGGAGACGACTTCGAGAGCTTCGCGGTCGTCGCCCAGCGGGGGAGACTCGCCGTGCTGTGGGCGGACCGGGGAGCCGGGACGGCTCGACCCGCCACGCTGTACGCGGCGCCGCTGACGTTCGCCTCGTGGGGGCAGCCGCTGTTCGGCGCCGTGACGAGCAAGACCTACCGGGCGGCGTATCCGGCCGACGACGGTACGCGCCACATCTCCGACATCTCGGTGACCGGCTCCGGCCGGATCATCGTGGGCTCGGCGACGGACGCCGGTGACGACGGCCCGTTCGACTCCGCGGTGAGCGACGCGGGCCGGGTGAGCGTGTCGGTGGCGGGCCGGGTACGGGTCACGCTCGCCGCGTCCCCGGCCGTACTGGGGAAGTACCCCGGGTACAAGGTCGAAGCGGTGGAGTGTCTGCCCGGCTCCGCCGACGCCGTTCTGGGCACCGACGACGAGAACCTCGGCGGACACGTGCGGACGGTGCCGGTCTGCGGCACCTGAGCGGGGCGCCGTACGCGACGCCGGGGGCACACGTCCACGGGGTACTCCCGGGGACTCGCCCGTCGCGTACGCCCACGCGCGGACCTACCGCTCGGCCGGAGGAGGCGCGCCGGCGGCCCGTCTGCGCGCCCGATAAGCGGCGGCCTTGACGCGGTTGCCGCACTCGTCCATCCCGCACCAGGTGCGACGGGCGCCGCGCGAGCGGTCGAGATAGATACGGGTGCAGCGGGCGCGACCGCACTCCTTGAGGCAGGCGTGCGGGTCGGCGAGCACGGCGACGCCGCTTCTGGCCACATGGGAGAGCACCGCGGCGAGGTCCCCCGCCAGGTGCAGACCCGTGTCGCTCAGCCTCACCGTGAGAGCCGGCCCGGTGGCGGCGTCGTTGACGATGTCCAGACTGTCCGGATCGAAGGGCCGGCCGAGCACACGATCGTGAGCGAGCCGGTAGATCGCTTCCCGCAGTGACCGCGCGGACTCGAAGGCCGCGACATCGGCGGTGACAGGGCCGGGCAGCTCGTCACATCCGGCCACCCACCGTTCGAGGTCCGCGGGCGCGGCCAAGCCGTCGACGGGCTCGTCCCGGCGGGAGCCCACGGTGCCGGCCAGATCGAGGGCCGGATTGCCGCTCACATACGCGAAGTTCACGTCACCATCTTGACCGGTGACGGTGTCGGTGGCAAGGTCGTCACCTCTTGAGCCGGTGACGCGCCGGCGTGAACAGGGGGACGTATGGCCGGCATCCGCGACATCGAGGTCGTCGTCTTCGACGTCCTCGGCACACTCGTCGACGAACCCGGCGGGCTCCGGGCGGAGATCCGCGCCGCCCTGCCCGAGTCCGGCGATGCCCGCGTCGACGAGTCGCTCGCCCTGTGGCAGCGGCACAGCGAGCGGCAGCAACGACGCATCCTGGAGGGCCGGCGCGCGTACGCCAGTAGCGACGTCATCGACGCGGAGGCCGCACAACTGGTCGCCGACCACGCGGGACTCGCCGAACCGGCGGCCATCGCCCGGCTGGCCACGGCGAGTCGGCGCCTGCCGCCCTGGGGCGACTCTGCCGCGGCTCTGGACCGGATCGCCGTCCGGCTTCCCGTGCTCGGCCTCTCCAATGCCGGCCGCACCACGCTGCTGCGGCTCGGAGCACGGGCCGGTCTGCGCTGGCACCAGGCGCTGTCCGCCGAATCCGTCCGGGCCTACAAGCCGGCCCCGGAGGTCTACCGGCTCGCCGTCGACACCGCCGGATGCCCGCCCGAGCGCGTACTCATGGTGGCCGCCCACGCCTGGGACCTCCGCGCGGCCCGGACGGGCGGCATGCGCACCGCCTACGTCCGGCGACCGGGCGGGGACCCACCGGCAAGCACCGACGCGTTCGACCGGCGGTACGACGAACTGGGCCACCTTGTCGCCGAGTTGACGGCCCCCTAGGGGGTATCCGCGAAGTCCCGCCTGGCCCGCGACGCCTGGTACGGCACCTCGCCGCGTTGTCGGACTCGGCCAGGTACGGCCGGTCCGTCCACCACGCCGATCCTCCGCCTCGCGATGCACCGCACCAGCCGCCGCGGGCCGCGCCCCACGGGCGGACGGCGCTATGTCGCGGCCCCGCGCTCTCCGCCCACCGGCCCGAGGCGTGCCCCGGACGCCTGCTCGTACGCGATCCGGTGCGGCTCCGGAGGAAGCGCCGGTGACGGCCCCGGTCTCCGGCGCTTCGACGGCGCGACGGTGGCGCGACGCCCGCGCGGACCGGGCGGGCCACAGCCTACGAGCCTTGACGTGAGCTGGTTTCGGCAAAACAATGACCCTCACCCCCCTGACAACGTTGTCGAGAAGAGGTCGTGCCACATGCCCGAACAAGCGACGGGACTCACGCGCCGTCATCTGATGCATCTGATCGGCATGTCCGGCGCGCTGACCGCCCTCCCCATGGCGCTCGGCGCGGGCCCGGCCTCGGCCGCTTCGGCTACCCGGGGCGGCGGGCAGGCCGAGCCGGAGCCGCTCGGCGCCGTCGCCGAGGCGTACTACAACGTCCTCCTCTCCCACACCCGCTGGTCGGAGAGCCAGTGGGACGCGGCACAAGGGCACTACACCAGCAAGGACTTCGGCTTCGCGGTCGTGCTCGGGAACGCGGTTCTCCTGACCCGTGGCACCTACGACGCGGAGCGCGCCGGGGTCGACAAGGACACCTTGCGCGCGCGGACCCTGGCCACACTGAAGCACTTCGCGGCGTCCAACCGGCTGACCGGCGGCACCCAGTGGGGCCGCAAACTGTTCTTCGACACCACCTTCCAGTCGTACTTCGTGCTCGCGGCACGTCTGCTGTGGGACGACCTGGACGAGGCGACGCGCCGCGACGTCGACACCATCGCCCGCGAACAGGCCCAGTACACCGCGAACCTGGGGACCGGGAACGACCCGGACTCCGGCAGCTGGACCCCCAACGGGGCGGCCGGCGGGTTCCAGGGCGACACCAAACTGGAGGAAATGGGCGTCTACGCCCAGTCGTTGGCGCCCGGCCTCGCCTGGGGCGCCGACGACGCGCGGTACACGTCGTGGAGTGCCGCCTTCGGCCGGTGGAGCCGTAACGAGGCCGGGCTGCCGGCCGCGGACCTGGCGAACCCGGCCCGCGTGGACGGGGTCGCCGTCAGCGCGAACACCGCGCGGAATCTGTACGACACGTTCATCGTCGAGAACCACGGATCGTTCGGCCCGCACTACCAGGAAGAGCTGTGGCGCACCTCCGCCCGCAACGCCGCCCATTTCCTGGTCGCCGGACAGGAGTTGCCCGAGGTACTGACCTCGCAGCCCAACGCCGGGCCCCTGTGGCGCACACTGCTCGGCGTGATGAGCGACGCCGGCGAGCCGCTGATGCCGATGGTCGACGACCGGGAGCACCTCTACGGGCGCGACGTCATCCCCCTCGCCTTCCTGGCCCAGGTCGTCGGCGACCGCGCCGCGGCACGCTGCGAGGTCGCCCTGGCCGAACGGCTCGACGCCTACCAGGAGTATCCGCCGCGGTACCGGATCGCCAAGTTCTCGGGCGAGCCCAAGTACGAGCCGGAGGCGCGTGCCGAGGTGGCGATCAGCTACCTCCTGCACGAGTGGCGCGCCGCGTCGGGCCGTCCGGCCGTGAAGCCGTTCTCGGAGCGTGAGTTCTTCGACCACGCGAGCGGCGTCACCGACCACGGCACCGGCCCGGGACTGGTCTCGCACCAGTCGGCCGGCGCGTGGGCCGGGACGGTCAGCAAGGCGGGCTTCGTGAAGTTCGCCTGGCAGCCCGCCCACGACGACTGGCTGTTCGAACTCAGCGGTACGACACCGATGTTCCTCCCGACGACGACGAGCAAGGTCACGGGACGGTCGGTGGCCACGTACACCCGGCTGAGAGACGGCTTCGACGGCAGTGCGAGCCTCCTCGCCCTGGACGGCGGCGGACACGCCGGGTTCACCACTCTTCCCTCCGGCGCCGTCGTGTACGCGACCTCCGGGGCCGGCGGGGGAGAGGGCCACCTCAAGGTCCACAACCTCGACATGCCCGGCATGCCCGGACTGGACGGCGCCCGCACCTACCGCGCGGCGGAGGGAAGTGTCACCGTCGCCGCCAACGCGACCGGATCCGCGTCCGCCGGACCCCGGGTCGACGAACTCTCCTTCCCCCGCGCCCCGTTCCGGCATCTGCGCATGCTGGGGGTGCGGCCCGACCCCTCGTACGGCTATTCGCTGTACGCCTTCGAAATCCGGGACGGTGCTTCCGGGAGCGACCTGGCGCGCGGCGCGGGGGCGAGCGCGTCCGCGTCCTCCTTCGACACCGGCCGGGAGGCCGTACGCGCGGTCGACGGCGACGGCGCGAGCAGATGGGCGGTCTCCCGCGCCGACCGGCCGAGGGCCGACAGCTGGATCGCCGTGGACCTGGGGGAGTCCACCGAGGTCGACCGGGTGACGCTGCGCTGGGAGAGCGCCGCGGGCCGCGCGTACCGGCTTCAGGGGTCGGCCGACGGACAGCGGTGGACCGACCTCGTCGTCTGGCCGCGGCCCGACCTCACCAGCCGGGGCGGCTGGCTGGACGTCGACGGCCGCGCCGGCCTCGTCGTGCGCGCAGGCGCCAACCCGATAGGTGTCTACGGCGACACGATCGTCCTCTCCGACGGACCCGCCGAAGGTCTCCTGGTCGAAGGGCTCGTGGACACGGACGCGGAGGAACTGCGCGCCGCCGCAGGCGCCGCGACCCCGTCGGTGGGCTCCGCGCGGGTGAGGGCCGCCGTGACCGGCCACTTCCTGAGCCTGTTCAACCTCTCACCGGAAGCCGTCACCACCACCGTCTCGGTACCGGGCAGGCCCACCGACGACGTACGCCTCTACGAGGGGGTCCAGACCGTCACCGGGGCGGGCACGGAGTACCAGGCCGAACTCGGCGCCGCCTCGGCCGTGTTGCTGCCGCCCCGGATCACCCTCTCCGGAGCCGGCGGCCGTGCCCGCATACCGGCCGGGCTGCGCGCCGAGGTCGTCGACGGCGGCACCGTACGGCTGAGCGGCCCGGCCTGCCGGGTCACCGTCTCGGCCCAGGGCCACCTGGTGGGAGCGACGGTCCGGGCGGGCCGCTCCACGACCGTGACCGTGCCGCGCGCGACCGGCTACCCGCTGGCCGATCTCGCGCTCGGCCGCACCACCTTCCCCACGGCGCCGCTGCCGCCCGGGATGACGGACCCCGGAGCCGCGGTCGACGGCGATCCGCGCACCTCCTGGAAGCCGGGACCCGGCGGCCGGATGGTGGTCGATCTCGGCGACGCGCGGCGGGTCACGGAGATCCGCGCCGAGTGGCGGGGCGGCCACGGGCCGGTGTCCCACGTCGAGTTCAGCTCGGACGGTCTCACCTACGGCGGTACGGCGCGGATGCCCGCGCGCGGTGTGCTGCGTACTTCCACCACCGCCCGCTACGTGGCCCTCGCGGTCGGCGCCTCGGCGGGCGGGGACGCCGCTCTGACCTCCCTGACGGTCACCTCCTGAGCGGTTCACGCAGGTGCCGGGGGCCCCGTCGAGGCAACGGGCCCCCCGGCACGGCAGGTTGGCAGCGCTCTCCTCCGCGTCCGACGTCGCGGTCGCTACGATCGGCGGCGTGCGCGCAAACATCGTGATCGCCGAGGACGACGTGAAGCAGGCCGAACTGGTGCGCCGGTATCTGGAGCACGAGGGGCACACCGTGACGGTCGTCGAGGACGGCCGCGCGGCACTCGACGAGGTCCGGCGCGGGGAACCCGACCTGCTCGTCCTCGATGTGATGATGCCGCGCACCGACGGCCTCGACGTGGTGCGGATCCTGCGCGCCGAGGGCCGGGAGGTGCTGGTGCTGATGCTCACGGCCCGCAGCACCGAGGACGATCTGCTGCTCGGACTGGACCTGGGCGCCGACGACTACATGACCAAACCGTTCAGTCCCCGGGAGCTGACGGCCCGGGTGCGGACGCTGCTGCGCCGCAACCGGCGTTCCGGTGGCCGGGCCACGGCCCCCGCGACCGCCCCCGCCGTCGAGGACGAGGCACTGTCGGTGGGCACGCTCAGGATCGATCCGGCCCGGCACGAGGTGTCGGTCGCGGGGACGCCGGTCGTGTGCACACCCGGTGAGTTCCGGATACTCGCCGCGATGGCGACGGAGCCCGACCGGGTCTTCACCCGGCAGCGGCTCCTGGAGGAACTGCACGGCTTCGACAAGTACATCAGCGACCGCACCGTGGACGTCCACATCATGCATCTGCGCAAGAAGATAGAGCACGCCCCACGGCGCCCCGCCCGGCTGCTCACCGTGTTCGGTGTCGGCTACAAACTGACGGACCCCGCGAAGAACGCACGCCATGCCCAGACCTGAGCGGGGTCGGCGCCGGCAGCGGTCGCGGCGTAACCCGGACGGGCCCCGGCCGCCGCTGCGGCGGAGCCTGCTCGGCCGGCTGCTCATCGTGTCGGCGCTGGTGGCCTCGTGCTCGGTCGCCGCCACCGCGTGGCTCGCCGTGCAGACGACCTCCGGGGCGATCCGCCAGGAACAGGGGCAGGACCTCAGCTCCGACGCCGAGATCTACAACACGCTGCTGGGGTACGCCGCTTCCCACCCCGGCTGGGAGGGCGTCGAGGACACCGTGCGCGAACTGGCCCGGAAGTCGGACCGCCGGATCGCGCTCACCACCGAGGACCGCCGCCCCCTCGTCGACTCCGCCGCCGCCTCCTCCGGCGACCCGCTGCCCGCTCAGGCGTCGGCGGTCGTCGACCCGCTGTCCGTCGACACGCTGCTGGTGCCCGACGCCACGCCCGCCGGCGCGGACCGCGTCGATCCGCGAGCGGTGGGCCCCTTCCTGCTGCCCCCGAAGGAACGCGCCGAACTGCGGCGGACCACCGCCGAGAACGTGCGGTGCCTGAGCGCGGTGGGCATCGCCGCGGATGTCGTCGAGAGCCCGAGCGGACGGCCCCGTGTCGAGTACGTGAGCAACGACACCGACCGCCAGCTCGAACTCAAGTGCCTGACCGCCGAGTTGGGCCCCACCCCGACCGAGCGGAAGGCGCTGCGGGAACTCGACCAGCTGGCCGACGCCTGCCTGAAGCGCCAGGGACGTACGGGCGTGACCCTGAACCTGGACCTGTCCTGGGACCGGGGGTACGGGCAGACCGCGCCCCCCGGGCCCGAGGACGCGAGCGACGACAAGGAGGCGGCCGCACGGAAGGCGGCCACGGAGAGGAAAGCCGCCGAGGCCGCGAAGGCAGCCGAAGCCGCGGGCGCTGTGCCCCGGGCCCGCGACAGCAGACACGACCGGGCCATCGCCTCCTGCGTGGGCAGCGCCCGGCGCGAGCAGCTCACGGCCTATGTCGCCGCGCCCGCACTGCTGTTCATCGACGGCCCCGGAGCCGTCGGCGTGCCCGGCTTCGACCTCTCACCGGCGAACACCGCACGCATCGTCGGGGTCACCGCTCTCGTCCTGGCGCTCACCGTCGGTGTCTCGGTGATTGCCGGGGCACGGCTCGTACGGCCCCTGTACGCGCTGACCGGCGCCGCCCAGCGGATGAGGGACGGCCTGGACTCGGCGCCGGTGCCCGTCGGCCCGGACAACGAGATCGGACGGCTGGCGGCGGCCTTCAACGACATGGCCGTACACCGTGCCCGGCTCGAAGAGCAGCGCAAGGTCATGGTCAGCGACGTCGCCCACGAACTGCGCACCCCGCTCAGCAACATCCGGGGCTGGCTGGAGGCGGCACAGGATGGTCTGGCCGACCCGGACCCCGCCTTCGTCTCCTCACTCCTGGAGGAAGCGGTGCAGCTCCAGCACATCATCGACGATCTGCAGGACCTGGGAGCGGCCGACGCGGGCGCGCTGCGGCTTCATCCGGAGCCGGTCGTCGCCGACGAACTCCTCACCCAGGTCGCCGCGGCGTACCAGGGGCCGGCCGAGACGGCGGGCGTCGCGCTCACGGTCGCCGCGGCCGGCCCCGGGAGCTCCCGGCCGTCGCTGCACGCCGATCCGGTCCGGCTGCGGCAGGCCGTCAGCAATCTCGTGTCCAACGCCCTGCGTCACACACCGCCC
>NZ_JAAPBF010000125.1 GCF_022695985.1 Streptomyces sp. NP-1717 | reverse complement strand
GCTGGTGCGTCGGTCAACGGACATGTCCTTCGGTCGCTGCCTGTCGGTGCTGGTGTTGTTCGGTATCTCGAACCATGTTCGGAGTTCGTGGTACGGCGCCGCCACCGGCGCCCGTGCGCTGGGTCAGGGGCGCAGCAGCACCTTCCCCGTGCCGGGGTCGCCGCCGCCGACGAGCGCGACCGCCTCGGCGTACCGCTCCAGCGGGAACTCGTGGGTGATGAGCGGACCGGGATCGAGCAGGCCCGCGGTGAAGGCGCGTACGGCGAAGGACCAGGCGGCGGACGGGGCGCCGAAGACGCTGCGTACCGTCAGCTGGCTCAGCGACAGATGGACGGGGTCGATCCCGGCCGCGCCCGCCGGGAACATCCCGGTGAGGACGACCCGGCCGCCGCGCCGTGCCAGCAGACACGAGGAGGCCGCGGTGCTGGGCGCCCCGGCCGTCTCCAGTACGAGGTCGTAGTGGCCCCGGCGGTGCTCGGCCGCCGTGGGGCTGATGACCTCGTGGGCGCCGAACGCGGGTGCCAGGGCGGCCCGGGTGGTACGGGGCTCGATCACCGTCAGTTCGCCGGGCGCGTACGCGGCGAGGAACTGCACGGCGAGCAGGCCGAGCGTGCCCGCGCCCACGACGGCGACCCGCTCGCCGGGCTCCGGGCATCCGGCCCGTACGGCTCCGGCGACGACGGCGGCCGGCTCCAGCAGGGCGGCGGCCCGCAGGTCGGCGTCGTCGGCCAGCGGGTGCAACAGCCGTGCGGGGACGGCGACATGGTCGGCGAACGCGCCGGGCCGGGTGAAGCCCGTCTCGTCGTAGCCGCCGGCGCACAGGGACGTGTCACCGGCGCGGCACCGGTCGCAGACGCCGCAGGCGCGGAAGCCCTCGGCGACGGTGCGCCTGCCGGTGAGCGCCGGGTCGACTCCCTCGCCCACCGACTCGACCGTCCCGGACCACTCGTGGCCGGGGGTGACCGGGTAGCGGACGTATCCGGGGTCACGGCGGCCGGCGTACACCTCTCGGTCGCTCAGGCAGATCCCGGCGGCCGCAACCTTCACCAGTACCTCGCCGGGGCCAGGGACCGGCCGCTCGCCCTCGACGAGCCGGTGGGTCCCGGGCCGGTCGACGACGATGGCCCGGCTCACCGGGGCGCCTTGGGGTCGCGCTTCTCCCAGCCCTCGGCCCAGAGGTCGAACCGGGCCTGCTGCTGCGGGAATTCGGCGGCCGCGTCGGCGTCGAAGTCGACGCCGAGACCGGGCGCGTGGGAGATCTCGAAGCAGCCCGTCGCGGGGTCGACCTCGGGCGCGCCCGAGACGATCTTCTTGATCTCCGCGTCGGCGAAGTCGTTGAAGTGCTCCAGGATCTTGAAGTTCGGTGTGCAGGCCGCCAGTTGGAGGCTCGCCGCAGTCAGTACGGACCCGCCGACGTTGTGCGGGGCCACCAGCACGTAGTGCGTCTCGGCGGTCGCGGCGAGCTTCCGCGTCTCCAGGATGCCGCCGATGTGTCCGACGTCCGGCTGGATGATGTCGGCGGCCTGCGAGGCGAACAGCTCACGGAACTCGATGCGGTCGTGGATGCGTTCACCGGTCGCGACGGGGATGTCCACCTTCCCGGCGACCTTGCCCAGCGCCCGGAGATTCTCCGGCGGTACGGGCTCCTCCAGCCACGCCGGGTCGTACGGGGCCAGTTCGCGCGCCAGCCGTACCGCGGTCGCCGGGCTGAACCGCCCGTGCATCTCCAGCATCAGCTCGGTGTCGGGACCGATCGCGTCCCGCACGGCCTCGATGAGGGACACCGCGTAGCCGGTTCCGGCACGGTCCAGTTCGAAGTGGCCGGTGCCGAACGGGTCGATCTTCAGGGCACGGTAGCCGCGGGCCACGACCGCCTTCGCGGCCTGGTGGTACGCCTGAGGGGTGCGCTCCGTGGTGTACCAGCCGTTCGCGTACGCCTTGACGCGGTCGGTGACCTTCCCGCCGAGCAACTGCCAGACCGGCACGCCGAGAGCCTTGCCCTTGATGTCCCAACAGGCCATCTCCACCACGGCGATGCCCGACATCACGATCTCGCCGGCCCGCCCGTAGTCGCCGTACTTCATCCGGCGGACCAGGTCCTCGACGGCGAACGGGTCGGACCCCGCGATGTGGTTGGCCTCGGCCTCGCGCAGATAGCCCACCAGCGCGTCGGTCCGGCCCAGCATCCGCGTCTCGCCGACGCCGGTCAGCCCCTCGTCGGTGTGGACCAGGACGTAGGTGAGGTTACGCCAGGGCGTACCGACGACATGGGTGCTGATTCCCGTGATGCGCACTGCGGTGCCCCTCGATGTTGTACGGACCGATCCGTTCGATATTTCGTCACGCGTTCGAAATGCTGGCGTGACCGTAAACAGGTAGCCGAGGGGTGTCAATGGGTCACGCAGCCGTTAGCCTTTGTTCGTCATTCCGGTCATTGGCCGGAGTACCGAACATGAGGGGTGGACGGAGATGGGGAGACTGGTCCCCGCGGTGACGCGGGCGTTCGACATTCTCGAACTGTTCCTGGAGGGCGACGGGAAACTCTCCGCGCCCGACGTCATCCGCCGGCTGGGCCTGCCCCGCACCACGGTGCACGAACTGCTCACCACCCTCGCCGCGCGCTCCTACCTGGAGGCGATCCCCGAGCAGCCCGGCCGGTACCGCCTCGGCGTACGGGCCTACCAGCTCGGCAGCCGTTACGCGGAACAGCTCGACCTCGCCGCCGAGGGTGGACTGGTCGCCCGCGACATCGCGGAGACCTGCGACGAGACGGTGCATGTCGCGATCCTCGAAGACCTCGACGTCATCTACATCGCGAAGGTGGACTCGACGCACACGGTCCGGATGGTGTCGGCCGCGGGCCGCCGGCTGCCCGCGCACTGCACCTCGGTGGGCAAGATGCTGCTGGCGTCCCTACCGGAGCCCGAACTCGACGCCCGGCTCACGGGCAGGGAGCTGGCCGCCATGACGGCGAACAGCATCACCGACCCGGCGGTGCTGCGGACGGCCCTCGCCGAGATCAGGCGGAGCGGTGTCGCGGTCGAGCACCGGGAGTCCAACTCGGACGTCAGCTGCGTGGCCGCGCCGGTCCGCGACCGCCGGGGCCGGGTGGTGGCCGCGCTCTCCGTCTCCGTCCCGATGATCCGCTGGACGGAGTCCCGCCAGGAGGAGCTGGCGCAGCTGGCGGCGAAGGGCGCGGACGCGTTGTCGGCCCGCCTGGGTCACCGGGCCGGGGGCTAGGGTCGGCGCGGAGAGACGCAGGTCACTCCCGTCCGGACGCACGTCCGTGTCACAGGGGGTCGGGCCACCTCGTCTCAAGGGGTGCAGGCACCGACGACGACCCCGAAGGAGCACATCATGGACGCGCGACTGAACTACCGCACCAGTCCGATCGCCGGCAAGGTTCTCAAGCACTTCATGGCGATGGGCAAGGCGTTCAAGGAGTTGCCGGTCCCGGCCTCGACGCGGGAACTGGTGGCGCTGCGCGTGAGCCAGATCAACGGCTGCGCCGTCTGCGTCGACATGCACGTCAAGGACGCCGCCGCGGCCGGCGAGACCGCGCCGCGGCTGAACCTGGTCGCGGTATGGCGGGAGGCCACGGTCTTCACCGAGGCCGAGCGTGCCGCGCTGGCCCTGGCGGAACAGGGAACCAGGGTCGCGGACGCGGCCGGGGGTGTCAGCGACGAGGTGTGGGCGAACGCCGCCAGGCACTACGACGAGGAGCAGCTCACCGCCCTGGTGATCATGGTGTCCTTCATGAACTCGGTGAACCGGCTGAACGTCATCACCCGGCAGCCGGCCGGCGACTACGTGCCCGGACAGTTCCACTGAGCCGCGTCGGCATCGGCATCGCCATCGGGCCCGCGGGAAAGGAGTCGGCGTGAGCAAGGTCGAGGAGTTCGAGGAACTGCGCCCGCTGCTGTTCTCGATCGCCTACCGGATACTGGGCAGCGTCACCGAGGCCGAGGACGCGGTGCAGGAGACGTGGCTGCGGTTCGACGTCTCCACGACCCGGCCCACGTCGGCCAAGGCCTACCTGTCGACCGTGGTGACCCGTCTGTCGATCGATGTGCTGCGCTCGGCGCGGGTGCGGCGGGAGGCGTACGTGGGCCCGTGGTTCCCCGAGCCGCTGCTCGACGATCCCTATCAGGATCCGGAGCGGTCGGTGGAGCTGGCGGACTCGGTGTCGATGGCGGCGCTGCTGTTGCTGGAGCGGCTGAGCCCGCTGGAGCGGGCGGTCTTCCTGATGCGGGAGGTGTTCGCCTTCGGGTTCGACGAGGTCGCCGCCGCGGTCGGGCGGTCGGAGGCGGCGTGCAGGCAACTGCTGGTCCGCGCGCGGCGGCACATGGAGGCGGGGCGGCCACGGTTCGAGGCGGACCGCCGGGAACGGCAGGAGCTGGCGACACGGTTCTTCGACGCGCTGTCGAACGGTGATGTGGGCGGCCTCCAGGATCTGCTGGCCGCCGACGTGCAACTTGTCGGGGACGGCGGCGGCAAGACCCCGCAGCTGGCCGACGCGGTCTCGGGCGCGGCGAGGGTGGCCAAGCTGCTGGGCGGGTTCATCCCGTGGCTGTTGCGGGTCGACGTGACGCTGGAGCCGCACGAGGTCAACGGCCAGCCCGGTGCGGTCTTCCGCGACCGGGACGGCAAGGTGCTCGTGGTCCTGGCCCTCGATGTGCTCGACGGCCGCGTCCAGGCGATCCGCTCGGTGACCAATCCCGACAAGCTCGGCCATCTCGGGCCGGTGGGGGATGTCTGGGCGATCGACCGCGAGGTGAAGCAGGCCCGCCGGCGGATGAACTGACGGGCCGGCGACGGCGGCTGGAGGGCCACACCGGCTACGCGCCGGGGCGCCGTCAGTCCTCCAGGCTCCGCACGCGGATCGACCACGGACCGTCGGAACGGACGAAGATCAGGCACGGACCGGTCAACGGCGCCTCGCCGCGCCAGGGGCCGATGTGGTTGGCCAGCTGATCGACGAATCCGTTCCCGTCCACCTCGAAGGTGTCGACGAGGAAGTACCCGCCGTCGTCGGACCGCGGGTCACCCTCGTGGCGCAGGGTCGCGACCCCGGGGCCGCCCTCGTAACGCAGTACGTCCGAGGCGGGCCGCGCCGCCTCGCCCTCCAGGAGCAGAGCGGTCGACACCGCGACCGCTTCGACCGACCAGGGCCCGTCCGCCTGGACCCGTACCGCGCGCACCTGCCGCTCGTCATCGGCGTTGACCAGCGATCGGCAGGTGAACGGGCCTTCGGTGTACACCAGTTGGCTCGCCGACCGCAGTCGCCCGTCCAGGGCGTCCACGACGAAGTGCTCCGGCCCGTCGTGACGGATGTTGAGAATGACCGGCCCCGGGCCGGTGGTCAGCCGGGCGACCTGATGGCCGTCCCCGCCGATCTGTTGCAGCACCGGCCCGTCCCCACCGGGCAAGGGCGGCCGCGGGGGCGGCAGTGGCAGCGGTGGACCCACGCTGTCGGTCTTGTCGACTCCGGTGAGCGGAACGACCCTCGGGTCCCACTCCGCCCAGTCACGCCGCGACCAATTCATCGAAACCCCCCGGTGACGTATGTCCCCAGTATCACAGCCACAGGGTCCGAACCGGCCCGCCGTGCCAAGCGCCCCAACCCCCGCCAGGGACTTTCCACTTGTGCGTGACAAAGTATTTACGATCTCGACAGAAGTCTCTAGTGTTTCGTTCGACGAGTCGACTGGTGACGTACATGACAGGACATCAGTCGGCCCGTGAACCGCCAGAACGCAGCGTCCGCATCCGTTTCCAGACCTCCGTATCCGGATCGAAGGGCTCGCCCCCGGCGGTGAACTCCGCCCACGGGCCGGGGTGTTCTTCCCGGTGCGCGAAGTGCCAGGAGGAAGAATGGATCAAAGACCGAGCCGCCGGCTGCGCAGATGTCTGCTCAGCCTGCTCGCCGTCTCGTTCCTCACCACCGGGCTCGTCTCGACCCCGGCCACCGCCGCCGACCCCGTCGCGGCCGATCCCGTCGCCCGTGAACTGCCCCCGCAGGAGCCGGGCGTCACGCTGCGCGTGTTCGACGTGCAGGTGCCGCTGGACAAGATCTGCACCCTGAAGCCCGGTCAGACCCCGAACGTGGACAAGTTGATGCCCACCATCGACTGGTCGTCGACAGACGACTTCGGCGGCATCGGCGACAACTTCGTGTCCCAGGTCATCGGCAACATCGACGTCCCGCAGGACGGTTCCTACACGTTCCGGCTGACCAGCGACGACGGTTCACGGTTGCTGATCGACGACAAGGTCGCCATCGACCACGACGGTCTGCACGGCGCCGACCCCAAGGAAGGCACCGTCACCCTGACGGCCGGTGTCCACTCCCTGCGGATCGACCACTTCGACCGCACCGGCGGCCAGAACATCACTCTCGCGTGGCAGCCTCCGGGCGCGTCCGGCTTCGCCGTCGTGCCCAACTCCGTGCTCAGCACGGACGCCGACGTCGTACGGGTGACGGCGCCCGGCCGCAAGGAGTGCGAGGGCGTCAAGGACTCCCCCGGCGACGGTCTGCCCCTGACCGGCGTGCACCCCAACTACAAGCTCACCGACCTCCGCCCGGCCGGCTTCGAGCCGCAGGTCACCGCGATGGACTGGCTGCCCGACGGCCGGCTCGCCGTCACCACCTGGGGCGGCACGGACAACGAGACGGGCGAGGTCTACCTCCTCAGCGATGTCACGGGCAGCACCGGGCCGGAGAAGGTCAAGGCCAAGAAGGTGGCCGAGGGTCTCAAGGAGCCCCAGGGCATCAAGTACGTCGACGGCTCGCTGTACGTGTCGCAGAAGGACGAGCTGACGGAGCTCCAGGACACCGACGGCGACGACGTCACGGACACCTACCGGAAGGTCGCGACCTGGCCGTTCGGCGGGAACTTCCACGAGTTCGCCTTCGGGCTGCTCTACAAGGACGGGTTCTTCTATCTGAACCTGTCGGTCTCGATCAACCTGGGCGGGGCGACCACGGACCCGCAGCCCGCGAAGAACCGCGGCTCCACCATCAAGGTGAACAAGGAGACGGGCGAGGTCAGTTACGTCGCGGGTGGCCTGCGTACCCCCAACGGCATCGGCTGGGGTCCCGAGGGCGACATCTTCGTGACCGACAACCAGGGCGGCTGGCTGCCCTCGTCGAAGCTCGTGCACATCAAGCAGGACCGCTTCTTCAACCACTACACGAACCCGGCCGGCCCCTTCGACTCCAAGCCGGTCACCAAGCCCGTCCTGTGGCTGCCGCAGAACGAGATCGCCAACTCCCCCAGTACTCCTCTGCTGTTGAAGGAGGGACCGTTCGCCGGACAGATGGTCTTCGGTGACGTCACGTACGGCGGTCTTCAGCGCGGGTACCTGGAGAAGGTCAAGGGCGAGTACCAGGGCGCGGTCTTCCGTATGACCCAGGGCCTCGAAGCCGGCGTCAACCGCATCAGCATGGGCCCCGACGGCGCGATCTACACCGGCGGTCTGGGCGCCGGCGGCAACTGGGGCCAGGAGGGCAAACTCTCCTACGGCCTCCAGAAGCTGACGCCCGACGGCGACGACGCCTTCGACATCCTGGCGATGCGCGCGAAGCCGGGAGGCTTCGAGCTCGAATACACCAAGCCGCTCTCCGCCGAGACCGTCGCCGAACTGGCCGACCGCTACGAGGTCGAGCAGTGGTACTACGCCCCGACGCCCGACTACGGCGGCCCCAAGATCGACGAGGAGACGCTGAAGGTCCAGTCGGCCACCGTGTCCGCCGACGGCAAGAAGGTCACCCTCGCGATCGACGGACTCAAGTCCAACCGGGTGGTGCACGTGCGTTCGCCCCGGCCGTTCAGCGCCGAGGGCGGCGAGACGCTCTGGAGCACCGAGGCCTGGTACACCCTCAACTCGCTGGCCGGTGCCGAGGCGCCGCCGGAGACGCTGTACGAGGCGGAGGAGGCCGCACTGACCGGTGGCGCGCGGGTCGACACCGAGCACGCGGGTCACTCGGGCGGCGGCTTCGTCGACAGTTACGGGACACAGGGCGCCACCACCACGTTCGACGTACGTACGACGCGGGCGGGCAAGTACGACGTGGCGCTGCGCTACGCCAACGGCCCGAACCCGTTCGTCGGCGACAAGACGGTGAGTCTCTACGTCAACGGCCGCAAGATGAAACAGACCGTCCTGCCGAGCACCGGGAAGTGGGACAGCTGGGCGACGGTGACCGAGTCGCTGCCGCTGAGCCGCGGGGCCAACACCATCGCGTACCGGTACGACAGCGGTGACACCGGCCATGTCAATCTCGACCTGATCACCGTGCATCCCAAGGACAGCCGCATCACGCTGTTCGACGGGAAGGACCGGTCGCAGTGGCAGCACACCGACGGCAGCAACGTCCGGTGGCCGTTGTCCGACGAAGGGGCGATGGAGGTCTGCTGCGGTGACATCCGCACCAAACAGGCCTTCAAGGACTTCAAGCTGCACGTCGAGTTCCGGGTACCGAAGCTGCCACCGGATGTGACCGGCCAGGACCGCGGGAACAGCGGTGTGTATCTCCAGGACCGGTACGAGGTGCAGATCCTGGACTCCTTCGGCAAGGAGCGGCTGGCCGACAACGACGCGGCCGCGATCTACCTGAAGAAGGCCGCGGACCTCAACGCGTCGACCGCGCCGGAGACCTGGCAGACGTACGAGATCACCTTCCGCGCCGCCCGCTTCGGGGCCGACGGGAAGAAGACCGAGGACGCCCGCGTCAGTGTGGTGTGGAACGGCAAGACCGTCCACGACGACGTGGCCGTCAACGGTCCGACCGGGGCCGGCGCGCCGGAGACGACCGCCACGGGCGCCATCCGGCTCCAGGACCACGGGAACAAGGTGCGTTACCGCAACATCTGGATCGAGCCCGGCGCCTGAGCGACCGGACCGTAGTTCTCCGCCCTCTCCCCGGCCGGTCACGGCCCGGGGAGAGGGCGGATCACTTTCGTCACGTTGACGATATGACCGCCTCTTCGATATCGTCACACCGACGAGAAGAGGTCATCATGGCTGACATCACCAAGCGCCTCGGCTGGCGCCATCTGCGCTCCGCCCCCACCACGCACATCCGCCACCACCGGCGGGGCCGGCTCGTCCACGACGGTCCGGGGCTGAGCTTCTGGTTCCGTGCCCTGTCCGCCGCGCTCTCCGAAGTACCGGTCAACGACCGGGAACTGGCGATGACCTTCCATGCCCGCACCGCCGACTTCCAGGACGTCACCGTCCAGGCCACCGTCACCTACCGGATCAGCGACCCCGCGCTCGCCTCGGCACGGCTGGACTTCTCCCTCGACCCCGACACCGGTGCCTGGCGCGGCGCCCCGCTCGAACAGATCGCCACCCTGCTCACCGGGACGGCCCAGCAGCACGCGCTGGACGTCCTGGCCCGCACTCCCCTGGCCGCCGCGCTGTCCGACGGTGTCGCCGCCGTACGCGACCGGATCGACGGCGGGCTGGCGGCCGAACCCCGGCTGCCCGCCACCGGCCTGGAGGTGGTGACCGTGCGGGTGGTCGCCGTCCGGCCGGAGGCCGAGGTGGAACGCGCCCTGCGGACACCGGCGCGCGAGCAGATCCAGCAGGAGGCGGACAGGGCGACCTACGAACGACGCGCCGTCGCGGTGCAGCGGGAACGTGCCATCGCCGAGAACGAACTCGCCAGCCAGATCGAACTGGCCCGCCAGGAGGAGCAGTTGGTCGAACAGCGTGGCACCAACGCCCGCCGCGAGGCCGAGGAGAGCGCGGCGGCCGACGCCGTACGCACCGAGGCCGAGGCCGAGCGTCGCGTCCGGCTGGCCACCGCCGACGCCGAAGCGGCCCGCAGGACCGGCGAGGCACGGGCGGCGGCGCAGGCTCAGTGGCTGCGGGTGCACGGCGACGCGGACGCGGCGACGCTGCGCGCGCTGGCCGTCGACCGGCTCGCGGAGAATCTGCCCCGCGTCGACAGTGTCACCGTCTCCCCCGACGTGCTGTCCGGGCTGCTGGCCACGCTCGGGCGGCAGGGCGGGGAGCGGGCGTGACGCTCGCGCCGCGGGCGGTACTGGTCCACCGCACCACGGAGTACGAGGAGTTGCTCGCGCGGCACGGCACCCACGGCCAGGCGGCGTTCTTCCTCTCCTCCCGCGACCGGGACATCCGCGAGGTCGCCGAGCGGCACCACCGCACGCTGCGCGCGCTCGGCGAAGTGGCCGCGGCCGTACCGCACCGGTGGCGGCAGAGCCGTGTCGAACGCGCGGACCTGGACCGGTTCCTCTTCGGTCCGAAGGACGTCGTGGTGGTGGTCGGCCAGGACGGGCTGGTCGCGAACGCCGCGAAGTACCTCTCCGGGCAGCCCGTGGTGGGCATCGACACGGACCCCGGCCGCAATCCGGGCGTGCTGGTCCGCCATCGCGCCGCCGACGCGGGCGCGCTCCTCGGGGCGGCCGTCGCCGCCGGGCACGGCGTCGAGGAACTCACCATGGTGGAGGCGGTCGCCGACGACAGCCAACGGCTGCTCGCGCTCAACGAGATCTGCCTCGGGCCGCCCGGTCACCAGACGGTCCGCTACCGGCTGAGCACCGGCGGGAGGACGACGCCGGCTCCCGAGGCCCAGGCGTCGTCCGGCGTACTCGTCGGCACGGGCACCGGCGCCACCGGATGGCTGCGCTCGCTGTGGCGCGAACGGGGCAGCACGCTCCCGCTGCCCGGCCCCGCCGACCGTCGGCTGATCTGGTTCGTCCGGGAGGCGTGGCCCTCCCCCACGACCGGAACGTCCCTCGTGTCGGGCGAACTGACATCCGCCGAGCGGCTGCGCCTGACCGTCGAGTCCGACCGTCTGATCGCATTCGGCGACGGCATGGAGTCGGACGCGCTGACGCTGACATGGGGCCAGTCGGTCCACGTCGGCGTCTCCCCGACGACACTGCGGCTGCTCGGCTAGGGCGTGTTTCGAAAGTAGCGCCGTCCGCCCGCAGGGCGGGGCTCGCGGCGTCCGGTGCGTGCGATCGCAAGGCGGAGGATCGTGCTCGTACTGGACGTACTTGGACGACTCCGACAACGCAGCGAGCGTGCGTGCCAGGCGTCGCGAGCCAGGCGGGACTTTCGAAACACGCCCTAGCGACCTCGCGGGCCCGGACCCGGGGGCCTCCCCGGGCCGGGCCCGCCGGGGGAACTCAGTCCGCGTGGACGCCCAGTCCGGACAACTGGCCCGCCGGCCAGCCCGTGTTGCCGGTGATCTGCACCCGTACGTACCGCACGGTCGCCGCCGAGGCGAGGGTGACCGTCACCGAGTTCCCGCTCGCGGGATCGAAGACACGGGCGGCCGGTGCGCTCAGCGTGGTGAAGCCCGTCGCGTTCGTGGAGCCGAGGACGGACAGCGTCTGGCTGCGGGTGGCCCAGGCGGGGTTCGGCGGAAGCGACAGGACGACCCGTCGCACCGGCAGGGCGGAACCGAGGTCGACCTGGATCCACTGGGGGAACGCGTTGTTGGCGCTCTCCCAGTAGCTGTTGCCGTCGCCGTCCACGGCGTTGCCGGGTCCGTAGTGCTGCGTCTGACTGCTCGCGCTCGCCGGCCTGCGCAGCGCGAGGTCGCCCGTCGGCGGGTTGGGGCCGCCGCCGCCCACGACCGGAGGCGTGGGGCGGTTCGCGGTCAGCGCCAGCTCGCCCTTCAGCATCCGCCCGCCGTCGCCGGTGAGCCGCAGGTAGTAGTCCGCCGAGCAGGCCGTACCGTCCTCGTCCAGCGCCCTGATCCCGGAACCCACCGGGACGTGCGCGGCGGTCTCCGCCGTCTTGGCGATCTGGTTGCCCTCGTTGAACTCGTCGAACATCGAGATGTAGATGCCCTGCACGCCGATCCGGCACATGTTGTAGAACTGCCGCCACATGAAGTCGCCGTGCGCGCGGTGCCCCGACTGGAGGTCGCCGGGCAGGACGCACGGCTGGTAGTCGATCCCGTGGGCGTCGCAGTGTTCCTGGTCGGGCGTGTTGACGTTGGCGTAGAAGTTGTCGGCGCCCGCGATGTCCCCGATCCGGCCGACCATCCACGGCGAGAGCATGTCGAAGGCGTGGTACACGTCCAGATACCCGGGCCGTGAGTCCTCGATGCCGCGCCGCCAGTGGGTGGGCACGCCGCCCATCACGTAACAGCCCTCCGCCTTGAACCAGTTGACGACGTCGAGGCAGACGGCCGCCGACCAGGTCTTGTTGGGCTCGTTGAAGCCGAAGCCCCAGATGCCCACGACCGGCTTGCCGTTCTGCCGGGCGTAGGCGGGGGACGCGGTGAGCGCCTTCATCTTGGCGAGCCAGTCCGCCTTCATCTCCGGCTGCATGTTCGTCCACGCGGTGGCGTCGTACATGACGTAGAACTTGCGCCCGTACTTCTCGGCGGAGCTTCGCACCTTGACCGCCATGTCGTCGCGGGTCGCGCCCTCCCCGCCGTTGGGGTTGAAGCGCTGGAGCGCGGCGGTGTCGATGCCGAACTGCCGCATCCAGGAGAAGTGCGTGTCGACGGTCTGCTGGTCGTAGGAGGAGAACAGCGCGGCCGGCTGCCCGTTGCCGAGCGCCGGGTAGGCCGTTCGGTAGGTGCGGGTGTAGTCGCTCAGATCGGGCCAGCTCACGATGGCGGTGTTGCTCGGGGACGGTGACTGGCCCCAGTTCTGCGACCAGTGCCACCAGCCGTTGATGGGCGCCCCGTCGCCGGAGCAGGCGAACCAGCCCTGGTAGCCGACGGTGATCTTGCCGACGACGTCTCCGGGCGGGGAGGCCGCCGCCTGTGCGGTACGGGTCTGGGCGGCCAGTCCTGCCGCCGCTCCGGCACCTGCTATCGCGGACGCGATGACGGTGCGTCTGGAAAGGGCCACGGGGTTCCTCGCAATCGGCTCTGCGTGTGGAGGTGCGGGGAAGTGCGGCATGCGGCGGCATGCGGTGCGCGGCGTACGCGTCCCGGCGCACGCTGCGGCCCTCCACAACGTAGGGACATGACAGTCCACCGGCAAGACAGAAGACTGAAATTTTCCGACCGTCGCGCGTCATCCTTCGTGGCATGTGACGAAATTCCCACTCAGGTGCGGACGCGGCCCGTGCTCGTCGCGTCGCACGGGTCCGCGGGGCCGTGCAGAGACGACGGACGGTCGCGCGGCATGACGAGGGTGAAGGGCGGCCCGTCGGACGTCCGCCACGCCAGGAGTTACCCGCTGTCGGCGCGCGCGGGGACAGCCGTCCTGAGGTGGACCGGCGGTGACGAGGGCCGGGTACGGGGTCGACGCCCGCGCAACCCCCTAGGAGGGTGGGTCAGGCCCACTGCCGCGGAAGTGGCGGACGCGATCGGTCGTGCCGACGCCGGAGTTCCTCCAACGCGACGCGGTGACGGTGCAACTGACGGAACGACAGCAACGTGAGCACCGGGAAGGCGAGTACGCCGGCCACGCTGGTCAACAGCGTCTGCTCGCCGGGGTGTCCCGCCCACAGGGCGGATACGAGGCACGCGACGGCCAGCACGGACATGCCCGCGTACGCCCATCGCACCCAGGTCAGCAAGCCTGCCTGTTCCTCGGTCAACGGATAGGTGGTCATTCGCCTCGCCTACCCCGAAATGGCGCGGCTACCCACCTTCGGGCGCCGTCACACTCACCGACCCCGGCCGATTGAGGTCACCGGCGCTGCCGAGGGTCCCCCGGGCCGGCTCCCCGTCACCCCCGGGCGGTACACGAGAGTTGTCCGGTCACACCACCTCGCCCGCGCACGCCCCGTGGGCGCCGCACGCGTAGCAGGTGTACCGCATGCATCCGGTGCACAGCCCGATGTTCTCCAGCCGGTAGGTGTCCCGGCAGCCCTCGCACTCGGTCCGCTCGCGCAGCATGGCCTCCCAGCCGGCTCTGCCGCCGATGAAGTCGTACGAGGCGGCGACGTACTCCGACCACCCGATGTCGTGGTCGGCCCAGCGCCTGCCGTACCAGGAGTACAGCGCGAAGAAGGCCTTGCCGGTCACCAGGTGATCGCTGCCGCGGCCGTCGCGTATCCACTCCTCGACCAGCCCACCGACGCGCTCCTCAAGTGGCGGTCCGGGGCCGAGAACGACGCGATTGTTCCTCATCCGTTCCTCATCGCTGAATTATGCGGCCGGCGCGGCCCTCCTCGACAGACAAGGAATCAGCCTGCCGGGCAGGCCCGTTCAGCCTCCGCGACGGTCAGCCGACGACATCGGCGAGCGGGGTCGCGGGCCGCCCCGTCAGCCGGGTGACACCGTCGCTGACCCCGTCGAGTTCGCCCGCGGCGACGGCGGTGTAGGTGGAGACCCAGGCGTCGAGCTGCCAGTCCGGGGCACCGTACGAGGCGCGGGAGCGGTACGCCTCATCGACGCTTTCCGGCCGGTAGGTGACCGTACGGCCGGTGGCCGTGGTCAGGGCGGCGGCGATCTCCTCGAACGTCAGCGCCTGAGGCCCGGTCAAGTCGTAGGTGGCGCCGGCGTGTTCGGGGGCGCGGGTGAGCACGGCGGTGGCGGCGTCGGCGATGTCGTCCTGGGCGACGACGGCGGCGCGCCCCTGGCCCGCCGGGCCACGGATGACACCGTCCTCGCCGACGAGGCCGGGCGTGAAGTCGGCGTACAGGTTGTCGCGGAGGAAGGTGAAGGGCACGCCGCTGGCGCGGATGTGCTGCTCGGTGTGCCAGTGGTCGCGGGCGAGCGTGAACGTGGCGTCGGGCGCGGCTCCGTAGAAGGAGATGTACACGAGGTGACCGACGCCGGCCTCGGCCGCGGCGTCGACGAACGCGCGGTGCTGCTCGACCCGGTCGACCGTCTCGGCGGCGGACACCATCAGGACCCGGTCCACGCCGGTCAGCGCGCGGCGGATGTCGTCGCGGTCGCCGTACGCGCCGGGGACGGCGGTGGCGCCCGGCAGCCGCGGGGCGCGGTCCGGGTCGCGGGCGACCAGCGTCTGCGCGATGCCGCCGGCGGACAGCCGGCGTGCCACGCGCCCGCCGAGCCGGCCGGTGGATCCGGTGACGGCGAAGGTGGTGTCGGACGAAAGGTCGGGCGGGAGGGACGACATGGTGCTCCTGTCGCGGGCGGGCGGTCGATCCGTACCCCGCAGGAATACCAGCCGCCGGCGTCCGGGGCCGCGCACCGGGGGAAAAGCCGGTGCCCCCGCCGCGTACCTCTCGTACACTCGCCACGAACTCGCGCGCCGCACACCGTCGCCGCGCGCGGACCGTGACCAGTGAGGGGAGAACTGCCGTGCGCCACCGCACCGCTGTTGTCGTCCCCCCGGCACGGTACGAGGTGATCCTGGTGTCTCGCGACGCCCGGCGCCGGCTGCGCGGCCGGTCCCGGATGTCCGTGACGAACGCCTGATCACCCGTCAACTCGTCGTAGGAGCATTCCCGTTGGGCTTCGCCCATGAGGGCTGCCTCGCCGCGTCGGGGGCTTCGTCCGGCAATCGCGTCGCCCTGTTCCATGGATCATCCCGAAAGGCTCGGGCCGTGCGTACCGACGTGCACCGTCACCCCACCACTCCGCTCACCAACCCGATCGACGCCGTCCGGAACCTGGGCATCCTCGCCCACGTCGACGCCGGCAAGACCACCGTCACCGAGCGGATCCTCTATCTCACCGGTACCACCCACAAGCGTGGCGAGGTCCACGACGGCACGACCGTCACCGACTTCGACTCCCAGGAGCGCGACCGCGGCATCACCATCTTCGCCGCGGCCGTGAGCTGTGTCTGGGACGGTCACCGGCTCAACCTCATCGACACCCCCGGCCATGTCGACTTCGCCGACGAGGTGGAGCGTTCGCTGCGCGTCCTCGACGGCGCGATCGCCGTGTTCGACGCGGTCGCGGGGGTCGAGCCGCAGAGCGAGTCGGTGTGGCGGCAGGCGGACCGGCACGGGGTCCCCCGTATCGCGTTCGTCAACAAGCTGGACCGCGCGGGGGCCGATCTCGACGCGGCCGTCGAGTCGATCCGTGAGCGGCTGCATCCGGCCCCGCTGGTGGTGCAGTTGCCGATCGGTACGGAGGACGGCTTCACCGGCGTGGTGGATCTGCTCCGGATGCGCGCGCTCGTCTGGTCCGGCGACACGGACGCGTACGAGGAGGGCCCGGTGCCCGACTCGCTGGTGGCGGAGGCGCTGCGCCGCCGCGGGCTGCTGGAGGAGGCGGTCGCGGAGCTGCATCCGCTCGCGCTGGAGGAGTTCTGCGCGGAGTCGACGCTCTCCGCGCGGACACTGGTCCGCGCGCTGCGGGACCTGACCCGTACCGGCGAGGGTGTCGTGGTGCTGTGCGGTTCGGCGTACCGCAACCGGGGGATCGAGCCGCTGCTGGAGGCCGTTGTCGCCTATCTGCCGTCGCCGCTGGACGTACCGGCGGTGCGCGGTACGCGCGGCGGCGCGGTCCAGGAGCGGGCCGCCGACCCGGCTGGCCCGTTCGCGGCGCTGGTGTTCAAGGTCAACTCGACCCCCACGGGCCGGTTGACGTTTCTGCGGGTGTACTCGGGAACGGTCGGAAAGGGAGAGGCGGTGCTGGACGTGGGGACGCGGCGTACCGAGCGCGTCAGCCGGATCCTGCGGGTCCAGGCCGATCGCCACGCGGAGGTGGACCGGGCGGTGGCCGGGGACATCGTCGCGGTCGTCGGGGTGAAGGCGGCCCGCGCGGGTGCCACCCTGTGCGTGCCGACGGCTCCGCTGGTCCTCGAACCGCCGGCCGTCGCCGATCCGGTGGTCTCCGTCGCGGTCGAGGCACGCAGCCGCACCGATGTCGACCGGCTGGTGTCGGCGCTGGCACGGCTGGCCGAGGAGGATCCCTCGCTGGTGGTCCGTACCGATCCCGAGACCGGTCAGACGGTGCTCTCGGGGATGGGTGAACTGCATCTGGAGGTCGCGGTGGAGAAGATCCGCCGCGCCCACGGGCTGGAGATCGGCGTCGGCAGGCCGAGGGTGGCCTACCGGGAGACCGTCGCGCGCGGGGTGTCGGGTCTGGTGTACCGGCATGTCAAGCAGGACGGCGGGGCGGGGCAGTTCGCCCATGTCGTCATCGACACCGAGCCGTTGGAGGCGGCGGAGTCCGGTGCGGACGCCGGCGGCGGCGCCCGTGACGGCGAGGGCGGGTTCGCGTTCCGGTCGACCGTGGTCGGCGGACGGGTACCGCAGGAGTACGTCCGGGCGGTCGAGGCCGGCTGCCGGGACGCGCTCGCCGAGGGACCGCTCGGCGGTCATCCGGTGACCGGGGTACGGGTCACCCTGACCGACGGGGCCACCCACTCCAAGGACTCGTCGGAGATGGCGTTCCGCACGGCGGGGCGGCTCGCGCTCCGCGAGGCACTGCGGGCGGGCACGATGCTGCTGCTTGAACCGGTGGTCGAGGTCACCGTCACCGTCCCCGACGAGGCCGTCGGCGGGGTGCTCGGTGATCTGGCGGCCCGGCGCGGCCGGGTGTCGGGCTCGACCGCCCGTGCCGGTACGACCGTGGTCACCGCGACCGTGCCGCTGGCCGAACTCTTCGGTTACGCGACACGGTTGCGCAGCCGGACGCAGGGCCGGGGCACCTTCACGGCCCGCCCGACCGGCTACGCCCCGGCGCCGGCCTCGGTGACGGGCCCGGCCGCGGACGGGTAGCCGGACACGGGCCGGTGGACGCCGCCCATCGGCGGCGTCCCCCGGTGGCCCCGCCCGTACGCGGGCGGGGCCACCCCCTGATCCTGTACGGGGTCAGCGCACCGGCGCGCCCGGCCCCAGCGGAATGCCGAGCGCCCACCACGCCAGGAACAGCAGCGTCCAGGCGAGGGTCATCGTGACGGCGAGCGGCAGCGTGTACGACGCGAGCGTGCCGATGCCCGCGCTCTTGCGGTACCGCTGGAGGAAGCCGAGCGCCATCAGGAAGTAGGGGCTCATCGGTGTGATGGCCGTCGAGCCGGAGTCCGCGATCCGGAACAGTGCCTGTGTCGTCTCCGCCGGCACGCTCACGAGCATGAGCATCGGGACGAGCACCGGCGCGGCCAGGGCCCACATCGCCGAGCCGCTGGTGACCATCACGTTCACCAGCGTCAGCAGGAGCAGGATCATCAGGAACACGACGACGATCGGCAGCCCGCTGGACTGGAGTGCCTCGGCCGCCCTGACGGCGAGCACGTCACCGATGCCGGTCCAGTCGAAGTACGCCAGGAACTGGGCTATCGCGAAGAAGAGCACCAGTACGGGCGCCATCTGCTTGATGCCCTCGCCCATCAGCCTCGGGACGTCTGCGGCCTTCTTGATGGAGCCGGAGCGCCTGCCGTAGACGATGCCCACCAGTCCGAAGAGGAAGGCGACGACGGCCGCGATGCCGTCCAGGAACGGCGACTCCACGATGCTGCCGCCCTCACCGCGCAGCGGCGAGGAGGCCGGCAGGAGCGCCGCGGTCAGGACGACGCCGGCGGCCAGCAGGGTGTACACCGCGCGGCGCAGCGCGGAGCGTTCGCGGTCGCTGAGCGTGAGCCGGCCCAGGTCGTCGAGGTCGGCGTCCGGGTCGGCGTCCAGGTCGGGCCGCTTGCTGAGCACGTACTTGGTCACCAGCGTGATCACGACGGCGAGCAGGAACGAGGAGGCGATGTTGAAGAACCAGTTGCTCAGCGGGGAGACGTACGCGGCGTCACCGCCGACGATCTGCGCGGCGGCGGTGGTGATGCCCGCGAAGATGGCGTCGTTGGGGGTGGGCAGCGGACTGGCGTCGTACCCGGAGGCGATCGCGGTGTACGCGACGACGACGCCGAGGATCGGGGACTTGCCGACCGCGCGGAAGGCCAGCCCGCCGAGCGGTACGAGGATGATGTAGGCGGCGGCGGAGGCGACGTGGGCGACGGTGCCCGCGAAGGCCACCGCGAACACGACCCACGACGCGGGGACGCGTGAGACACCGACCTTCATCAACGCGGCGAGGAATCCGCTGCGTTCGGCGACGGCGACACCCATGATGACGACCACGATGGTCGCCATGGGCGGGAACGTGGCGAAGTTCTCGATCATCGTCGAGACCGCCATGGCGAGTCCGTCGCCGCTGAGGAGGCTCTGTACGGCGACGGTCTTGTCGTCGGCCGGGGAGACGACGGAGACGTCCGCCGCCGCGAGTACGGCGCTGACGACGGCGAGTATCCCGGACAGGATCCAGAACAGCCAGAAGGGGTGCGGAAGTGCGTTGCCGGCGCGTTCGATGACGCCCATGGCGCGGATGATCAGCGGCAGCCGGGGCTCGGCGGGGGTCTCGCCCGTGGTGCCCGGTGTGCCGGGCGTGCCTGGTGGTGCGGGAGTCGGGGTACTCATGAGCGGCTCTCCTTGTGTGGTTCCCGCGTCAGCGGACGTCGGATCTCGGGGTCCGGTACTGGCGCAGGAACTGCCACATCACCTCGTGCGCCTCGATGGTCTCGGTGGCGTATCCCCCACCGCTGTAGCTGTCGGCGCCGGGCCAGGTGTGCCCGCCGTCGGTGATGGCGACGTGGCGTACCTCGGCGCCGCGGTCGCAGCGGCTGTGCCGGGTGATGGTGATGTCCGGCTCTATCGTGCTGGTCTTCGGCCGCGAGCGGCAGTCGTTGCGCTCGGCCCATCCGGCGGTCCAGTCGGGGATGGCGGGCAGTCCGCGGTCGGGGTCGCCCGCGTAGGGGATGGTGACGTCGCCGGTGCCGTGGAAGTCGATGACGGGGACGGGGCGCGAGGGGCGGCAGTTCTCGCCGGTCCCGGGGTAGAAGGCGCCCGCCACGGGGGCGATGGCGGCGATCCGGTCGGACATCCGGCAGGCGAGCAGACCGGTGAGGCCCGCGCCGTTGGACTTGCCGGTGGCGTAGACGCGCCGCTCGTCCACACAGAGCGTGCGCCGCAGTTCGTCGATGAGGTCGCCGGTGAAGGCGACGTCGTCCACGCCGGCCGCGGCGTACGGTGCCCCCTGCCAGGCCTGCCGGTCGCCGTCGCCGGTCCCGATCACGCCGTTGGGGTACGCCACGATCGCGGGCAGGTTGGAGAGTCCGGAGAACTCCTCCGTACCGACGCCGGTGTTGCCCCGGCCGTGGAAGGCGAGCACGACGGGCCAGTCGTGGCGCGGGGTGTAGTCGGCGGGGAGGTGGAGTTGGTACGTACGGGAGAGTCCGCCGCTCGCGAGGGTCTGCAACTGGCTGGTGCCCGGCTGCTGGGGTGCGGGCTGCCGGCAGCCGTCGGCGGATACGGGGCGGGCGGCGGGTGCGGCGGCGGCCGTCGCCGTGACGGGGGCCAGGGCCGATCCGACGAGGGCGAGTCCGGCCGTGGCCACGGTGGTGCGGAACAGGGCTCTGGCGCGGCGGCCCGGACGTCGGCCGCCGA
>NZ_JAAPBF010000124.1 GCF_022695985.1 Streptomyces sp. NP-1717 | reverse complement strand
AGCAGTCCCCCCGCAGTAGAACTGCACGGCATCACCAAGCGGTTCCCCGGCGTCGTGGCCAACCACGACATCGCCATCACCATCGGCAAGGGCACCGTCCACGCCCTCGTCGGTGAGAACGGTGCCGGCAAGTCGACCCTGATGAAGATCCTCTACGGCATGCAGAAGCCGGACGAGGGAACGATCACCGTCGACGGCACGCGGGTCACCTTCAACAGCCCGGCCGACGCCATCGCGCGCGGCATCGGCATGGTGCACCAGCACTTCATGCTGGCCGACAACCTCACCGTCCTGGAGAACGTCGTCCTCGGCGGCGAGAAGCTCTACGGCATCGGCCAGGGGGCGCGGCGCAAGATCAGAGAGATCTCCGACGCGTACGGGCTCGGGGTGCGCCCCGACGCCCTCGTCGAAGAACTCGGCGTCGCCGACCGCCAGCGCGTGGAGATCCTCAAGGTCCTCTACCGGGGCGCCCGCATCCTCATCCTCGACGAGCCCACCGCGGTCCTCGTCCCGCAGGAGGTCGACGCGCTCTTCGACAACCTGCGCGAGCTCAAGGCCGAGGGCCTCACCGTCATCTTCATCTCGCACAAGCTGGGCGAGGTGCTGTCCGTCGCCGACGACATCACCGTCATCCGGCGCGGTACGACCGTGGGCACGGCCGACCCCGCGAACACCAGCACCAAGCAGCTCGCCGAACTCATGGTCGGCAGCGAACTCCCCTCGCCCGAGACCCGCGAGTCCACCGTCACCGACATACCGGTGCTCGACGTCGCCGACCTGCGGCTGACCGTCACCGACCCCGACGGTGTCGTACGCGAGGTGCTCGCCGACATCGGCTTCACCATCCACCGCGGCGAGGTCCTGGGCATCGCGGGCGTCGAGGGCAACGGCCAGACCGAACTGATCGAGACGCTGATGGGTCTGCGCGACCCGGACGGCGGCGTGATCACCCTCGACAGCGCCGACATCTCGCACGCGCCCACCCGCAAGCGCCGCGAGGGCGGCATCGGCTACATCCCCGAGGACCGGCACCGGCACGGACTGCTGCTGGAAGCGCCGCTCTGGGAGAACCGTATCCTCGGCCATGTGACCGAACGCCCCAACAGCCGGGGCGGACTCCTCGACCCCAAGGCGGCGCGCACCGACACCAAGCGCATCGTCGTCGAGTACGACGTCCGCACCCCCGGGATCGACGTCACGGCCTCCTCCCTCTCCGGCGGCAACCAGCAGAAGCTGATAGTCGGCCGCGAGATGAGCCACAGCCCCAAGCTGCTGATCGCCGCCCACCCGACACGAGGCGTCGACGTCGGCGCGCAGGCCCAGATCTGGGACCAGATCAAGGCCGCCCGCCGCGACGGACTCGCGGTGCTGCTGATCTCCGCCGACCTCGACGAGCTGATCGGCCTCTCCGACACCCTGCGCGTGATGTACCGCGGCAGGCTCGTCGCCGACGCGGACCCCGCGACCATCACCCCGGAGGAGCTGGGCACCGCCATGACCGGCGCCGCCACCGGCCATCTCGAGGCAGCCCCGGAGGACGAGGCCCGATGAAGAAGTTCGACAAGGACCGGCTGATCCTGGGCCTGGCCGGCCCGGTGCTCGCGCTGGTCGTCGCCATCGCCCTCACCACGGTGGTGCTGCTCGTCTCGGGCACCAACCCGTGGGAGCCGTACCGCATCATGTTCGAGTCGGCGAGCTACGTCGACGTACAGGTCCTGATCGTCAACCAGGCCGGTACGTACTACCTCGCCGCGCTCGCCGTCGCCGTCGGCTTCCGGATGAACCTCTTCAACATCGGGGTCGACGGCCAGTACCGGCTCGCCGCGATGATGGCGGCGCTCGTCGGTGCCAGCGTGAGCCTGCCGGGACCGCTCCAGATCGCGCTCATCGTCATAACCGCGATGCTCGTCGGTGCCTTCTGGTCCGGCATCGCGGGCATCCTCAAGACCACGCGCGGGGTGAGCGAGGTCGTCTCCACGATCATGCTCAACTCGATCGCGACCAGCCTCGTCGCCTGGCTGATCCTGCCGAAGAACTTCGGTGAGCAGCCCCCCGGCTCCAACAACCTGACGACCGGTGAGATCCCGGAGTCCGCCTGGTTCCCCGGACTGTCCATGGGCGCCGAGGCCGGCGAGATCTACGGCTTCACCTTCGTCGCCGCGCTCTGCGGCGTCATCTACTGGTTCGTCCTCGGCCGCACCCGCTTCGGCTTCGACCTGCGCGCCACCGGCGCCAGCGAGAGCGCCGCGCAGGCGTCCGGCGTCGACGCCAAGAAGATGATCCTCACGTCGATGCTGATCTCCGGCGGGATCGCCGGCCTGGTCGGAATGCCGACGCTGCTGGGCGACACCCACACCTACAGCCTCGACTTCCCCACCGGAATCGGCTTCACCGGCATTACGATCGCGCTGCTGGGCCGCAACCACCCGCTCGGCATCGCGTTCAGCGCGCTGCTGATCGCGTTCCTCGACAAGTCGTCCGCCTCCCTCGACCAGTACGGGTACGAGAAGGAGATCGCGACGATCATGCAGGGCCTGATCGTGATCTCGGTCGTGGTCAGCTACGAACTGGTCCGCCGTTACGGGCTCCGCCGCCAGCAGCAGAAGGTCGGCGAGGAGCTCGCGGCGGGCGGCGCGATCCGGACCGAGGCCGACTCCGGTCCCGGCACCGGACCGGGCTCCGGACCCGGCACCGAATCCGAATCCCTTTCCCGGAACGACCAGAACGACAAGAGCGACAAGGGGGCTGCCCTGTGAGTACCAGCACCGTTACCGCAGCGACCGCGGCTCCCAAGAAGGGCGGCGGGCGGCGCAAGCTCACCCTGCCCGTCATCCTGCTGATCATCGCCGGCGGACTGGCGCTGATCTCCCTCGTCCGGCTGATCAGCGGCGCCGAGGACATCACCTCCGTAGGACAGGTGGCCGGCGCGCTCGAACTCGCCGTACCCATCGGCCTCGCCGGACTCGGCGGCCTGTGGGCCGAGCGTGCGGGCGTCATCAACATCGGCCTCGAAGGAATGATGGTCCTCGGCACCTGGTTCGGTGCCTGGGCCGGCTTCCAGTGGGGCCCCTGGGTCGGTGTCCTGTTCGGCATACTCGGCGGGGCGCTCGGCGGTCTGCTGCACGCGATCGTCACCGTCACCTTCGGCGTGAACCACATCGTCTCCGGTGTGGCCATCAACATCCTCGCCGTCGGCGTGACCCGCTACCTCTCCAACTTCACCTTCGCCAACGAGGCGGGCGGCTCCTCCAAGCAGTCCCCACGCATCGACTCGATCACCGAGATCACCATTCCGGGACTGGCCGACGGGCTGGCCGATCTCCAGCAGAAACACTGGTTCCTGATCTCCGACATCGCCGGTGTGCTCGGCGGTCTGGTGACGGGCCTGTCCCTGCTGACGATCGTCGCCCTGCTGCTGATCCCCGCCACCTGGTGGATCCTGTGGCGTACGTCCTTCGGACTGCGCCTGCGCTCCTGCGGCGAGAACCCGATCGCCGCCGAGACGCTCGGCGTCAACGTCTACAAGTACAAGTACATCGCCGTCACCGTCTCCGGCGGACTCGCGGGGCTCGGCGGCGCGTTCCTCGCCATCGTCGCCACCGGCATCTACCAGGAGAACCAGACCGGTGGCCGCGGCTACATCGGTCTCGCCGCGATGATCTTCGGCAACTGGATGCCGGGCGGCATGGCGCTGGGCGCCGGACTGTTCGGCTTCACCGACAGCCTCAAGCTGCGCGGCGGCGCCGAGAACGTGCACGCCATGCTCCTGCTGCTGGCGATCCTGCTGGTGCTCGTCGTGGGATGGCAGCTCTACAAGCGCAAGTACGTCTCCGCGGTGATCTCGGCGGTCGTCTCGGCGCTGCTGTTCACCTGGTACGCCCTGGTGGACCAGGTCCCGAGCCAGTTCGTCGACGCCGCGCCGTACGTGACGACCCTGCTCGTCCTCGCCCTGTCCGCACAACGGCTGCGGATGCCCAAGGCCAACGGCATGGCGTATCGCAGAGGCCAGGGCACATGACCGCCGCCGGCGCCGCCACCGGCGGCGTGGACTGGGAGGCCCTGCGCGCGGCGGCCCGGGACGCCATGTCCCGTGCCTACGCGCCGTACTCGGGCTACCCGGTCGGCGCCGCCGCCCTGGCGGACGACGGCAGGACGGTCACCGGCTGCAACGTCGAGAATGCCTCGTACGGCCTCGGCCTGTGCGCCGAGTGCGGGCTCGTCTCGGCGTTCCACGCGACGGGGGGCGGCCGCCTCACGCACTTCACCTGCGTGGACGGCGGGGGCGCGCTCCTGGTGCCGTGCGGCCGGTGCCGCCAGCTGCTGTACGAGTTCGGCGGCCCCGGCCTGCTGCTGGACACCCCGGAGGGGGTCCTCCCGCTCTCCGAGATGCTGCCCCAGGCCTTCGGCCCGCAGCACCTCGCCTAGGGCGTGTCCGCGAAGTCCCGCCTGGCCCGCGGCGCCTGGCACGGCACCTCGCCGCGTTGTGGGACCCGGCCGAGTACTGCGGGTCCATCCACAACGCCGGTCCTCCGCCTTGCGACGCACCGCACCAGCCGCCGCGGGCCCCGCCCTGACGGGCGGACGACGCTGCTTCGCGGACACCCCCCGGGCCGTGTCCGGCGAATGGCGTCGTCCGCCCGCACGGCGGCGCCGGCGCCCGCCGCGCAGCGGCTGATGCCTCGTCGGTGCGGTGCGTCGCAAGGCGGAGGGCCGGGCTCGCGGTCCCCGGCACCGCGCCGTGCCGTGCCGTACAGCCCTCGGTCGGCACGGCTCCGCCTCCGCCGCGGTCCCCGGCACCGGCGTCCGGGCATCAGCCGCTGTGCGGCGGGCGCTCCCTGATCCGGTCCGATCGACAAGACACCCCCTAGAAACCGAGGAACACCATGGACGTCATCTCCGTCATCCGGACCAAGCGGGACCGCGGTGAGCTGAGCCCCGAGCAGATCGACTGGGTCATCGACGCCTACACGCGCGGTGACGTCGCCGACGAGCAGATGTCGGCCCTCGCCATGGCGATCCTGCTCAACGGCATGAACCGCACGGAGATCGCCCGCTGGACCGCCGCCATGATCGCCTCCGGCGAGCGCATGGACTTCTCCTCGCTGTCCCGCCCCACCGCCGACAAGCACTCCACGGGCGGCGTCGGCGACAAGATCACGCTGCCGCTCGCCCCGCTGGTGGCCGCCTGCGGCGCGGCCGTGCCGCAGCTCAGCGGACGCGGTCTCGGCCACACCGGCGGCACCCTCGACAAGCTGGAGTCCATTCCCGGCTGGCAGGCCCGGATCTCCAACGCCCGGATGCTGGAGGTGCTGGACTCCGCCGGCGCCGTGATCTGCGCCGCCGGTGACGGGCTCGCCCCGGCCGACAAGAAGCTGTACGCGCTCCGCGACGTCACCGGCACCGTCGAGGCGATCCCGCTCATCGCCTCCTCGATCATGTCCAAGAAGATCGCCGAGGGCACCGGCTCGCTGGTCCTGGACGTCAAGGTCGGCTCCGGCGCCTTCATGAAGACCGTCGAGGACGCGCGCGAACTGGCCTCGACGATGGTCGGCCTCGGCACCGACCACGGCGTACGCACCGTGGCGCTGCTCACTGACATGGCCACCCCGCTCGGCCTCACCGCGGGCAACGCCCTGGAGGTACGCGAGTCGGTCGAGGTCCTCGCGGGCGGCGGCCCGGCCGATGTCGTCGAGCTGACGCTCGCCCTGGCGCGCGAGATGCTCGACGCGGCCGGTCTGCGGGACGCCGACCCGGCCAAGGCCCTGGCCGACGGCTCGGCAATGGACGTCTGGCGCCGCATGATCGCGGCCCAGGGCGGCGACCCGGACGCGGCTCTCCCGGTGGCCCGCGAGCACCAAGTGGTCACCGCGCCGTCCTCCGGAGTGCTGACCCGGCTCGACGCGTACGACGTCGGCGTCGCAGCCTGGCGGCTGGGCGCCGGCCGCGCCCGCAAGGAGGACGTGGTGCAGGCGGGCGCCGGTGTGGAGCTGCACGCCAAGCCGGGGGACACCGTGACGGCGGGGCAGCCGCTGCTCACGCTGCACACCGACACCCCGGAGAAGTTCGGCTACGCGCTCGAATCGCTGGCGTCGGCGTACGACATCGCCCCGGCAGGGACGGCGTTCACCGCCGCCCCGATCGTCCTCGACCGGATCGCCTGACAGGCTCGACCGGGCCCGCCGGGCGGGCAGTTGGAGCCCGCCCGGCGATCGAGGACACCCACCCGCCGGCCGGACGTGTCCCGGGCCCGTCCGGCGGTCGAGTACGGACCGTGTCCGGCGCACCTCGATGAGTTCCGGCAGCCCCGCCGGTCTCAATGGATGTGGAAGCCACCAAGACGATCCTCCTCGCCCTGCGCGGACCGATCACCGCGGCCGATGTCCCTCAGCTCTGCGACCAGCTCGCCGCACGGCTGAGAGACAGCGACGCCACCGACGCGGTCTGCGACGTCGGCGCGCTCGGCAGGCCGACCGCCGTGACCGTGAACGCCCTGGCCAGACTGCAGCTCGTCGCGCGCAGGCGCGGGTGCCGGATCCGGCTGAGCGGCGCGGGCCCCGAGCTGTTGCTGCTGCTGGAACTCGTCGGTCTGACGGACGTCGTCGGGGCCGGCGGGCCCGTCGGCGGCCCGGTCCAGGCCGGTGGGCCCGCCGAAACGGGCCCCGACCCACCGCTGGTCAGACGGGCGTGAGGCTCTGCTCGGCCCAGATCGTCTTGCCGGTGTACGTCTGGCGCGTGCCCCAGCCCTGCGTCAGCTGCGCGACCAGGAGCAGCCCGCGGCCGCCTTCGTCGGAGACCCGGGCGCGGCGCAGATGGGGCGCCGTGCTGCTGCCGTCCGCGACCTCGATGATCAGATTGCGGTCGCGGATCAGCCGGAGGCGGATGGGGGCCTCGCCGTAGCGGATCGCGTTGGTGACCAGCTCGCTGACCACCAGCTCGGTGATGAACACCGCGTCCTCCAGCCCCCAGGCGTCGAGCTGCAGGCACGCGTCCTTGCGGACCTTGGCGACGGCGGCGGCCTCGTGCGGCACGTCCCAGGTGGCGACGTGGGCCTCGTCCATGGCGCGGGTACGGGCCATCAGCAGAGCCACGTCGTCGGCCGGTCGGTCCGGGTCGGGGAGAAGCGTCCGGAGCACGGTGTCGCACGTCTCCTCCAGGGACCCGGGGGAGCGTGCCAGCACCTCGCGCAGCGTGTCGGCGCCTTCCTCCGGATCACGGTCGCGGGCCTGGACGAGACCGTTGGTGTAGAGCGTGAGGACGCTGCCCACGGGCAGTTCCAGCTGGGTGGTCTCGAAGGGCAGGCCGCCGACGCCCAGCGGCGGACCCACGGGGACGTCGAGGAACTCGACCGCGCCGTCCGGGGTCATCAGCGCGGGTACCGGATGCCCGGCACGGGCCAGGGTGCAGAGCCGGGTGACCGGGTCGTAGACCACGTACAGCATGGTGGCGCCGATGTCGCCGGAGGGGACCTCCGCGTTGTCGGCCTCGGCGGACAGGCGGATCACTAGGTCGTCCAGATGGGTCAGCAGCTCGTCGGGCGGGAGATCGACGTCGGCGAGGGTACGGACGGCGGTGCGCAGCCGTCCCATGGCGGCCGACGCCGGGATGCCGTGGCCGACCACGTCGCCGACGACCAGGGCGACGCGGGCGCCCGAGAGCGGGATCACGTCGAACCAGTCGCCGCCGACGCCCGCCCGCGCGCTGGCGGGCAGATAGCGGGAGGCGATCTCGACCGCGGCCTGCCGGGGCGGCCGTCCCGGGAGGAAACTGCTCTGGAGAGTCAGGGAGGTGCGGCGCTCGCGCCCGTAGCGGCGGGCGTTGTCGATGCAGACCGCGGCCCGCGCGGTGATCTCCTCGGCCAGCAGCAGATCGTCCTGTTCGAACGGCTCCGGGCGCCGGTGGCGGGAGAAGGTGACGGCGCCGAGGGTGATGCCACGGGCGCGCATCGGTACGGCGAGCACCGAGTGGAAGCCGAACTTCCGTACCCGCCTGGCCCGCTCCGGGGCATCGCTCTCCCAGGCGGTCAGGGCGTCGGGGGTCACCTTCCGGATCAGCGGCCGGCCGGTGGCCAGGCACTCGGCGGCGGGTGAGCCCTCCGGGTAGGTGGCCACCTCGCCCTGCGGGACCACGGCCTCGGGGCAGCCCTCCAGGACGGACCGGCAGGCGATCCGGCGCAGTCTGACGGGGCTGCTGAGCGGACCGGCGCGCAGGTCCTCGCCGTCCTCGATGGACGGCAGCAGGTCGACGGTGGCGAAGTCGGCGAGCTGCGGGACGGCCACATCGGCGAGCTCCTGTGCGCTGCGGGGGACCTCCAGCGTGCTGCCGATCCGGATGCTGGCCTCGTTGAGGAGGGCGAGACGGTTGCGGGCGAGGTGTTCCTCGGTGATGTCCTGGGCGGACAGGAGCACTCCGCGCAACGTCCCCCCGCCGTCCCGGACGGGCAGGAGAGAGATCGTCCAGGTGCTCTCGCCCGGGTGGCCCGCCAGGCGCAGCGTCACCTCCACGTGTTCCTCCTCGCCGGTCTCCAGCACCCGGCGCATGTGCCGCTCGGTCCGCGCGGCCTGCGGGTCGGCCACGATCTCCGAGACGCGCAGGCCCCGCATCACCTCCTGGGACAGGCCGATCACCCGTTCCATGTCCGCGTTGGCCAGCCGGAGCCGCAGATGGGTGTCGTAGAGCGCGGCCGTGGTCGGGGATCCGGCGAACGCCCACTTCACCAGCTCGTCGTCCTTCGAGGGCGACGTCCCGGGGCTGATGGCGGAGAACAGGAACCACCCGCCTTCGCCGGTGTCACTGTCGGCGTCGACGCTGTTCCGGGTCCGGCGGTGGGCCAGCAGGCGCACGGTGAGGCGGTGACCGTCCTGGTGGAGGAGCGTCGCCGGCCCGTCCCACCGGCGCAGTGACGCGGCCAACCGCACCGACTCGGCGGACGGCCCCTCGGCGAGCAACTCGCGCACGGGTCGGCCGACGATCTCCTCGGAGGCATAGCCGAGCAGCCGTCGAGCACCCTCGTTCCACCCCGTGACATTGCCGTGCGGGTCCACCGTGACTCTGGCCGAGCCCGCTGCCGCGGCGGCGTCCTCCGGCCACGGCACCCGGTTCTCACTGGCGGTTTCGGTTGGCGTCATCGTGCCCTTCCCGCCGACACCCCCGATACCTCCACCATGGTCCGGGGCCCGCCCAGGAGCAAACGCAGCCCCCGGGCGTACGGCCGGGCCCTCTCAGGCGGAACTCAGGCCGGGCTCCCGTCCTTCTCCAGGCGCGCCGGGAGATCGAACAGCGGGAACCACCGCTCGGTGTCCAGGAACGACGTGATCCCCCTGACCCTGCCTTCCTCGATCTCGATGACCATGAGCGCCCACGGCGTGTACCCCTCGCCGTCCGCGGCCGGGTGGTAGTGCGCGAACGCGGGCGTGCCGTTGGCGACCGTCGGCACCAGCCGGGAGCCGCGGCAGACCTCGCCGACACCGAGCATCCAGCCCACGATGTCGTCGTGCCCGCGCAGCCACAGGTCGTACGGGGGCATGGAGAGCGTCGCGTCCTCGTGCAGGAGCGCGGTCAGCGCCTTCATGTCGTAGCCCTCGAACGCGGCCACATAGCGCTCCAGGAGCGCCTTCTGCTCCTCGTCGAGCGGGTCCGAGGCGTCGGTGGGGGCCGGCTGGGACTCGGCGATCGTCGCGCGGGCGCGCTGGAGCGCGCTGTTGACCGAGGCGACCGTCGTCTCCAGCAGCTCGGCGACCTCGCTCGCCTTCCACGCCAGCACCTCGCGCAGGATCAGCACGGCACGCTGCTTCGGCGGCAGATGCTGGAGGGCGGCGACGAAGGCGAGCCGGATCGTCTCCCGCTCCACCGCCGTCTCCGCGGGGTCGACCACCGAAGGCAGGACCCGGCCGTCGGGGACCGGCTCCAGCCAGGTGACCTCCGGTCGTGAGTTCAGTTTCGCCTGGGACACGGGGGTCGCCTCACTGAGATCCATCGGCCTGGCACGTCGGTTGCCCGCGTTGAGCATGTCGAGACACACGTTCGTCGCGATGCGGTAGAGCCATGAGCGCAGCGACGACCGGCCCTCGAACTTGTCGAAGCTGCGCCAGGCGCGGACCATCGTGTCCTGTACGGCGTCCTCGGCCTCGAAGGCCGAGCCGAGCATCCGGTAGCAGTAGCCGGTCAGCTCCGTACGGTGCTTCTCCAGCCGGGAGTCGAGATCCTGTGTCGTAGCCGTATCACTCATCGGTGGTCACCCCAGTAGCCCTTCGAACCCAGTCCCACGGAAGCTACCGCAGCCCACTGACAATCGACCCGCCACGAAGAGAAATGCCTGGTCCGCGCGGGGAGCGCCTGGTGGCCCGGCCCCGTTCGGGGGCGCCCGGCGCCGGTGCTACCGCCCGGCCGCCGCCGCCAGGGCCCGCTCCTCCACGCGGGCGGCGTGCGTCCCGTACAGCGTCACCGAGACCACCCCGAGCACCGCGAGCAGTCCGAGCCCCACCGTCGCGCCCCAGCCGCCCGTGTGGAACGCCACGGCGCCCAGCGTGCCGCCGGCGCTGCTGCCCACGTAGTACGCGCTCTGGTAGAGCGCCGACGCCTGCGCGCGGCCCGTCTTCGCCGTACGGCTCACCGCCGACGAGGCGACCGCGTGGCCCGCGAAGAAGCCCGCCGTGATCAGTACCAGCCCGAGCAGTACGGCGACGAGCGAATCGGTCAGCGACAGCAGCAGACCCGCCGTCGTCGTCCCGACCGCCAGATACAGCGCGCCGCGCCGTCCCAGCCGCGCCACCAGCTTCCCGGCGGCGGCCGAGGAGACCGTACCGACGAGATAGACCAGGAAGATCGAACCGATCACACCCTGCGGGAGGTTGAACGGCGCCTCCACGAGCCGGAACCCGATCGCCGTGTACACCGCGCCGAACACCGTCATGAAGAGGGCGCCGATCGAGTACAGCCTGCGCAGCAGCGGATCGGCCAGATGACGGCCCACCGTCCTCGCCAGCGCGCGCGGGTTGAGCGTTCCGGGCGTGAAGTGCCGCGCCCTGGGGAGCAGTACGCGGAAGGCCACCGCGCACACCAGGGCGATCAGCCCGATCGCCGCGAGCCCGGCCCGCCAGCCCCACAGCTGGCTGATCCAGCCGGCCACGATACGGCCGCTCATACCGCCGATGCTGTTGCCCGCGACGAACAGTCCGATCGCGCCGACCAGCGCCCTGGGCCGTACCTCCTCCGCGAGATACGCCATCGCGGAGGCGGGCAGCCCGGCCAGCGCCGCGCCCTGGACCGCGCGCAGCGCGATCAGCCACTGAAGATCCGGCGCGAACGGCACGAGCAGACCGACGACGACCGCGACCGTCAGCGAGACGGTCATCAGCGTGCGCCGCCCGAAGCGCTCGGACAGCGCGCTCAGCGGCAGTACGAACAGCGCGAGCGCGCCCGTGGCCGCCGACACCGTCCAGCTGGCCTGCCCGGCCGTCGCGCCGAAGTCGGCGGAGATGGCGGGCAGCAGCGCCTGTGTGGAGTAGAGCAGCGCGAAGGCCGCGACCCCTGCGGCGAAGAGACCGAGGCTCATGCGCCGGTAGCCGGGCCGGCCGGGGGACAGGGATTCGGCGGGCGGGGACGTCGCGGGCGCGGAGGCGAGGGCACCCGTGGTGACGGGCGCCTTGGTACTGACGTAGGGCATACGACGAACGTACGGACACCCATCTCATGCGTCCAATGCATGGAATCGTCATAATCGTTCCCATGGTGCATCAACGCAGGCCCAGGCCCCGGCTGTCATCAAGCAGTTACGCACAAGACATCGCGCCGTCGATCCCGGCCGCCGCCACGCCGCCGGGCACGGCGTCGACCGCGCCGCCCACCGCCGGTCTAGACCCCGAGTCCTGGTCCGCGCTGCTGGCGCCCCGGCTGGCCCAGTTCGCGGGCGTCGCGCGCCACGAACACGTCACCCGCGCCGCACAGGACATGAACGTCCCGCAGTCCACGCTCTCGCGCGCGATGGTCCGGCTCGAACAGGACCTGGGTGTCGCGCTGTTCGCCCGCAAGGGCCGTACCGTCTCGCTCACCCCCGCCGGCCGCGCCTTCCTTACCTCCGTGGAAGGCGCGCTCGCCGAGGTCGAACGGGCGGCCGAGGCCGTACGGGCGGACGCCGACCCCGCGTCGGGCAAGGTCGCCTTCGGCTTCCTGCACACCATGGGCTCCGAGACCGTCCCCGAACTGATCCGCGCCTTCCGCGCCGACCATCCGCGCATCCGCTTCCAGCTCGTCCAGAACTACGGGGAGGCCATGCTCGAACGCCTGCGCGCGGGCGATCTGGACCTCTGTCTCACCTCCCCGGTCCCCGAGGCCCCCGACCTGGTCGCCCGCCGCCTGGACGAACAGCGGCTGCGTCTGGTGGTCCCCGACGACCACCGGCTGGCCGGCCGCCGGCGCATCCGTCTCGCCGAGGCGTCCGACGAGACGTTCGTGACCCTCGAACCGGGCTACGGGCTGCGCCGGATCACCGACGACCTCTGCGAGGCCGCCGGATTCCGGCCGCGCGTCGCCTTCGAGGGCGAGGAGGCCGAGACCCTGCGCGGCCTGGTCGCGGCGGGCCTCGGCGTCGCGCTGCTGCCGCCCCCGGCCGTGGCCCGCCCCGGCGTCGTGGAGCTGACGGTCACCGCGCCGCGCGCCGTGCGCGAGGTCGGCGTCGCATGGCTAGACGGCCACCCCGACACCCCGCCGGTGGCCGCCTTCAAACGCTTCCTGCTCTCCCGCCGGGGCCATCTGCTGCCCGGCTGACCCCGGTTGAGGTCCAGGCCGTGTTTCGAAAGTCCCGCCTGGCTCGCGGCGCCCGGCACGCACGCTCACCGCGTTGTCGGAGTCGTCCACGTACGGCCGGTCCATCCACAAGCACGATCCTCCGCCTTGCGATCGCACGCACCGGACGCCGCGAGCCCCGCCCTACGGGCGGACGGCGCTACTTTCGCAACACGTCCTACGGCCGCAGCGACCGCCCGAAGCCCGCCGCGAGCGGCATCCGCAGACCCAGCGGCGGCGGCGCGGCCAGCGCGTCGGCCACGGGGCGCGAGTAGGTACGCGACAGGAGCGCCCCCAGGACGAAGTCCCTGGCCAGCGCCAGGACTTCACTGTGGTGCTGGCGCAGCGCGTGCCCGTCGGAGTGGACCTCGAAGCGGCAGGTGTGCCGGTTGGCCTTCCGGGCCCGCTCCGCGAGCCGGAGGGACAACTCGGGGTCGCTGCGCTCGTCGTTGGTGCCGTGCACGATCAGCACCTGTCTGCCCGCGAGCTGGGTCACCGGCTCCGGCTCCGTGCCCGCCGCCCCGTCCGGCAGCCAGGGCGCCATCGCCAGCACCGAGCTGACGGCCGGGTGCCCGGCGGCCCGCAGCGCGGCGCGTCCGCCCATGCCGTGCCCGGCCAGACAGACCGGCACGTCGCCGTAGCGCCGTACGACCTCCGTCGCCGCCCACCCGGCGTCCGCCGACAGCTGCGCGTCGGCGCCGTTCCAGCCGCGCGAGCGGTAACGGACCATGTGCACCAGCAGCCCCTCGGCGGCGCCCGCGCGGGCCAGCGTCCGCGCCAGCGGCAGCATCGACGCGTAGGCGACCGTGGAGGGCCCGCGAGCGGAGACCGGCTCGCCCGGCGGCAGCACGAGAACGACCCCTCCCACCTCCGGCGGCGAGGCCGGCGCGGAGACCGCCTTCCCCAGCCGTGCCTGTGACTCCGTACGACGTCCGCGCACCCCGGCGCCACGCCCCGGCACGCGCCCGCCCGGGCCGGGAACCGCCTGCTGTCCCATAGCAGAACAGTCTCAGAAGGAGAGGTGTACGCCACCCGTACGCACGGTCACTGTTACGTATCGGCGAGAGGTGATCTACGCGCGTAGGCTATAAGGTGCGCAGATGACGAGCCAGACCTACCGACCTCCTACGGCCGACCAGATCCGCCGCGCCCCCAAGGTGCTCCTCCACGACCATCTCGACGGCGGCCTGCGCCCCGGCACGATCGTCGAACTCGCCCGTGAGACGGGCTACGAGGGCCTTCCGGAGACCGAGCCCGACAAGCTCGGCCTCTGGTTCCGAGAAGCGGCCGACTCCGGCTCGCTGGAACGGTATCTGGAGACCTTCGCCCACACCTGCGCCGTCATGCAGACCCGCGACGCGCTGTTCCGGGTCGCCGCCGAGTGCGCGGAGGACCTGGCGCTGGACGGTGTCGTCTACGCGGAGGTCCGGTACGCCCCCGAACAGCACCTGGAGGGCGGCCTCAGCCTCGAAGAGGTCGTGGAGGCCGTCAACGAGGGCTTCAAGGAGGGCGAGCGCCGTGCCCGCCAGGCGGGCCGCCGGATCCGCGTCGGCGCCCTGCTGACCGCGATGCGGCACGCGGCCCGCGCCCTGGAGATCGCCGAACTCGCCAACCGCTACCGGGACTCGGGCGTCGTCGGCTTCGACATCGCCGGCGCGGAGGCGGGCTTCCCGCCCACCCGCCACCTCGACGCGTTCGAGTTCCTGAAGCGCGAGAACAACCACTTCACCATCCACGCGGGCGAGGCGTTCGGCCTGCCGTCGATCTGGCAGGCGCTCCAGTGGTGCGGCGCCGACCGGCTCGGCCACGGCGTGCGCATCATCGACGACATCGAGGTCGCCGACGACGGCTCGGTGACACTGGGCCGCCTCGCCTCCTACGTACGCGACAAGCGCGTCCCGCTGGAGCTCTGCCCGAGCTCCAACCTCCAGACGGGCGCCGCCGCCTCGATCGCCGAACACCCCATCGGCCTGCTGCGCAAACTGCATTTCCGGGCGACCGTGAACACGGACAACCGGCTCATGAGCGGGACGAGCATGAGCCGTGAATTCGAGCTGCTGACCGAGGCGTTCGGCTACACGCTCGACGACATGCAGTGGTTCTCGGTCAATGCGATGAAATCAGCATTCATTCCTTTCGATGAACGACTGGCCATGATCAACGACGTGATCAAGCCCGGATACGCCGAGTTGAAATCCGAATGGCTGTTCAAGCAGACCGCCGCCACCAGCGAGTCTCAGGGCTGAGTAAGACGATCACAGCCCTGTGGAAGCGGGCCGGGACACACCCTCCGGCTCGCTTCCGGGTGTTTGCGGGCGACGCGCGGCGATGACTAACTTGCAGGGCCGCTCGTATCCCCCCATTCCCCAAGGGACGTAATTCCTCATGAAGCAGACCGCTGCCAAGACTCTCGGCGTCGCCGCTCTCGGTGCCGCCTTCGCCGCCACCGCAGCCGGTAGCGCGTCCGCCGCGCCCGCCGTTCCCGACGCGGGCGGCGCTCTCGACAGCGTCACCAAGACCCTGCCGACCGAGGGGCTGACCAAGGGCCTTCCCAACGGGACGTCCGAGGGCCTGACCGCCGCGCAGGACGCCGTCGGCAGCGGGGTCGGTACGGTCCGGCAGGTCGCCCCCACGGCGCTGTCCGCCGCGACGACCGCCAACCCCCTCACGGGCCTGCTGGGCGGCCTCCCGCTGGGCACCCTCCCGGTCGGCTAGCCGCCAAGTCGTGCCCTCAATCGCCGGACGGGCTCATCAGAGCCCGTCCGGCGATTGAGGACGAACCGGCAGTTCCCGGAAGCCGCGCCTACCACGCCGTGGCCGTCGCGCGCTTCTCGTTCGGCAGGAACGCCCACAGCGCCAGGTACAGCAGGAACTGCGGGCCGGGCAGCAGGCACGAGGCCAGGAAGATCACACGCATCGTGTTCGCGGAGGTGCCGAAGCGCCGAGCCAGCGCCGCGCACACTCCACCGATCATGCGTCCCTGACTCGGGCGGGCAATCGCGGACATGATGGGCTCCTTCGCGAGTCCGTGGCGGGAGCCTCTTCTTGTGCTCCCGATGACTCCATGGTGGCCCGGAGCGGCAGGACAAAGCGTCGCTCTACGGGGCGATACCGACCCTGGTAATCGTCGGGGTCGTCCCCTGAGACCCCTGAGGAGTCCTCTCCCGCAGCGCACGCGGGGGCTCCGCCGCCGCCTCGTGCGAGGCCGACGCCGTTGCCGGCCTCCGTCCGCGTCCGCGCCGGCGCCGCAGTCTCGCCCGTCCCGCCGGGACGAACAGCAGATGCGCGATCCCCACCCCGACCGTGTTGAGCAGCAGCGAGTCCACGTCGACGACCTGGCCGGGGATCCCGGTCTGGAGCAGTTCGATCCCCAGCGAGACGAACGCGCCGGCGGCCATCGTGCGGGTCAGCGAGGCCAGGGGGGAGACGGTCAGCCGGCCCCCCGCCATGGGGAGGAGAACCCCGAGGGGCGCCAGCAGCAGGAGCCCCTCGCCGATCCGCCGGACGGCCTGGAGCGGCCCCATGGCGAGATCGGCCCTGATGCCCGCGAGCGGCTCGAAGTTCGCCGCGGTCATCCACACGACGTCCAGCGGTCGCAACGTCAGCCACGCGACGAGCAGCAGATGCACGAGGAGGAGGACGACCCCCGCCACGCGGAAACGGAAAGCGGCACTGCCGCCCGAACCTTGGTGCTGCACGAACCCCAAGACGCGGCCACCGCCGGGAACGGTTCCGGGGAGTTCCAAATGAAGGGCCACGTGAGACGGGGGTCACCCGGAAGGCGCCTGCCGGCCCCGTACACCGGGTCCGTCCTGCCGCCGGGCCCGCCTCCTCAGGAAGCGGACGGCAGCGGACCCGTCGTCGGGAGGGCCGACTCGGGGCTGCGCTTGGTGTCGTCGTCGCACCGGTACCCGCGCGCGCCGTACGACCCCGGCCCGCCCAGCACCACCGAACCGTCCGTCGCCGCGCCCTCGATGAGCGTGCACACGATCTGCGCCAGCGCGGCCGTCGGCAGGTCCTCCGGCTGGCGGTTCAGCCGCAGCGTCCCCAGCGGATCGCCGGCGCGCGCCCCGGAGACCGTCAGGGGCCCGCGTACGTACGACTCGAAGCCCGCGTCCCGCTCCGTGCCCAGCGGCTCCTCCGCCAGCTCGTCCAGGAGCGCCTGAGCCACCTGTAGGCGGTCGCCGAGGGCCTTCTCGGCCGGGATGGACGCGGCGCGCTCCACCGGCGTCAGCTCGGACGCGCACACCAGATAGACCCTGACCGCCACTCCCGGCTGCGCCTGGGTGGTCAGATTCCCCTCCGACACCTCGCACGGCACCCGCGAGGGCGCGGCGCCCGCGTCCACCGGCACCGCCGTCGTCCTGATGCCGCAGCCCGCCGCGAGGCCCGCCAGCGCGAGCGCGCCCGCGAGTACGGCGAGAGACCGCCCGGCCGGTGTCCTGGACCTCACTGCGCCCCGTCTCCCTCTCCCCGTCCGTGCCCGTGACCGTCATGACCGTGACCGTCGTCGAAGCCGTCCGGGAACCCCTCGGAGGAGTCCTCGGATATCTCGTGCGGCAGCCGCAGTACGAAGACCGCGCCGCCGCCGGGGACGTTGGCCGCGGTGATGTCGCCACCGTGGATGTGCGCGTTCTCCATCGCGATGGACAGGCCCAGACCGCTGCCCTCGGACCGCGGCCGCGACGCGCTCGCCTTGTAGAAGCGGTCGAAGACGTGCGGCAGTACGTCCTCCGCGATGCCCGGCCCGTTGTCCCGTACCTCGATGACCAGCTCCCGGCCGGCCGTGCGCACCGACACCCGCACCGGCGAACCGCCGTGCTTGAGCGCGTTGCCGATCAGATTCGCCAGGATCACGTCGAGCCGGCGCGGGTCGACGCGGGCCATCATGCCGCGCTCGGCGTCCAGCTCCACCGCGTCCAGCCAGGCCCGCGCGTCGATACAGGCGGTGACCTGGTCGGCGACGTCGACGTCGTCGAGGACCAGCCGGGCGGTGCCCGCGTCGAAGCGGGTCACCTCCATCAGGTTCTCCACCAGGTCGTTGAGCCTGCGGGTCTCGCTCACGACCAGCGTCACGGCGGGCGCGATCATCGGGTCGAAGGTGTCCGCCTCGTCCTCCAGCACCTCGGTCACCGCCGTCAGCGCGGTCAGCGGGGTGCGCAGCTCGTGCGACATGTCGGCGACGAAGCGGCGGCTCGACTCCTCGCGCGCGCTCATGTCGTCGATCTTCTTCTGGAGGGAGGCGGCGGCGTTGTTGAACGTCCTTGACAGATCGGCCAGTTCGTCCGTCCCCGTCACCCGCAGCCGGGTGTCGAGCTTGCCCTCGCCGAGCCGCCGCGCCGCGTCGCCGAGGCGCTGCACCGGCTTCAGCACGGTCGTGGCCGCCGCCTGCGCGAGCAGGGCCGACCCGATGAGCGCCAGGCCCGTCGCGATCGCCAGCGACCATGCCAGCGCGTTGAGATCCTCCCGCTCCTGTTCCAGCGAGAGGAAGACGTAACCGGTCGGCCCGCCCCCGACGATGCGGGTGCCACCGACCAGGTAGGGCGTCCCGCCGCGCTGCGTGCGCTGCCAGAAGACGTGGTAAGGCGACGAGTTGCCCGACGTGACCTTCTGCCGTTCGTTCACCGCGGTCCGCAGCGACTGGGGGACGTCGTCCAGCGTGAACGCGTCCTGGTCGGAGACGCCGACCACCGGCTTGTCCTCGGCGCGCTCACCGATCAGCAGCACGCTGAACCCCGAGCCGCCGTCGGCCATCTGCCGTGCCGTGTACTCCAGTTCGCGCTGGGTCGGCCGCAGTGGCAACTGGGCGGCCTTGTCCCGCATCTCCTGCTTGAACTCCTTGAGCGTGGCCGTCTGCGTACGGGAGAGGACCGACTCGCGGTTCAGCCAGTACGCGATCCCCGACGCGGAGACGGCGGCGGTCAGCGCGACGGCGCCGAAGACGACGACCAGCCGCAGCCGCAGACTCGTCCAGCGCAGCCCGGCGAGTATCGCCCTCTTGCGCGTGCGCCGCCCGGTCGTCCCGTCCGCCGCGGAGCCGTCCGCGCTGTCGGCGCCGTCCGGTCCGGCGGGTGGGTCCGCTCCGTCGGTGAGTCCGCCGGCCGGGGGTTCGGCGCCGCTCACGAAGGCGCGTCCAGCCGGTATCCCACGCCTCGTACCGTACGGATCAGCGTCGGCGACGACGGAACGTCCTCCACCTTCGCGCGCAGCCGCTGGACACAGGCGTCGACCAGCCGTGAGTCGCCCAGGTAGTCGTGCTCCCACACCAGCCGCAGCAACTGCTGCCGGGACAGCGCCTGTCCGGGCCGCCGGCTCAGCTCCAGGAGCAGCCGGAGCTCGGTGGGTGTGAGCTGGAGGTCGTCACCGTTCTTCGTGACGGTCATCGCGGAACGGTCGATGACCAGACTGCCGAAGGTCGCCGAATCGGTCGACTCCCGCTCCCCGCGCCGCAGGACGGCCCGGATACGCGCGTCGAGCACCCGCCCCTGGACGGGTTTGACGACATAGTCGTCCGCACCGGATTCCAGCCCCACGACCACATCGATGTCGTCGCTGCGCGCGGTCAGCAGAATGATCGGCAACTGGTCGGTCCGCCGGATACGGCGGCAGACCTCGAAACCGTCAATACCGGGCAGCATCACATCCAGAACGATCAGGTCTGGCCGCTGTTCTCGCAGCAGATTCAGGCCGTCCTCTCCCGTCGCCGCGGTGGCCACTCGGTGGCCCTGGCGTGACAGCGAGAGTTCGAGGGCCGTGCGGATGGCGTCGTCGTCCTCGATCAGCAACAGGAAAGGCACAGAGGTCATTCTGGCCCATGGGGGGACCACAGTTCGACAGTCGGAGCGCTCCCACAGTTCCGCCACATCTCCCGCCATGATCCATAACCCCTGTGACAGGCCTGTGACAGTCGGCGGACAGGCCCATGAAACTGGCCCGGCAATCTCTTTGGCAGACGGAAACAAGCAGACTCCAGCCGACGGGGGGCGCGAGATGAACTCACTGCACAGCACGACCTCTAGCGCAGTAATCACGCGTCTCCACGACGTCGCACGGAGCACCGAGAAGTCCGGCGCCGTGAACGGGCGGGGGTGCGTTCGCGGCGCCGGGCGTCAGCACCGACCGCCGTACATCGCGGTGGTCGAGGCGGCGCGCAGGACCACGGCGGAGAACGCCGGGGCACGGGGGAACGAGGGAACGGCGTACGGAGAGGCCACGGGGGAGCGCACCGCGGTGACGGAGGTCACGGACGCCGAGACGGCGTTCACGGCCTACGTCCAGGAGCGCAGGGCCTCTCTGTACGCGACCGCCTACCACCTGACCGGTGACCGCTTCGAGGCGGAGGACCTGCTCCAGAGCGCGCTCTTCTCCACGTACCGCGCCTGGGACCGGATCAGCGACAAGGCGGCCGTCGGCGGCTATCTCCGCCGCACGATGACCAACCTGCACATCAGCGCGTGGCGCAGGCGCAAGCTCAACGAGTACCCGACGGAGGAGCTGCCGGAGACGGCCGGCGACACCGACGCGATGCGCGGCACGGAGCTGCGCACGGTGCTCTGGCAGGCGCTCTCGCGCCTTCCCGAGACCCAGCGCACCATGCTGGTGCTGCGTTACTACGAGGGCCGCACCGATCCCGAGATCGCGGACATCCTCGACATCAGTGTCGGCACGGTGAAGTCGAGCATCTGGCGGTCGCTCCGCCGGCTGCGCGAGGACGAGGTCCTCAGCTTCGGACGTGACGAGGAAGAGTCCTTCGGC